>JBAWVW010000021.1:0-28231 GCA_037147055.1 Actinomycetes bacterium
ACCCGTGCCGCCACCTTGAAAGGGTGGTGTCCTAGGCCACTAGACGATGGGGGCTAGGTACTCGTCCGATTGAGAGCGTGCCAACCCTAACAGGATGGGCGACGGTCTCCACCTAGACAGACGAATCCATCAGGGCCTGGATCGCATTTTCTAAGAGCCACGACAAAAAGTTATACAACGCCAACTCGTCCGTGCGGGGATCTTCATCATCAAGATCCTCATCGGCCTCACCAACACCCAGCAGGGTGCCCAAAATCAGGCGAACGCTGTTGAGAGAGGCCGAAAAGGCGTCAAGTTGGGTGAACGTCAGCAGACTCACTGAATCGTCTGCCAAAAACTCCTCGACCTGTTGAATGGAGTGAAGACGACTGGTGACTAACTCGTCGCGCATCAATCGTTGATACTCCGTTTCAGCCTCCTCGTCGGCGCTGTAGGCAGGGGGGAATAGACGCGCCATTTTTGGGTCATCAGCGACGGAGGTTTTGAGAAGTTCGCCAACTTCACCAATGAGGCGCCGCACGACATGGCGCTCCTCGGGACCGAGATTGAAAGAAAAGCCCTTTTTCGTGGCTGCGAAAGGAGGTTTGAAACGCGCCATATTAGAGCGAATCCTTCTCCATAGTCGCCCACAAACCGTGTTCATGGAGCCGATAAACATCCATTTCAGATTTTTCTTTTGGACCACTAGCCACCACAGCCTTGCCCTTTTCATGAACATCGAGCATGAGTTGAGTGGCTTTTTCAAGGTTGTAGCCAAATAATTTTTGCAACACAAAAGTGACGTAACTCATGAGATTGATGGGGTCATTCCAGACCAAAACGATCCACGGATGGTCGGGCGCTATTGACTCATCGACCTCCGTACGTTCTTTGGTGGCCGGGGCTGCGGCGACGATAGTCACGCCATGTATCTTCACTCCTTCATTGTCTCGGTTGGTTGATGTGTTCACACTCCCGTACGCTCTTTATTGATGTCTCTTGGTTCGCGACCTGTAGTGCCTTCTCGGCTGAAGCCGGGTGGTGTATCGGCACATGGTGCCCGACGGGTCCCGACATCGGTCTTTGGCGGCTACATCGTGTTGATGAAGTTGCGTGTCGTTGAACTGCTCTTGATCACGACGGTCCCGACCATGGTCCTTGCCGAACAGGGTTGGCCGTCTTGGGGTCTAGTGGCCGTGACCTTATTGGGAGGAACTTTGGCCGCTGGCGGGGCAAACGCCATCAATATGGTGATTGACCGTGATATCGACGCTTTGATGGATCGCACTAAAACCCGTCCATTGGTCACCGGGCTGATCTCTCCTCGAGACGCCATGATTTTCGCATTAGCCCTGCAAGTGGCCGCTTTTACGGTCCTTTGGGTGGGCGCCAACCTCTGGGCTGCCGTTTTGGCCTTATCGGCCACGCTGTTTTACGTCTTTGTCTACAGTTTGTGGTTAAAGCGCACCAGTAAGCAAAACATCGTCATTGGCGGTGCTGCTGGGGCCGTACCAGTCCTCGTGGGCTGGGCAGCGGTGCAAAATTCTTTGTCTTGGGAGCCATTTATCCTGTTCATAGCCATATTTCTGTGGACACCACCCCATTTTTGGGCCCTTGCAATCAAGCATTCCGATGAATACAAGGCTGCCGGAGTGCCGATGATGCCTTCGGTCGTGCCGATGAAGCAGACCATCCGCCAAATGCTGGTCTACACCGTACTTTTAACGGCTGTCACCCTCACTTTGGGGCCAGTAGCCAATTTGGGACCGATTTATTGGGTTTCGGCCCTCGTTTTAGGCCTGGCCTTCATCGCCAGCACGGTTGATCTCAGTCGGAACCCGAGCGCTGCTCGGGCGATGCGCGTCTTTGGTTTTTCCATCACTTATGTGACTTTGCTTTTCGTCGCCATGGCGGTCGATGTATTTGTGCGCCATGGTTTCTAAACCCCTTGCGGTTCAACTATGTCAGCGGTACGAAGTGTGTCAGCGGCACAAAGTTGCATGGGGATTTCGGTCTGAGCAGGAGCAAGTGGGTAATATCAGAGATTGGAAATTGTTTTGAGACCCCCGAGGAATATCGCATTCCTCTCGTTGCGCGTGAAGCGAGTTACCTCGAATGACATTAATTGAAACCCATCAGAACTCGCAGGTACACGCTTCATCCTCGTCGGTATCGGCATGGTTGACGACCGCTGATCACAAGCGGGTGGGAAGACTTTTTATTGGATCTGGGCTCATCGCTTTACTGGCTGGCTTAGTTCTTGCGGTGTTGATTGCTTTTGAGCGCATCAATGCCGACAGTTATCAAATTCTCTCAGAGAATTCGGCGACTCAGGTTTTGGCAACGGCGCGACTCCTATTGACTTTTGGCGCCGTCGTTCCACTTCTTCTTGGTTTGGCAATCGCTGTTGTGCCTTTGCAACTCGGGGCACGTTCCATCGCTTTTCCACGTTTGGCTGCGAGTGGATTTTGGATGTGGCTGACGGGTCTTGGTTTGGCAATCGCTGCGATCATCGGTAACGGTGGCCCCGGTGGAGGAGAATCAAATCTTGTTGACCTGTACCTCGCATCGTCAGTGTTGTTGGGTTTCGGAGTTTTACTAGCCGCAATTTCCATCGTTGTGAGTGTGCTGACAAATCGCGCCCCAGGCATGGGAATTTTGCGAGCACCTTTATTCGCCTGGTCATCTTTTGTCGGAGCACTGGCGCTTGTTTTGGCGATGCCTGTTCTGATTGGTACGACGATTTATCTCTACATTGATCATCGTTACGCACGACTTGGTTTTGGTGGCAACTTCGGTGTCAACCGCTGGATTGGGTGGTCACTCTCGCAACCGTTCACGTATCTCCTCGCAATCCCGGCACTTGGCATCGTGCTCGATGTCGTACCGGCGATGAATCGGTCACGTTTGGCTCAACGCCCAGCAGCGTTCGTCGCTGTCGGCCTTGTCGGCATTTCGGTGTTGTCGGCAGTCACCCAAACAAAAGTCACGCTTCCATGGGAAGGCGCCAAGTTTTTAGATAACGCTGGCGACAAGATTGCCGATCTTTTGCCGTTCTTACTTCTGACTGTTCTTCCAGTTCTTGGTGTGCTCGGTGTCCTGGGTTTGTCATTACTCACTTTGAAGTCTGCTCAACCCCGAGTGGCTGCCCCATTGGCCTTCGTTCTGCTTGGTTTGCTCGGTATTCTTGAAGGTGCAGCAGCACATATTCTGAGCGGTATTGAAGATGCTGACTTGACGGGAACGATCTACGAAGCTGGCACCTATGTGGCAGTCACATTCGGCGCAGTGCTGATTGCCTTCGGCGGCATCTGTTATTGGGGTCCTAAATTGTGGGGACGGAGCATTCCCGACAAAGCGGCGATCCCCTTGGCTTTATTCGGTTTTATTGCCACTCTTCTGGGCTCGCTGCCGTACATGGTTGCTGGCTTCGCAGATCAACCAAGTGGACTGGTGAATGGTTTTGCCTACAGCGGTCCACAAGATCTGTGGAACATCGCAACTTGTGGTGGATTTGTTTTGATGCTTTTAGTTTCCGCGGCCTTCATCGCTCTTGCTTTGAAAAGTTTCACTAGCGGTACAACTGCCGGTGACGATCCGTGGGATGGCAGCACTCTCGAATGGGCTACCACCTCGCCACCACCTTTTGAGAACTTTGCCTCTCTTGCCGTTGTTGGGTCGTCAAGTCCCTATGCCGATATGAAGTCCTCCACCTCAACTGGAAAGGGTGCCTGATGCTCGCTTTACCCGCTGCTCCTCAACCAGCACCGCGCCGTCAAGTTTTTGTTGGAACCGCCGTTGCTGGCGCTGCTGGAATGATGTTGATCGGCGGAATGATGGCCACATGGCTGAAGTTTCGTGCCGATGCACCCGTTCGCGAGTCCCTCAAGCGAGGACTGATCAAGGATTGGATGCCGGCAAAGATCGTCGTTCCCGAGACAGCGGCCAACATGATGTTGATGGGTTTCTTCGTGGTGTGTGTCATGGCTCAATGGGCTGTCTATTCGGCAAAGCGCAATGATCGCCCGCACACCGGATTGGCACTCAGCGTTTCAGCGCTGATGACGTTTGCAATCTTGAATGCGCAGATTTTTATATGGACTCAGATGGGAGTCGCCGCTCGTGATGGCGCATTCCACTCGATGTTCTATGCGGCCACTGGCACGATGACGGCCTTGCTGTTATCTGGTTTGTTGTACACCGCTGTTGCTGCTTTTCGGTATTTGGGTGGTCGCAGCAAAGATGTTGAACTCTTGTCGGCCCATGCTCTCTATTGGTACTTCCTAACGGCGGCGTTTTGCGCGGTGTGGTTTGTCGTCTATGTGCAAAAGTGATGGTTACTAAATCATGATTACAACTAGCTCAAAACTTTTCTATGGACTTGGGACATTGTCTTTTGTCGGAGCCTTTGTGTGGGTCATCGCCCATGACGGCAGTTCGCTCGGTTCAGTCGCATTAATCTTCTTGGCAATTTCGTTGATGTTTCTCGGTGGTATTGCCTCGTATGTCCGCGATGGGCATGTGCTCTCCACTGATACTGCGGCTCATGCGTCCGCTCCTGCGGCTCAGGGCAGTGCGGGTAACAGTTGGTGGCCGCTTGCTTCGGCATTTTCTCTTGGTGTGGTTGTCGTTGGTCTTATCAGTTCACCAGGAATTTTTAAAATTGGTATTGCTCTGTCGATCGCCATGTTTGGCGAATGGATGATTTCAAACTGGAGTGATCGTGCGTCTGCTAACGCCGCCTACAACGAAAAAGTACGTGGCTGGGTTGTACATCCTCTAGAGATCCCAGTTGGTGGCGCATTACTTATTGCTGTGATTGTGCTTTCGTTCTCGCGCATCATGTTGTCGGTTGCGAGTGAGTCAGGCCCCATTATTTTTGCCATCGTAGGTACTTTGATTCTGATCGGTGGATCACTCGTTTCAGTCCGTCGCGGTGTCAGTAAGCGTTTAGTTGGCGGCATCTGTGCTGTAGCAATCGTGGCTTTGACGGGTGTTGGTTTGGCTGCAGCATTAAGTGGCGAGCGTCAAGAACTGACGGATGCTTCAAAATACGATCACTATGCGGTCCATCCTTGTGGTGAAGAAGCCGAAGAGTATGACGCGAGTGCGAGTCGCGGGGTGTCTGCCAAGAGCAGTATCGCTGCCACGGTCATTCTTAAAGACGGCAAGTTGTATGCCGAGATGGACGGATTTCCTGAACCGCTGACGGCGATCACCTTGCAACGTTCGTACAACCTGACCATTCTGTTCCGCAACGAATCAGCCGGGGAACATCGTATGATCCTAAATTACGGCAGTGTCGTTGAAGATCTCGGCGGCGGGGTCAAGCGAGATTCAAAGTTGCAGGCGTGCACCGCTTTAATTGGCGAGGGTGGGCAGCAAGCGGTTCAGGTTCGCATTCCTAAACCTTCATACGCCAATCCCCTGAGCCCCTACAACATCGTTGTTTCCGGCATCGAGGACTCGTCCATTGAGGTCTCGGTGCCGTGAGTCACCTAGCCCCACATAGAGAACTGAACTGAGAACATGAGTACCGTTGGAAGTATGAAAGAACGAGTCAGTGAGCCGATGAAAAATCTGCGTCGTAGGCGTACTGCCGTCAAGGCCTCACTCGCTGTTTCGGCTCTGACATTTTTGGCTAGTTGCGCAAAAGATGCACCGCAGGACACTTGGCAGCCCGCCGGTCCCAACGCTGAGCGTATTGATAATTTGCAGCGCCCAGTGTTTTATGTTGCGGGTGTTGTCGGCGTCATTGTCTTTGTAGCAGTTGGTTGGGTTATTTGGCGCTATCGCGATCGTGGCCAAGCAATCCCCGAGCAAACTCATGGAAAGCCAGTTGTCGAGATTGTTTTGACGGTGATTCCGGTATTGATTCTCCTTGGCGTGGCAATTCCAACGGCGGGAACGATTTTCAAGTTGGCTAAGACCAGCGACACTGAAATGACTATCAACGTCACGGGTCAACAGTGGTGGTGGGAGTATGACTATCCGGCCGTCGGTTCGAATGCCGAGCAGTACGGCATTACCGCTCCGATCGTGACTTCAGGTCAACTCGTCATCCCCGAAAACACCAAAGTGTTATTACGGGTCACGAGTCGCGATGTCATCCACTCCTATTGGATCCCCAAGCTCAACGGTAAAAAAGACAGCGTTCCTGGGCGCGTGCACTTGCTGCGCCTCGAGGGCGCAAAGCCTGGTATTTATGCGGGTCAGTGCACCGAGTTCTGCGGTCTGTCTCATTCGTACATGCGCATGGAAGCGGTAGTGCTTTCACGTGCTGATTACGACGCGTGGATTGCGAACCAACTTGAGGCATACACCTCGCCGGAAGCGGGAACTTTGGCTGCCGAGGGCGAAGGAGTGTTCATTCAACAATGCAGTCGTTGCCACCAAGTCAATGGTTTGTTGAACACTGATGGAACCCCAATTATTTCTGCTCCAGATCAGTACCTAGTCTCCGGTGCGGCACCGAACCTGACCAATTTGATGACCCGTAACACATTTGCTGGGGCTTCGTGGGATCTCTTGACTCCTGAATGTCGTGGCGATGTCTGGAAATCTGACTCTGCCACTTTCGGTGCGAAATACCTGAAAGGCGTAACTACTGATTGTTTGAATCAGAAAGATCTACGCGAATGGTTGCGTAACGCTCCGTTGAAGAAGCCAATGTATGCAAATCCTGAAAACTTGGCTCCGACCGGGGGCAAATATCGTGGTATGCCAGCCCTCGGATTAACAGAAGATCAAATTAATGTCATTGTGGCTTATTTACTTGAGCGGAAATAACGGAGAACAATCAGATGACCATCATCGAACGTCCCTCCACCGAGGTTGCTATTGCGGGTGCTGTGCCCGTCGGCGTGAAGCCAAGTGAGGCACTCGGTGTTTTTAAGCGACCTGCCGCGTCATCAAGTTGGCGCGACTGGGTAGTGACTGTTGATCATAAGAAACTCGGCATCATGTACGGAGTGGCGGCATTCGTCTTCTTCTTGATTGGTGGAGTTGAGGCCCTTTTCATTCGTCTGCAACTTATTGCCCCCGACGGAAAAGTTCTTAACGCCGATCAGTACAACCAGATGTTCACGATGCATGCCACGACGATGGTGTTCTTGTTCGTGATGCCAATGGCGGCAGCTTTTGCTAACTACTTCATACCACTGCAAATTGGTGCCCGCGATGTGGCTTTCCCTCGCATCAATGCTTTTGGTTTCTGGTGTTTCCTTTTTGGTGGTTTGTTCTTGAACTCATCATGGTTTTTGGGTGGCGGTGCCGACGGCGGTTGGTTCATGTACGCCCCGAATAGCAGTACCTTGTTTTCCCCGAGTCACGGCGTTGACTTCTGGACAATGGGTTTGCAGATCACTGGTATCGCTTCCCTGACAGGTGCGATCAATTTGATTGTGACCATTCTCAACATGCGAGCACCTGGCATGAAGATGATGCGTATGCCGATCTTTACCTGGATGGTATTGGTGACTCAGTTCTTGTTGTTGTTCGCTATTCCCGTGATCACCGTGGCCTTGTTCTTATTGACCTTTCAGAGATCATTTGATGCGACCTTCTTTGACGTGGCATCTGGAGCCGATCCATTGCTATGGCAACATTTATTCTGGATCTTTGGGCATCCTGAGGTTTATATTTTGATTTTGCCGTCGTTCGGTATTGTCAGTGAAGTCATTCCAGTGTTCTCCAAGAAGCCATTGTTCGGTTATCCGATCGTGGCGATGTCGGGCGCGGCGATTGGATTCGTCGGCTGGGGAGTTTGGGCGCACCATATGTTCGCTTCTGGTTTGGGTCCGGTGTCGGTCACTGTTTTCTCCATGTCGACTATGGCGATCGCCGTTCCAACTGGTGTCAAAATTGTCAACTGGGTAATGACGATGTGGGGTGGCAAGTTGACCTTTGCCGTTCCAATGATGTTCGCCATTGCCCTTGTTGTTCAGTTCACTATCGGTGGACTTTCTGGCGTAACGCACGCTGTGGCACCAAGTGATACTCAACAAACCGACACTTACTACATCGTGGCTCACTTTCACTATGTGTTGTTCGGTGGCGCAGTGTTTGGACTCTTCGCAGGCTTTTATTATTGGTGGCCAAAGATATTTGGTCGCAAATTGAGTGAGAGCATTGGTAAATGGAACTTCTGGCTGATGGTCGTTGGTATGAATATGACCTTTGGGCCGATGCACATTTTGGGATTGCAGGGTCAACCGCGTCGTATGTTCGTGTGGACCAAAGCGCGAGCCGGTGAAGGCTTTTTCAACTTTGGTTTTTGGAATCGAGTGTCTTCTATCGGTTCGTTTATTTTGGGAATCGGCATTCTGTTTTTCATCATCAACATTTTTTATACCCACAAGATAAAGAAGGGTGCCTTGGCTTCGAATGATCCGTGGGATGCTCGCACATTGGAGTGGATGACCGACTGTCCTCCTAAAGAGCACAACTTCGATGTGATACCTCAGATCAGCCATCTTGATGAGTTCTTCCATCGTAAGTATGAGCAAAATTCAGCAACTCACTCGGTGAGCCAGGTACATTCGGCAGAAGAAGTGATGGCCGAATTGAACGCCCATCCCGATGAGCACATTCATATGCCTTCGCGCTCGTATTGGCCGATCTTGTTGGCATTGGCTTTGCCAGTGATTGGTTACGGTGTGATTTTCAACCGGATGTTGTTGGCGGTTGGGGTAGCGATGGTATTGCTGACCATGTTTGGCTGGGCGATGGAGCCAGCAACATCACCTGACGAAGATTTTGATCCGCCCGCATCTGGTAACGGAGACGGCCATACGAAGGAGCTGGTGCCACATGGCTGAATCAGCGATTGTTCGTGATCATGGCGTGAGTCATGTTGCTCATGCCTCGTCAACTGGCCTGTCAAATAACAAGATGGGGATGTGGATGTTCCTCGGTTCGGAATGTCTGCTTTTTGGTGGACTCATTTCGACTTACATGCTGTATCGCGGGCGAGTGAGTTCTGGACCACAGCCGAACAACATTTTTGACATTCCGTTCACCTCAGTGAGCTCTTTCGTATTGCTGATGAGTTCGCTCACTATGGTTCTAGCCGTGTCCTCAGCGCAACGCAAAGACGACCGCAATACCAATCTGTGGTTAACGATCACGGCCCTTCTGGGTGCGTCGTTCGTTGGCGGTCAGGTCTATGAGTTCACTTCGTTCTACCGCGAAGGATTAGGATTTACGACCAGTTTGTTCGGTTCAAGTTTCTATGCTCTCACCGGTTTTCACGGTGTCCACGTCTCAGTCGGAATCATTATGTTGATGGCTCTCGTTGGGATGAATCGCAACAATCGTATTCCTGGTGATAAAGCTGAAGTTGTCGAACTCATTGGTTTGTACTGGCACTTTGTGGACATTATTTGGATCATCATTTTCACCCTCGTCTATTTGATTCCGTCCTGAGGAGCGTCCGATGAGCAGCGCCACCACACACGTAGAAACCACTGAGAGCCATGAGGCTGAGCATCATGGTTTGTCCGATAAGCAGTACATTGTCATAGCCTTGATTCTTGCGGCATTAACGGCCATCGAAGTTTCGACTTACTACGTCGATTTCGGTCCGTTCTTTATGCCGACATTGTTGATTCTGATGACCATTAAATTTGTCACGGTTGTCTCATACTTCATGCATTTGAAGTTTGATAACAAGATTTTCAGTTACCTTTTTTACGCAGGACTGCTACTCGCCATCGCCGTTTATTGTGGTTTTTTGGCGACGTTTAAGTTCTTCTTGAAGCAAGGATAATTTCTCGTGATCGGCGAAGTTGTCGTCGACCCATGGCGCTACCAGTTGCATCTTGAAATATGGTTATTGATTGCTTCGCTGGTGGCTTCGTACATCTACGTTGTGCGTGTGCTCGGGCCCCGAGCAGTTCCGGCAGGTGAGGCTGTCGTCAGTCGTCGTCAGTTGGCGTGTTTTATCGCCGGTATGGCGATCATGTGGTTCGCCTCTGACTGGCCAATGCATGACATTGCTGAAGAGTACTTGTATTGCGTGCACATGTTTCAACACATGTGTTTGACCTACTTCATGCCACCTCTGCTGATTCTTGCGATCCCTGAGTGGTTTATTCGAACCCTCGTCGGTGAGGGGCGGGCTTATCGGGCTTTGAGGTTTATGTGCCACCCAGTACGCGCCGCGCTCTTATTCAATGTGGGCTTAATGGTCAGCCATATTCCTGGTGTTGTGAATGCTTCGGTTTCCAACGGACCGTTGCATTACACGGTGCATATTTTGTTAGTGCTGTCATCAATGCTGATGTGGATGCCAGTGTGCGGACCGATCAAAGAATTTCATCTCACGCCGATGTCAAAGATGATTTATTTATTTTTGAATAGTGTGGTGGCGACTGTGCCGGCCGGTTGGCTGACCTTCGCTGAAGGAGTTGTGTACAAGCACTACAACATTCCTGTTCGGGTTTGGGGCATTTCAATCGGCGACGATCAGCAAATCGCTGGGGCAATGATGAAACTTGGAGGCTCTGCGTACCTTTGGACAATCATCGGAGTGATGTTCATGAGGAATTTCGTGTTCACTTTCCGACGTGAAAATGACAGTGCTTACGTTCGAAAAGAAGAAGAGTTGACCACCGCCGATGTTGAACGGGCTTTCAGCGAAACACCTCCGCATCCAGAGCCCAATAACCGCTGAGAACTATTCCCAGCGAAAGGTAAGTGCAGTCAGCACTGGTGTAACAAGCGCCCAGATACCTAAAACCAGCCATGAGGTCGCTGGGCGATCACCGCCATTCACGAGAGCGTCTCGCAAGACATCGGCGAGGGCCCCCGACGGTAAGCACTTTGCGACTGCGGCTACAGGATCTGGCAACTTGTCAAAAGGTATGACCATTCCACCGAGTAAAAGAAGCAATAGATACAGACCATTTTGGGCTGCCAAGTTGACCTCAGCCCGCAGGCGCCCAGCAATGAATAAACCAAGACCAGCAAAGGCGATGCTGCCAGTGACAACCGCGCCAATAGCCACAAGCCATTGAGCATCATCGGCTTGCCAGTCAAGAAGTAATGCCACAGGAATCAGGATGCCAAGCTGAATGAACTGCACGACCAAAATGGTGACCACTTTTGCGATGAGCCATCGTGGACGCCCCAGTGGAGTCACCCCTAAGCGCTTGAGCACTTTGTAACTGCGTTCAAAGCCTGTAGCGATACCGAGGCTGACCATCGAACTACTCATAATCGCTAGAGCGATAACGCCAGGAGTGAGAAAATCCATGTGGTCGTCAAAGCCTGTGGGCAAAACATCAGTCATCCCAAAGAACACAAGCAGCATCACGGGAATAATCAGTGTGAGTAATAACTGTTCGCCATTGCGCGCCAAGATCTGTAGCTCGGCGCGCAACTGGGCTCGCAACGGACCAGTTGAAGTCTTCACGGCGCACCCCCCGTGAGCTTTTTGAAAGTGTCTTCAAGACTGGCCATACCAGTTCTGAGTTCGACAACATCAACACCGCGTTCGGAGAGCCAGACTGCGAGGGCCGCGATTAATCCTTGCGGAGCGTCCTCAATGCTGTAATCACAAGGGGCGTCTTCGATCAGCCAGCCGGCCAAGTTGTCGGGCATATCGGTGAGGTCAATAGGGCGCACAGTGCGTAATCGCACGGTACGACGCGCCCTACGAACATCGTCAAGGCCTCCCTCAACAAGGACCTTGCCCTTATCAAAGATCACGACCCGATCGCACATCTTTTCTGCCTCATCTAATTCGTGAGTCGCCAGAATGATTGTTGATCCTTGATCGGCTAAGCGGCGAATGATCTGGCGAATGGCTGTGCGGCCATTCACGTCAACTCCACTCGTTGGTTCATCAAGAAAAATAATGTGAGGCTGGCAAGCTAGAGCCAAAGCTAATGAGAGGCGTTGTTTTTCGCCCCCAGATAATCGACGCCAAGGGGAGCGTCGTCGCTCGCTGAGACCGACCAACTCAAGGAGTTCGTCTGGTGCCGAAACTTTGTCTTGGCCAACTGCATAAAGGCCGCAGTACTGGCGCACGACATCAATGGCTCGGGCACTCGGGTAAATGCCGCCCTCTTGGAGCATCACGCCCATCTTTTTGGCGAGAATTCGGCGATCTTTGACCGGATCAAGACCCAGGACCCGGACCTGCCCACTGGTGGCCTTGCGAATACCCTCACAGACCTCAATTGTGCTTGTTTTACCCGCACCGTTGGGCCCGAGAACCGCTGTCACTTGACCCGCTCGGGCAGAGAATGAAATGTTGTCAACAGCCAAAAGGTCCCCGTAGCGCACACACAGTTGCTCAACAACGAGCGTGGGTTCTGTTCGATCAATCCGGCTCAATGACGGGGGATCTTTGAGTGGGGAAAGATCGCGGTTCACAGTTCTGACTTTAGTCGTAGGGCTTGGCAACTCCCATCGGGATAACCTGATGTTCCTGTGATTGATGTCCGTTTATTACGAAACGACCCTGCTGCCGTGAAGGCTGCCCTCACTCGGCGCGGTAAGCCAGAGATTATTGAACAACTCGACGCCGCCATTGCCCTCGACGGTCGATTGCGCGATATCACCGCTCAACGCGACGCCAGTCGTGCGCGAGTTAACGAACTATCTAAATTAGTAGGCGCAGCTCGACGCGATGGTGAGAACGAAGCCGCCGAGAAACTTCAAACCGAGAGTCGCACTCTGGGTGATGATGAGAAGGCTTTAGCCGAAGCCTTTGAAACTGTTCAGGGTCAATTACGTGACATCATGTTGCGCATACCGAACGTGCCTCATGGTGATGCCCCTGACGGAGTCAATGATCAGGACAACCCGCTCATTAAGGGTCCGATTAATCTGCCGACAACATTCTCCGAACATCAAAGAGTTGCGCATTGGATTGTTGCTGAAGATTTGGGCATTCTCGACAACGAGCGCGCAGTCAAGTTGAGCGGTGCAATGTTTACGATGCAGCGCGGTGCAGGAGCAATGCTGTCGCGCGCGTTATGTCAGTACGCGCTCGATATGAATGCAGATGCTTTTGAAGAAATTCGTCCACCATCACTGGTGACTACAGCCACGTTGACCGCAACCGGTCAGTTGCCAAAGTTTGCCGAGGACGCATACGCCATTGAACGTGACGATCTGTGGTGCATCCCAACTGCCGAGGCTCCTTTGACGTCAATGTATTCTGGCGAGATTTTGGACGAAGCACAATTGCCGATGCGTCTGATGGCGTACTCATCCTGCTATCGCCGTGAAGCAGGTTCTGCGGGTCGTGATACACGAGGTATGTTGCGCGCCCACGAGTTTGACAAGGTTGAAATATTTTCCTTGTGCACCCCCGAAGATTCGCCAGCCATGTTGATTGAGTTACGTGATCGCGCTGAGCGCTTGATCGCTGGTTTAGGTTTGCCATATCGGATGATTGAAATCTGCACTGGCGATATGGGTCAAAGCCATCATCGAAGTTTTGACATTGAGGTGTACGCCCCGGGTTGCGATAGTTGGCTTGAGGTCTCGTCAGTCTCATGGTTTAGCGACTATCAGGGTCGTCGAGCGGATATCCGTTATCGCAAATCTGGTGAAAAAGGAACGCACATTGCTCACACTCTGAACGGTTCGGCCTTGGCCGTACCCCGCGTGTGGGCGGCAATCATGGAAAACTTTCGTGAGGCAGATGGAAGCGTTGTCATACCTGAAGCACTGCGGCCGTATACACGCGGCCTTGAGCGGATCTCACCGAGGAACTGATTATCGTGAGCCCGCGCGATCGTCGTATCCAATACGAAACTGCTGGGATACATCGTGAAGACCTAGATGAGTCACCGATTCAGCAATGGCATGCGTGGTATGTCGACGCTGTTGATGCCGAGTTGCCAGAGCCGAATGCGATGGTGGTCGGCACAGTTGATGAGTATGGCCTTCCTGATGCGCGGATTGTCTTGGCCCGTGGGGTGGATGATGAAGGCATCACGTTTTTCGGAAACTACGAAAGTTCTAAGGGTCAACAACTTGATGGTACGCCTTTAGCAAGCGTAGTTTTCCCGTGGCTCGGTTTACATCGTCAAGTGCGCGTGCGAGGTTCAGTTGAGGTTTTATCGCAATTTGAAAGTGATGCTTATTTTGCTTCACGACCACGAGATAGCCAGATAGGCGCATGGGCATCTCCCCAAAGTCAAGAAATTGAAGATCGATCGGTCTTGGAGAAGAACTTTGCCGATTTCAGTGAGCAATTTTCCACCGGAGACGTACCTCGCCCACCACATTGGGGTGGATGGCTTCTCGTCCCTGAGGTATTTGAGTTTTGGCAGGGTCGTCCCAATCGTTTGCACGATCGCTTTCGTTATCGCCTTGAGGATTCAACAGATTCGTGGATCATTGAACGTTTGGCCCCATAGGCCAGTTCTCAACCGCTTCGGCTAACCCAGCAATTAATGATTGCGTATGCGGTGGCAACGCTGGTCCTTCCCAATCCCAAAAGAGTGGCGTTGTGCCGCGAACACGCGGTGGCAATTCAATTTGCACGCCAGTACCTGGAGGAAGATTGACCGGATTACGGGAATGTAAACCGCGAAGATCTTTGGGGATCTCGTCAATATCAGTCACAATGTTGTATGCCGGCAAGTGAGCCCGCAAATAGCCACCGATATGTTCAGCAAAAAGACGATTTTGACCACCCAATAAGAGTGACGAGAAATATCCCTGACGACCAAATCCATGAATGGTGATCACGGTGTGAACGTGATCAATAAATGACTGCAGATTTTCCGAAGAATCTGGCGACACCTCAATGGAAGGAATGTGTCGCTCCATACCTTTGGGTTGGTGGACGCCATAGTAGCTAGCGCCGCAATGTCCGGCGGCGGCCATAGCAATCACTTCGGTCATCTCTTCAAGTCCGCCACCGTGATATGCCATGAAACCAATTCTGTGCGCACGCGGTTCAGTGACTCCGCGTAAGACAACGACTTCTTCGACGTCAGGGTGATCAAGGAGTTGGCGGAACATTGGCATCTTATTTGCTCATTGGAATTTCTCGGCGGCGGCTGATGATTGTGTAAGTAATCGCGCACGCAACGATGAGGCCGAAGATAACGGCTAGCACAAAACGGTTTTCGTCAATTGACTGAGCAATGTTTTCTTGCCACGTTAAAACGCGACCTGTGAGAGCGTCATCGTAATGATTGCGAATGTCGTTGAACCAATACCAACTTAAGTACATACCTGACAAAATCATCACACATGCCGAGAATATTTCAACGTAAGACATACTCAATCGCAACAATTTCAGCAGTCCGCCTTGTGCGAGTGCCAATGTCACAGTCAGTGTTGTAATCAATAGTGACATAGCAACTCCGTAAAGCGTAATCGCCACTATTCCTCGGGCGAAACCTTCGGTATCAATGGTTCCAAGAACTGTGGCCGAGAACGGCCCGATGGTGCAACCAATTGAGGCAATCGCATAAGCAAGACCAAAAAGGTACATGGAGAAAACGGTGCGGTCACGCTGACCCGTATCAAGTTTTGGTGTGCTGTATGGCAATCGATAGCCGAACAACATCGCAAGACCGAGAACAACAAGAGCAACTCCAATAAGCACCGAAACATATTTGGCGTTTTGATTAATCCAGTCAGTGAAAAGTCGGCTCACGCCACCGACGGTGACAAAGACGCTCATAAATCCTGCCGATAAGGCGCCACTTACTAAGAGTGCGCGTGTGATTGTTGAGCGCTGAGTACCGGGTCGTCCACTGACTCCAAGAAAGTACATCAAGTAGGTGGGTAATAAGACAAAGCCACAGGGATTAACGGCCGCCAATAGTCCGCTGCCGAAACTCAGCCATAGTCGATCGGCACTTCCGATCATGAAATGCCCATTTCCAATAAGGCGGTAGTAATCGCTTCTGCAGTGAGCTCACCTGAAACTTGTTTAATGATCGTGCCATCGGTGGAGACAAATAAAGTCGTGGGAAATATTGAAACGCCATTGGCCACCAGCATCTTGCCGTTGGGGTCGCGCCACAGTTGATAAGTGACACCGAGGTCTTGAGCAAATGCCTGAGTGACCTTCGCTGAGTCTTGGGTATTAATACCGACAAACGTCACTCTGTCTGCGTATTTCTCAAAGGCCGCTTGGAGCGCGGGCATTTCTCGTTTGCAGGGTTGACAATTTGAGAACCAGAAGTTGATCAGTATTGGGCGACCCGCATCTCTGAGAGATGCCGTGTTGATTTCTTGACCATCAATGTCGGAGACAATCACATTGCCGAGTGGAGTGCCTTCAATTGGGGCGTTAGTGCCAATGCCTGGTTCTTGAAACACTCCGGGCTCATCAAGGATGACATCTTGATCATTGTTGTTTTGCAGGGCACCGAGGATCAAAATCACAGAGGCTGAGGCGGCGAGGGCAGCGACTAAGGCAACTGCCACAGGGCGTAAGCGTCGAAGTACATGTGTCTGAGCCACTCATCACAGGATAGTTGGCTGATCGGATTTCACAGATTCGTATGGGGATCGGGGATGCCCGGTCGCAGTGGGGGGTTACTACGACCGGGACCTCCCGGTGCAGTTACGGGGTCGTCTAAGCGTTGCCCGTAACCGAGATAATGAGGAGTGTCGGATCACATCACGAGTTAGGCCACGCGAATGGCGATTTCGTAACTCCTCTGTTCACTAACGCTCGCAATGCTGCGAATGGTGCGGTCTTCGTCAATGACCAAAATGGCCCGTGGTAAAACCGAAGGTCTCCCGCGCGGTCTGCGATCAAGGACTATCTGACCACTGTCGATCAGTTCACCTCCCCAAACCCCCCAGGGTTCGAGACGTTCGAGAGCCCCGTCAAGGCACGAAGCACTCAGCGGACATCGAGCACAAATAGCTTTGGCACGAGCAATGTCCACGTTCTCATCGCTGAAGAACAGGGGAGTGAGCGTGCCATTGCCGTCTGCACAGCGGGCAGCCAGTTTCTTCGGGGCCGGTGCGGTGGCGGCATCACTGAGATAGGTGATGGGGGCTTCAAGTGTCATTGTCATGATTTGGTCTCTATTTCTGTTGTGGTTGGGTTGGATTTTTGATTGTTGCTTGGAGAACGAAAAAGGCCACTGGGATTTTCCCAGTGGCCTCGATGTGGATTCTCTACGTTGGTGTGTCCTACGTGAGTAACTCCTCGAGCCGCTGGGGTGAACGCTTGGTGTTCACTGCTGCGAAGGTGGCTGCCATATAGACGGCCTTTTTGGCGACATGATTTTTCGCCGCATGATTCGCCGTAAACCCTGTATATGACGCGTCTGAGCCCACTGGCCAACTAATCGTGGCATTTGAAGCGGGAGCGTTCAAAAGGTTCATAACGCTTTATAGACAATCACTTTGAAATGGCAATGTCAACTGAATTAGAACTGCGATTCGTTTTTGTGGCCCAGATAGTTCTTCAGCAGGGTTGCGGAAAAAGCTGGCTGATCGTCAAAAAGACCTGCTCAGAGGGAATTTTCATCGTCGATGGGCGAACCTACCCAGTCGATCTGGCGAACAAAAAGAATTATTGAAAGATTTTCGAGTTCTGCCTTCGGCCACCTAGACAAGGTCAATAACGGGAGCAGTGAACTGCGATTGGTACAACCGGTCATACGCGCCCCGTGCCGCCAGCAACTCCACATGCGAACCAGTTTCCACGATTGCCCCATTTTCCATAACCAAAATAATGTCGGCGTCTTGAATAGTCGAGAGACGATGAGCAATCACGAAACTAGTGCGCTCTTTTCGCAGCGCACCCATCGCTTTTTGAATCAGCACTTCGGTACGCGTGTCAACCGAACTGGTCGCTTCGTCAAGGATCAATATCGCAGGATCAGCCAAGAATGCACGAGCGATTGTTAGCAACTGCTTTTCGCCCGCACTCACCGCTCCATCATCACCGCTGAGAATGGTGTCGTATCCATCTGGCAGAGATTGCACAAATCGATCCACAAAAGTAGCTTTCGCAGCCGCACGAATCTGCTCGTCAGTGGCATCAGGATTTCCGTAAGCGATATTGTCGCGAATTGTGCCATTGAAAAGCCAGGTGTCTTGCAGGACCATACCAATTTTTGAACGTAGTTCAGAGCGTGGCATCTCAGCAATGTTGCGACCATCTAATACGATGCGTCCTTCATCAAGTTCATAGAAGCGCATCACAAGATTCACCAGAGTTGTTTTACCTGCGCCAGTTGGACCGACAATGGCGACAGTTGTCCCAGGTTCAGCAACAAAGGAAAGGTTTGTGATTAAAGGTCGTTGCGGGTCATAAGAAAATGAGGCATGTTCAAACTCAACGCGACCTTGCGTCAGTCCTGTGTCAGCAACTCCACTTTCGGTTATCTGTTCTTCTGCGTCAAGCAACTCGAAAACGCGTTCAGCCGAAGCCACACCAGATTGCAGAACATTCATCATTGATGCTGCTTGTGTCATTGGATGAGTGAATTGGCGGGAATATTGAATAAAGGCCTGCACATCACCGAGGCTCATCGCGCCTGATGCGACGCGCAGACCACCGATCACAGCGATTGCTACATAATTGAGGTTTCCAATAAACATCGTGGCGGGCTGTATTGAACCAGACATAAATTGAGCAGAGTTTGCTGTTTCAAACAATTCGTTATTGATGGTTGTAAAGCGCTCTTCTACTTCTTGTTGACGGCCAAACACTTTGACAATGGCATGACCAGTGAATGCTTCTTCAACCAATCCGTTCAACTGACCGGTGTATCGCCATTGAGAAATGAACTTGGCACGCGAGCGCTTAGCAATTTGCCCCATTGTCAGCAGGGTCACTGGGATCACTATCAGTGCGACCAGGGCCAATGGTGGTGAAACCACAAACATCATAAACAACACGCCGAATATGGTGAGCAGGGAAGTCACTAACTGGCTCAATGATTGTTGCAAACTTTGCGAAATGTTGTCAACGTCATTTGTGACGCGACTCAATAAATCTCCACGAGAGTGTTGATCAATATAACTAAGTGGTAGCCGATGGATTTTAGATTCAATGTCCTGGCGTAGTTTAAACATCGTCCGCTGAACCACTCCAGCGAGAAGGAATGCTTGTCCGTAAGCCAATAAGTAAGAAGTGGTGTACACCCCAATAGCAAATGCCAGTGTGCGATGCAATCTTGGGAAATCAATTCCTTTGGCGCCCTCACGATTGAAGAGACCTTGAAAAACAATGTCAGTGGCATGCCCCAAAATTCGCGGACCAGAAACTACGAGAGCAACACTGGCGACGGCCATGAGAAAAATGACAATCACTAACATTGATTCATCGGAGATTAAGCGCGTCAAACGTTTAGCGCTTTGAGCAAAGTTCTTTGACTTTTCTGCGGGGACACCGACGGTATTCATGCGACCAGTTCGGAGTTCGGAGACATTACCCACGGGACTTGGGGCCTCAGTTTCTTTGTTTGGTGTTTTTGGTGAGGTCACAGGTCATCACCTTCTTGTAGAGCCTGGGATAAAACGATCTCTTCGTATGTGGCGCAGGATCGGCGGAGTCCTTCATGGGTACCAAGTCCAACGACAACACCATCTTCAATGACCAGTATCTGGTTGGCATGGCGAATCGTAGAAACTCGCTGTCCGACAATCAGCGTCGCCGAGTCTTTGAGATGTGGTGTCATTGCTGCTCGCAACTTGGCATCTGTTGACAGGTCAAGGGCCGAGAACGAATCATCAAACAAATAGATCTCGGGTTGGCGAATCAGTGCTCGCGCGATTGCTAATCGTTGTCTCTGTCCTCCAGAGACATTGGTGCCGCCTTGAGCGATGACTGCCTCAAGTCCACCTGGCATTTCACGCACAAAAGAGTCTGCTTGTGCAATTGCCAGGGCATTCCACATCTCTTTCTCTGTCGCATCTTGTTTTCCATAGCGGAGATTGCTAGAAATTGTCCCGGAAAAAAGATATGGCTTTTGTGGGACTAGTCCGATTCGCGACCATAATTCTGCTGGCGCTACCTCACTAATGTCCGTCCCATCAAGCAACACTGCACCAGAAGTTGCGTCAAAGAGACGTGCCACAAGATTGAGCAGTGTGGTTTTTCCGGAACCCGTGCTACCGATAATGGCCAGTGTCTCGCCGGCGGCAACCTTAAATGAGATGTTGTGTAAGACGGGACGCGCCGCTCCTGGATATTCGAAATTGACGTTGCGAAGCTCTAGTCCGGCGCGTGTTTGAGTGATCTGAGTGGGGTTTGCGGGTATTGGCACCGACGAATTTGTTGATAGAACTTCTTGGATCCTCTCAGCGCTGACCGCAGCACGTGGCCACATGGCGGCCATAAAAGTGGCCATCATGACAGACATCAAGATCTGCGCTAGGTAGGTCAAGAAGGCGACCATTGGTCCGAGTTTCATCTGACCCGCGGCGATTCGGTTAGAGCCGAACCACACCACGGCTACGCACGAAAGATTGACGATAAAGGTGGCGGTGGGAAACATCAACGACATTAAGCGCCCTCCTCGGAGGGCTACTTCTGTGACATCTTGGTTGGCCTGTCGGAAACGCGCTACTTCTTGTGGTTCGCGGACAAACGCGCGAACCACGCGAATACCCGAAAGCTGCTCGCGCAGAATTTCATTGATTCGATCGATGCGCACTTGCATGATTCGAAACATCGGAACCATTTTGGAAACTACAGTCCCAAGAATGATCATGACGAGTGGTATGGCAATCACGATGATCCATGACAAGTTGACATCTTGTTGTAGGGCCAGCACTAGCCCCCCAACGGCAGTGAATGGCGCTGCAACTAGCAGAGTGCAAGTCATCAGCACCAACATTTGTACTTGTTGCACGTCGTTGGTGATTCGAGTAATCAATGAGGGTGCCCCAAAATGAGCAACTTCACGTGAAGAAAAACTATTGACCTGATGGAATAAGGCCGAGCGCGTATCGCGACCGAATGCCATTGACGCACGTGAGCCAAAGTAGATCGCTGAAATTGACAAGAGAACCTGAACCAAAGTTGTCAGCAACATCAGTCCACCAACGTGCCAAATGTAGTTGGTGTCACCTTGGGTGATGCCGCGGTCAATGATCCGTGCATTCAGAGTTGGTAGGTACAGGCCAGCGAGGGATTGAATGGCCTGAAACACAACGACTATCCACAAAAGATGGCGGTATGGCCGCAGTTTTTCCTGGAGAAGATGGATCAACATCGCAACCTTGTACCGTACAACTAAACCGTTATCAAGCCCTAGTCCACCGCTCAGTTGTGCTTATTTGCCCGTGCTTATTTAATAGCAGCAGCAATAGCTAATTCGGTCGTCTCACCGAGTCCAGCCACGCCATTGGAAACAGCGATGATCCCATAGACGCGAGGGACGGCCGCTCCGCCAGTTCCCGAGATCAGCATTGAGCGTATCCACACCAAAGAATCTTTAACGATCAGAGGGGTCATTGGTCCGAAGCGAACTTGCGAACCGTTTGTATTGAGCAGGGTAATGATTCGCGCCAATTCAGGATCTGCATCAATAGCGCTCTGGGCTACTTGTGGGCTAGAGATCTTGTTTCCGTCACTGGATGTGAGACGAATGACTTGCAATCTCTGTGGACTGTCATGTGAGGCGATGATCATCGCTGCAAGAACATCGCGTCCGGATGAAAAATTTGAGGATGATCCAGTGTTGTACGTACGAAGCATCGACCACTGTGACTTACCAGCGACTGTATTGAAGCGAAAGACAGGCTGGGAGAGCGTATAGCCAGGCATGCCGACATCGGCGCCCGGCGCAGGTGAGATCATCCAGCGATCTTGACCGTTGAACAGAGATTCAGCATCGCTGACGTGGTAGCGACCTAGCAAAGAAGACTGCACAATGAATAAGTCTTTGGGATAGCGCAAATGAGCACGGAGCTCCTGAGACATTGATTCTGCTGGCTCAACCAAATGAGGCAGGACTTTTTTCCAAAGCCTCAAAATCGGATCTGTGCTTTGCTCAATATCTGATTCGTACAAGGTGGTTGTCCCCGTATTGGCATCAATCACTGCGCGCACGGCGGATCGCATGTAATTCAGTGGAATGCGCGCAATGTCGCTGCCGCTTGGCAATCCCTCTCGGCCGAATGATTGCGAATATGGGTACGAGTTTGAGGTTGTGTAGCCGTCGACGATCCAGACCACGTGATTGTCAACGATCGCCGCGTAAGGATCACTGTCCCAAGAAAGGAATGGTGCCAGTGCGGTAAGACGATCCTTGATCCCGCGGCGCAGGAGGATCTGGGAATCAGATGTGAGTTCGGAAGAAAGTGGGATCTGTAGATCACCGAGTGCGACACCAAGAATAGTGCGCTTGATGAAGGATCCAGTCTTGATTCCTGAATCGCCGATATATGAAACTCCGCCTTGTTGGATTCGTTTTGTGTTGACGATCGCCCACCAGTTCTCCAACCCCTCTCCGAAATAAGCAGGAGGAAGATCGTAGGCACCACTAAATTCGGCAACATCTGGTCGACCATTTTTGTCGCTATGTGTCGCAGAGGCCACGACGACCCCACCGCCATGGGTATACACCAAGCGTTCCTTGACCCAACCAGTTTCTGGCAAACCTCGGCGATCAGGTTGCCGTAAACCTAATACGAGTGCTCGGTATGTGCCATCAATCTCGTATCGATCGAGATCAACTTGTGTGACTCGAGTGCCACTTGTTCCTTCCAGGATCTGCAGTGCGGGTGCTAGAGATGAGACATCAAAAATTGGGGTTTCACTTGTTTGTGCGATATCGGCAGCATCGGTTGAACTGGGTAGTCCGTTGCTAACCGAGATCTCCGATTCAGAAATATCGCCAAGTCCATAAGCGGTTCGTGTGGCCGCAAGGTTCTCGCCGATCGCAGTTAATTGCTTGTCACCCTCGGCAGGTGCAACGACTACCTTGTCGATAATCGCTGGCAACGCAACAAGAGCGACCACGTGCACGATCGCCCATAGGGCTAAGCCTATTTTCGCCAACTTCATCTCGCGGGTAGTAATCGCATGAATCAACGAAGCAACCCCGAGTGCAGCAAAGGTTGCAGTTACCCATAGACCGGGGAGAACGAATGTTGTTTGCGTATAGCCGGCACCGACGAAGCCGCCCGAGTTATTAAGAACCTGCAGACGCCTCTGCACGAACAAGTAATGAAATGTTTGGACAAGAAGAAAAAAACCGGCCAGCGAAAGCAGATGTGCCGATGCTGCTCGGCGCGATGGGACTGACTTGCTCCATCTGAATGCGCCCGAAGTCGAATGACCAGCCAGCGCCAAAAGAAAACTGAAAAAAGTTAATTGACGTAAAAATGATGTTGTGGTGTTGAGAAATGGCAACGAAAAAATATAGGAACCTAGATTTCCGCCGGTACCTGGAACGGAATTTGGTAAATCAAACCCGTCACGGAAAAGAATCCACTGTTGCCAAAAATTCGGGACGGTAGCCAAAGCCCGCCAAGTGACGTAGATACCAATTCCTGCGACGAGCCAATGATGTGCCAATCCCATTCGTGCGTGATACCAACGCATGACGCGGTTGTTGGGGGCAAGAACGCGACGCCCAGTGTGCCAGATGAAAAAAACCGTTGTGCCCAAAATGGCTAAAATCACGGTGAAGGCAAGAAGAAAGAGTTGTGTCTGAGCGACAATTCGCACCCGCCACAGCGGGGCATCAGTCACACTGTGCGACCACCAGCGGTCAACGATGATCGTGGCTAGGACTCGTAATCCTAGAAAGGCGAGGACGGCGGCGGCTAATGAGGTGACGAGAACGCGCTGGCGTCTCGAACTACGTTCAAGTCGGGCGACAATGGGGAAACGGGAAAATTTTGAAACTTCTGACACGCTCGTAAACGATAGGCGACAACTAACTACATGGGGGGCTCATTGGGGCGATTTCAGGATATGGAGATGGCGTTTGGGATAACCTCTAAGGGTTATGACTCTTCAAAAAGATCCAGATCCTGACTCCGCTGATCAGGATCAGGGTCTGTTCTCGTTGAACAAAGCAGAATCTTCGCAAGCGTATATCGCAGAAATTTGGAAGCGTCGTGATTTTGCATTGAGTCTTCCGATTGAAGAACTGCAGTCCTCGCATAAAGACACTTTGTTTGGCAACATCTGGCACTTGGGAAATCCGCTGTTGAGTGCTGCGGTTTATTATCTCATTTTCGGACAATTTCTTGCGGTGAGTCGAGGCGTTAACAATTTTGTCGTTTGGCTCATTATCGGTGTTTTTGCTTATCAGTTGACATCTGGAACGATTCTCGGTGGGGCCACATCCATCGCTAGTCGTCAGGGTTTAATGCGATCGTTCAGATTTCCTCGTGCAATTGTTCCGATCTCAAACATGATTGGAGAATTATTGGCTTTCGCTTTTCAATTCCTCGTCATTGTGATATTCGCGTTTGCAACTGGAGTGGGTCCATCCCGTCGCTGGTTTCTGTTACCCGTCATTCTCCTGATTCACACGGCTTTCAATCTTGGCGGTTCTCTTATTGCCGCGCGTTTAAATGATGGATTTCGCGACATCCAGCAATTGATTCCTTTTGTTTTGCGTTTAGCGATGTATGCCTCGGGGGTCATGTTTCCACTTGATCGAATCGTTGGACGCAACAACCTCGTGGACTGGCTGGTTCGGTTGAATCCGATTGCATCTTTGATCAACTTTTATAGGTGGATGATTCTGGGAACACAATTGAATGTCACAACATCAGCATTGACGGTCGTTGAATCTTTGTTGATTCTCTGGTTTGGTTTTAGATTTTTTAAGGTTGCTGAATACAGATACGGGCAGCAATGACGGAGTTATCTGTTCGGGTAACTGATCTTCATATTGAGTTTGAAGTCTTTGGTGACCGACGAGCGGGCTTGCGTCAGCGCTTTGCTACTCAGGAGGGTTCCGGACGGCGGATCATTAAGGCAGTCAATGGCGTCTCTTTTGAAACGCGTCGGGGTGAAGCCATCGGAGTCATTGGGTCAAATGGTTCGGGTAAGTCCACCTTGCTTTCGGCACTCGCGGGTCTTATCAAGCCGACAAGTGGCGAAATCTTGGTTTCGTGCGAACCAAAATTATTGGGGGTTGGAGCGGTCTTGCTCAATGGTGCCACTGGTATCCGAAATATTCGGCTTGGTTGTTTGGCACTAGGAATGAGTAGTGAAGAACTTGATAGCAGAGTTGCCGAAATTGTGGAATTCACTGGCTTAGGGGAAGCGATTGATCGACCACTCAAAACATATTCGGCAGGTATGCGCGCACGGTTGCATTTTGCGATTTCTACAGCGGTACAACCTGAGATCTTGCTCGTCGATGAAGCCCTATCGGTTGGGGATAAGGAATTTAGGAAGAGGTCGCGTGCGAAAATTGAATCCCTGCTTGCCAACGCCGGGACTCTGTTTTTGGTGAGCCATTCAACGAGTGAAATTGAAAGATTATGTACTCGTGGTTTATGGCTTGAAAACGGAAAGATGCTTGCCGACGGCCCGATAGCAGATGTCATCGCTGAATATGGGACCGATACGTGAGGTGTTATGAGCGCGTTGTTTGCTAGGTTGAAGGCGTGACGTTCACGATGTACTCAACCAAATGGTGTGGCTATTGCCAAAGACTTAAGCGCGACCTGAACGATGTCGGTATTGAGTTTGAAGAAGTTGATATCGAACTCGTGCCCGAGGCTGCAGATTTAGTTGGTGCTGCCAATAACGGCAACTACACGGTACCGACCTTGATTTTTTCTGATGGTACGGCGATGACGAATCCGTCGCTGGCGAAAATACGCGAGCATCTCGGCGTATAAGCAGTTTAGTTCGGGGTTCTGGGTCGTTATTTGGACACTCAGTGTCGGTATCGGGACCCAGAACACCAATGTTTCCCATGTTTATATGGAGCACGAGACGACGACGTATTCATCGCCATTGGTTTGAGTTATATGAGCAACGGGATGTTGATCGCTAAGGTGACGGTTGTCAGACCATGGATTTCGCCAGGACTCTCGTGAACGTTGAACAAAGGAAGGTTTCACTGATAGGCCGATACTGTTTTTTGCGTGGGCTCAGTGGTCTAAAGTTACAGAATGGGCGTCAGCGTGAAGAAGAATTATTTTCAAGGTCTGCGTGGAGCGCTTGAAGACATCGCTCGGGATGAGTTCTGGCCGACGACATTCATTTCTGAACCGTCTGCCCCGCCAGATGTGCATTGGCATGCCTGCGACGTTCATGGATACATCATCAGTGGCAACTCAACAATTCTTGACGGCGAAACCGGGCAATGGTTGACGCTGGAGCCAGGAGACAAGTTGGTCATTCCCGCCGGGGCTCTGCACATTGAAGGAGAGTCTGAAAGCACCGTCGTTTACGTTGTGGCGACCCGTGATCAGGCGCCGTTCAAGGAAGTTTTTCGGCTACTGCCCGCTGATGATCCTCTGCGCCCGCAATCATCAGATCTTTAATCGTTGTCATTAACTGATTTGCCCTTGGAGCCAACTGTTGGTTTCCGCGATAGCTCGACGTGAGATAGCCGTGAAGTCTCCGAAAGTGTCAAAGCCATGGGGCGCACCAGGATACACATGTAGTTCAACCGCCACGCCGGCATGGCGCAGGCGTACTGCGTAATCGATATCTTCGTCGGAGAAACCGTCAAGCGCGCCGACGGAGATCAGTGTTGGGGGTAATCCGCTGAGGTCAGTGGCCCGCGCAGGCGCGGCATATGGTTCAACATCGCTTGTTCCTTTTTTGTCACCGAGATAAGCGGTCCAACCAAAGGTGTTGGCTGCAGGAGACCAGATTGGATCAGACCAAGTACTGGAAACTGTGATTTGACGATCGTCAATCATTGGGTAAATGAGAAGTTGAAAAGCGACGGATAGATCTCCACGATCGTGCGCGAGTAAGGCCAGCCCGGCCGCTAGGCCCGCGCCAGCACTTGCACCACCGATGCCGATTCGTGTTGCGTCGATGCCGAGTGATTCCGCATTTTGGTGAACCCACGCCAAACCTGCGTAGCAATCTTCAAGTGGCGTGGGGTAGGGGTACTCGGGTGCAAGACGGTAGTCGACTGATACGCCGACAATCCCGTATTCATTACACCAAGAGTCAAAGCGTGCATCATCCATCTTGTTATCACCGAGAACTAACCCACCGCCGTGCATCCAATACACACAGGGACGCTGACCGACGAGATTTTTGGGTCGATGCACTCGCAGAGTCGCGGTGCCACGATCGACGAGGACATGGTCGGTACGTTCGATTGTGTCCGATAGTGGCGGAGGTGGTGTGGCGGAGAACATTGCCCGAATATCAACGATTGATTCATTGGTCAGCGATGCCAAGACGCCACCGATGTCGACGGGTGAGGCAGCCAGGAGAGCGGATATCTCTGGGTCAAGCAATGGGCGGATGTCAAGTGGTTGAGTCACGGTTCAATACTGCCATCTTGGGTCCAACAGTTTCGTCACGAGTGGCGTGTCGTCGGTAAACCTGTGATCTGAGAACGGTCTTATTGCGGACAAATCTTTCCGACATGGGCGCATTTGTCCAGCCCTGGGTGGGTTTCACAGGCAAACCGGCCCAGTTACGCGTTTGGCCGTTTTCGGCTGGGGGTTGTTTTAAGCGTCCTGAGACCCTTGTCAAAGTCAATAAAAAGTTGTATAACCTTCTTAAAGATAGTTGAACTAACAAAAAAGGGGATACTAATGAGAACGACGAAAACACTCGTTATATCAGTAGTGGTGGCCTTCGGTCTGATGGTCACAACTCAGGTCGCCAACGCGGCACCAAAACAAACTGTCACGTTTAGCGTGACTGGCGATTGCAAGGACGAGCAAGAGATGATTGAAGGTGAGTCGACCAACAATTGCAAAATTGTGGTCCAAATTTCACCGACAACTCCTGCAAGATCTGCAATATTGGAGCAACTCAACGATGACGATGGGTGGGATCAAGTTTCCAAAGCTAACTCAAAGTCTGGAAAGATCGCCTTTTTAATTGATGCAACGGATGCAGATGATGCATGGCTTGACGGAGACTTTACATTTCGTGTCACTGTAAAAAAATCTGGTACGAACAAGGTCGCGCGCTCAGATGAATACATATTCACATTTATTAATGCGGAATCCTTAGTAGAGGATGGAGAAGGTACTGGAGAGGGAAGTGTAAAGCAAGGAAGCAAGTCAACCGGTAATACAAAATTAGATGGCATTCTTGACAACATTGATAACAAGAACACCAAATATGACGACAATTGCACGAAGAAATTTGCGGCAACGGATTGCAACT
>JBAWVW010000022.1:0-27763 GCA_037147055.1 Actinomycetes bacterium
GGAGCGATCGCTGCTGCAAATGCGTGCAGCGATGTGTATGCCATGGGTGGAAAAGTTTTGATGGCAGTGAACGTGGCGGCCTTTCCCGAGAATTTCCCACGGCAAGCCATCGTCGAAATTTTTGCGGCCGCTGCTGAGGTGATGGTACAAGCAGGTGGTTCGGTTGCAGGTGGCCATACGATCCGCAACCCTGAACCAATTTTTGGCCTGGCTGTGCAGGGCACAGTTCATCCTGATCGTATTTTTACTAAGGGTGGCGCACAAGAAGGTGATGTTTTACTGCTATCCAAACCACTCGGAACCGGCATCGCTTTAGCTGGCGGTAGCGACTCAGAAAAAGCAGCAGCGATTGTTGGTATGCGACAGTTAAATCGTGATGCCAGTGAGCGCCTACAGGCCATCGATGGGGTGCACGGAGTCACCGATGTGACTGGTTTCGCCTTGGCGGGTCATGGATGGGAAATGGCTGAGCGTTCGGGATGTCAGTTTGAAATAAACACTGTATTACTGCCGTTGTATCCCGGTGTCCTCGCGGCGGCGCAACGTGGCGTGCGCACTGGGGGAGACGCGCGTAACCGTACTGCCGTCGGGTCGCACATTTCTTTGGCCCCAGGTGTTGACTCGGCCTTTGACACTGTGGCTTTTGATCCTCAAACGTCGGGCGGTTTATTGGCTGCTGTTAACCCGCAAGCAGTCCCACTGCTCACTGTTGCAGGTTCGCCATTTGTCGTTATCGGTCGAGTCATCGCTGGCAATGCGGGGTTGCATTTCATCTGATGGCCACTCGCTCCGCAGCACTCGTCCCGACGCGCGATCTTGAGCGCGCCTTGCATCAGCAAGGGCATCAAGTGATTGTCGGCATTGATGAGGTGGGTAAGGGCTCGTGGGCGGGACCCTTGGCGGTCGGCGTAGCGGTTTTGCCACTCACAGGGGATCTTGCTGGCGTGCGGGATTCCAAATCAATCACCGAGAAATCGCGCGAGGCGATGTTTGAAACCGTGGGCAATTGGTGCACCTCATGGGCTGTGGGCTATGCCTCACATCTTGAATGTGATGCACTTGGAATGGCAGACGCGCAGCGACTCGCCACCAAACGCGCGCTCGCGCAGTTGACCGTTATTCCCGATGCCGCAGTAGTCGATGGCAGTTGGGATTTTGTGACACCGTTGATTCCCAAAGTGGTGATGCAAGTGAAGGGTGATACGTCGGTGCTGTCGATTGCTGCAGCATCAATCTTGGCCAAGGTCACGCGTGATCGTCACATGCGTCAGTTGGCCGTTGATTATCCACTGTGGAGTCTTGATACGAATAAGGGGTACCCATGTCATTGGCATCGCACAGCGTTGCAGGGATATGGGCCGTCGGCGATTCATCGTCGCAGTTGGGCGTTCATGGATAATTTTGTGCCATGGCCGGGTGTGCCGCGGATGGACCGCTTTGATGCCCCGACGCTTTTCTAACAGCGACTATTTGCGTAGTTCGTTGAACGGACTCTTGCTGTCGATGCCTGGGTCTTTTGGCATTCCTAAAACTCGTTCAGCCACGATGTTGCGCATCACTTCATCCGAGCCACCAGCGATACGTCCACCGGGAGTTCCAAGAATCAGTTGGTTCCATGCGTATGTTCCCCACTCGCCACTATCAGCAATGAGTTTGGGTCCAAGCACCATGGATAAAAAGTCACCCATCCGCATCAGGTTCGCGGTTCCTGCCAACTTGGCCATACTCATTTCTGGACCGGGCATTTGACCAGATTTGATTTTGTCCATAGCGCGCTGGTTATTGAATCCAGCGACTTTGTTGTGAATGATCAAATCAGCTAACGCATCACGCACGACTGGATCTTTTTCGAGTCCATAATATTTGACCATTTCAATGACACGTGTGAACATTCCACCGCCACCCCCACCAGCGCCGATTGCCGCGCGCTCATTCATCAACGTCGTGAGTGCAACATTCCAACCATTGTTGATGTCACCGAGACGGTGATCATCGCGCACGCGCACTTCACTAAAGAACACTTCGTTGAAACTTGCGCCACCAGTCATTTGACGTAGTGGGCGAATTTCCACACCAGGCGCCCGCATATCCACAATGAAACCAGTGAGTCCTTTGTGCTTGGGCATGTCAAAGTCAGTACGGGCGATGATCTCACCAATATCGCTGTAGTGCGCGCCGCTCGTCCAAACCTTTTGACCAGTGATGACCCACTCTTCGCCGTCGCGCTCGGCCTTGGTGCTGAGACTCGCAAGATCACTACCTGCTCCAGGCTCACTGAATAGTTGGCAACCTACGATTTCGCCGCGGTACATTTTGCGGACGTAGGTCTCGCGGGCAATGTCGGATCCGTGCGCCACGATTGTCGGAGCGACCATTCCGAGTCCGATGGTGAAACAAGATTGGTTGGGGATTTCGTAGTTGGCTTCAAGTGACTCGTAGATCTTTGAGTACGCAGCAGGAAGTCCGCGCCCACCGTATTGCTCGGGTCCAAAGATGTATCCGAAACCAGCATCATATTTTTTCTGTCGCCACGCACAGGCCAAGGCCACATCTTGTGTTTCGCTTTTGCGATCCTTTTCGTCAAACATGGAGACTTTGTCGGCACCTTCGCCCCAGACGAATTTCTTTTCGGCTTCTTTGCGCGGGGCGTTGGCCTCCAGAAAGGTGAGGGCTTCGGCGTGGAATTGTTCAACTGTTGGTTGTGACATGGTGGTCCTTTGTGACGAACGGAAAATAAGACAGTGCTGTGACCGTACCTCGCGCGAACTAAGGTTGCCGTATGGGTCAACCTGTCATCGTTGTCGAGAAGCCAAGTAGTCGTCTTGGACTGGTCCGATTTGAGACCAATCGCACCCTTTCGGGCAGCGGTCACGAGCGGTTTTTGGCGTCTGACACGACGGCACACGCTGTCTCGGCGGTGACCCCGTCGGCCGAATTAGCTCGGCGTTTGTTCGCCACGGGCCAGGTCAATGGGGTGCATGTGTATCAGAACATGATCACTGTTGACCTTGCCACAGGCAGTAACTCAGCCGGCCTGGGCGACATCGTCCGCGACCTTCACCAGTACTGGAAGCCGGGCATGGTTCCCCCGACTTTGGAAGAACTAGTGGGGCCTGAAGAGGCCTCAGCCCCTGCTGCAACGGAGTCCACAGGCGACGGAGTGGTCGCTGACAGCCGTGTGCCAGCACACTTGATTGAGCGCAGTCGCCTGGCTCGCGAAAAGTGGACTTCTCGCTGAATCACCCTCGCTAAGTGGGCGCCACCTGGCACCCAGCAGACATTTCGTGACCTATCCAGGAGATTGTTTCGGGCAAAGTCGTGCATGGCTTGAGGCTTTCTCTTAGCGTGTGAGAGTGGAGTCGCCTGTTCTCACCCTTCGTCAGGCTGCCGAGGAACTCGGCGTTGTGTACATGACGATCTTTCGCTATGTGACAAACGGTCAACTTTTGGCGACCAAGGTTGGTGGCGTATGGCAAGTCACTCGTCACGATCTTGATGAGTTCATCAGTTCTGCTGCTGAGCGTAAAAACCGTCGGCATGAATTGCCCGATGCGCGTCGCACGGGGAACTATGTGGTTGAACTTGAGCGCTGTTTATCCAACGGCGACTCTGCGGGAGCGTGGATGGTTCTCGGTCGATCAATGAATGCGGGAGCGTCAGTTGATCATGTCCTCCTAGACATTGTCGTGCCGGTGATGAGAACGATTGGAACGAGATGGGCTAATGGTGAAATTGATATCGCCGTTGAACATCAGGCCAGCGCGATTATGACCAAACTCGTGGGGCGGTTGAGCGAACGTGCTGTACGTGTAGGCCGTCATCGTGGTTCGGTTCTGATCGGCGGACCCACGGGCGAACGTCACGCTCTCGTTCTTTCAATTTTGAGTTGTCTGTTGAGTTTGCAGGGCTGGGATGTGCTTGACCTTGGGCCAGATACCCCAGCGAGTGCCTTCGTGCACGCTGCTCAGCGGATGGACAGACTGGTGGCGATTGGAGTCAGCGTGACTTCAGTTGAATCATTCCCCGAGGTGGTGAAGACTTTGAGCGTCTTGCGGGAGAAAATTGGTCAAGGTGTGCCAGTGATTCTCGGCGGCGGGGCCATTCAAGACGCCGAGCATGCTCGCGAGTTAGGAGCGGACTATTTCGCCGCGGGTTCGAGTGGCTTTATTGACTTCTTGGACGGACTAAGAAGAAAGTCCGCCTAGAAACTACCGAACACCTGTTCGCTATAGTCGTCGTTATGACTGTCAGCGTCGCTAGTTCAAAACCTGGTTCCCTCTCCCCACAGGCACTCTCCGCCCTCTTGGCTTCACAGATTCCTGGGGCACATCTGGTGATGGCGCATGAACGTTTGCTGCCGGTACATCGGGTACTCGCTCCGTTATTTGGCGTTTCGTCTGACGATCCTCTTCCACTCGGCTTGGTGCGAGGGCACACACTTGCCTGCACTGGTTCGGCCGCCATGTCAAGTGCTCTAGCGGTGTTGGTGGCCCCGACACAATCTGGTTCATGGGCCGGAGTAGTCGGTCTGCCGTCAGTCGGTGTTTTGGCCGCCGCCGATCTTGGTGTCGCTCTTGAACGCACGATATTTGTTAGCGACCCTATGGGGACAGGCAATCATCGTGAACAACGACCCGATGTGGCGGGGGTGCTCTCGGCTCTCGTCGACGGTGTTGATGTGCTCCTTTTGGCACAACGTTTAGTCACATCATTGCCGTTGTCTTTGATGAGACGCGTACAAACGCGCGTACAAACACGCGGTGGCATCCTCGTCATAGTTGGCGACCCTGCTCCGTTGTCAGTGGACATACGACTCAACGCGACAACCGTTGAATGGCAAGGTGTTGGCACAGGTCATGGTCACTTGCAACGCCGACGAGTTGTGTTGCAACTTGATGGTCGTAGGCGCGCCCGCGCGACCGAATACGACGTTTGGCTCCCTGATGCCCAAGGTCAGTTATCGGCAGTTGTTCAACAATCCGAGAAATCGCCGGTTGCAGAACAAGCCGGTGTTGTTGTGCCGTTGCGTCGTACTGGATAGCCATGTCATCTCCACAACAACCGCCGCGTTGCGCGGTCTTACACAGTCCCGCATGGCCCCTCATTGCAGCCATAGTTCACAATCCGCAGACGTACACCCCATCACAACCATTGGCAGTCTTTGATGCGCAACGAGTGTCTTGTTGCTCGCCCGCTGCCTGGGGCGAAGGTGTCCGCCTCGGTCAGCGTCGACGTCAAGCTCAAGGGGCCTGCCCGCATGTAGTGATCGTCCCTCATGATCCTGAAAGAGATGCCCGATTATTTGAGCCAGTAGTGCGTTCAGTCGGCACTTTGGTGCCGTTGATTGATGTAGCAACACCAGGATCATTGCTACTGGCCACGCGGGGCCCATCGCGATATGTCGGAGGTGATGATGCACTAGCCATTCGTCTGATTGCTTTGGCGACCGCTGGCGTGAAGGCCTTGGGGGAGTCTCTTGATATTGAGGCAGTGCTGTCAGCAGGTGGTGGTATGGGGGTTGGTATCGCCGATGGTCGAATAGCAGCCACGCTGGCGGCTCGTTCGGCGGCTCATCGGGGGACACCGATCGTGATCCCAACAGGATCATCAGCCACGGCAGAATTCTTGGCTCCCTACGCAGTCAAAGTCTTGGTCTCGGTCGCTGGTTGTCCACCGCAGTTGATTGATTTGCTGGAACGTCTTGGGCTGCGTCAATTGGGTGATATCGCCGCCTTGTCACCGACACATCTTGTTGATCGTTTTGGATCCATCGGTTTGGTTTTACATCGTTTGGCCAGTGGTACCGATGACACACCACCGGCAACCGTTCCGCCACCAGCCGATCTTTCCATCACGCGAGTTTTTGATGACCCAATTTTGCAACTAGATATGCTCCTTTTCGCCGCCAAATCTCTGACCGATGAACTCGGAATATATTTCCATGAGCGAGGTCAAATATGCACACGGATGCGTATTGAAGCCGACAGTGAACACGGCGAGACATCACACCGAGTGTGGTATCGCTCGCGGGGCATGCACTCGTCGGCGATGTTGGATCGAGTGCGTTGGCAACTTGATGGTTGGATCAACGGCGCCGATCCGCCATCGGCAGGCATCACAATGTTGCGCATCACGCCAACTGAAATCAGATCTGACGCGGGTACTCAAGAAGGCTTTTGGGGTGGACGATCGCAAGCCGATGAAACTGCAGCGCGGGCGATCACTCGCGTGATTGGTTTTTTGGGTCCTCGGGGAGTCACCGTCGCGTCTTGGAATGGAGGTCGTGATCCGCGACAGGTCTACGACATGATTTCTGTGGCTGATTTGGGTTCGACAGTGACCGAGAGTGAGCAACTCTTATTACGCCCTCGAGATGATTCCTCGGCTGATCTCAATCTTTGGCCAGGTTCACTTCCTGCTCCTGCTCCAGCAGTCGTATTCCACGAAGCATTGTCTGTTGCAGTTATGGATCAACGAGGCCACTCGGTATCAGTGAGTGGACGTGGGCTCGTCAGCGCGCCCCCAGCAACTTTGACTCTCAAGGGGACCAATCATGAAGTTGTGGCTTGGGCAGGACCGTGGCCCGTCGAAGAAAGATGGTGGGATGAGCGATCGCGTCGTGTCGCCCGATTTCAACTCGTCGTCCAAGTTCCTGATGGGCAACGGGCATATCTTGTTGAAGTGTTCGCTGGAAATTGGTGGCTAACTGCTGAGTACGCCTAGCGATGTGGTTTGCATCTGAAGCATTCGTGACGAGGCCAGATCATGGACTGCTAATTGCAATAAGTCATCGGTGAGGCGAAATCCGATACCACGCACAGTATGCATAAAACGCAACTCGGGAGCACGCTCGTTGAGCTTGCGTCGCAGATTTGAGAGGTGTACGTCAACAATGTGAGTATCACCGACCCAAGTTGGTCCCCAAACAGTTTTCACGAGTTCGTTGCGGCTACATACTTCGAGCGGTCGCCGGCATAGTTGGGCAAACAACTCAAACTCAAGACGAGTACTCGCGATGGGGAAGTGGTTGACCGTGATTTCACGCCGAGCCAAATCAATGATCAAGGGACCGAAATATAAATGTGTCGCTTCATTCAATAGAAGCGCTGGAGTGAGAAATTCGCGTGAGCGTCGCATCAACACCTGACACCGGACTGCTACTTCTTCAGGAGTGACACCCGTGGGCAACGCTTCATCGGCTCCATGACGCAAAATGGAGAGACGCTCGGCATCAGAGTCGGCACCGATAACGATCACATAGATTTCAGTGCATCGTCGCACCTGAAGCATCAAGGTACTAGCCACAGGGAAAACATCAGCGGCATCGCTGATCAGCAGAGTGGGACGGTACGAATGCAACAAAACTTCACTCACAACATGGTCGTCGGTCGAACGAACTGTGTATCCGAGGCGCTGTAAGGCGATCTCTATCGAGCGTCGATCGGAGGTATGGCGTAGAGTCACCAACGCTCGGGGTATGCCAACAAAGGTCATCATCAGTCTCGTTTCTTCATCGGTGTGAGCTCAATCTTGGTGCTCATCGTTGTCTCCCGATCCGAGGCTGAATGAGACAGGTCATCGCATTTTTTCGCAGATTCTTTTAGGAAAATGAGAAACTTATAGATTCCTTGACGAAAAGTGTGCTGAAACGAGGAACTCGTCTTGAAATAGGACGGCGGATAGGTGTCGCGTCGTGCTTGACTAGGAGTACCTAGCTCAGACCAGGAAATGATTTATGACGACCTCTGATAATCCCAACTTGGCAGATCTTCAGCCTGAAACCTTGGCCGTTCGCGGCGGTCGCCCGGATGGCCAACTGTCAATGGCTCCTGTTTTGTGGGCGTCAACGACCTATGAAATGGGAACCCTTGAAGAAGGCCGACAACTAGCTCACTCGACGCAGGCCAAAAAGTTCTACAGTCGCCACGGAAACCCAACGGTCAACGCCTTTGAAAGTGCTGTCGCTGAACTTGAAGGTGCGCAAGCAGCCCGGGCATACGCCTCGGGTATGGGTGCCATTGCTGGAATTGTTTTAGGTCTGTGTTCCAAAGGCGATCACATCGTGGCCCAAAAACAGTTGTATGGCGGCACCATGCAATTACTCGCCGGAGTCTGTCCGCGATTTGGCATTGATGTCACATTTGTTGATGGGACTGTCCCTGGCGCATTCAGTGAAGCCATCATTCCAGGGCGCACGATGTTGGTATTTGCGGAAACACCAGCGAATCCATTGCTAGATCTCGTTGATTTAGACGAACTCGGTGCAATAACTGGCCCGATCACCGTTGTTGATGCCACGTTGGCGACACCGCTTGGGGTTCGTCCGCTTGATTACGGTGTGAACTTGGTCGTACATTCGGCGACTAAGGCTATGGCTGGCCACAATGACGCAACTCTGGGTGTTGTTTCCGGTGAACGTGATCTGATTGACGCCCTGTGGGGCTTCGCCGTTTTACAAGGTGCCTGCGCCTCACCCTTCGACGCCCTGAACGGTCTGCGCGGTCTGCGCACATTGGCTCCGCGGTTGCGCCAACAAGGAGCGACGGCAGTTGCCGTGGGCAGGGCTCTTGAATCTCACCCCGCAGTGAACTGGGCGCGTCATCCAGGCCTTGAATCTCATCCGCAATTCGCTCTAGGTCAGCGTCAATACCGTATGCACGGCGGTGTTCTTTCGTTTGATCTCGCAGGAGGTTTGGAGGCTGGGTCTACATTCGTGCGCTCGGTGCAACTTTGTCGCCCCGCGACTTCCTTGGGCGGCCCCGAGACACTGGTGACTCACCCAGCGTCGACGACACATGCTGGAATGACCTCAGAAGAATTGTCGGACTGCGGCATCACGGGCGGGACTGTTCGTCTGAGTTGCGGGCTCGAACATGTTGATGACATCATCGCCGATATTTGGCAGGCTTTGTAGCAGATTTTTACCTTCTTGACGCTATGAGTGAAAAGAGTTGCGACTAAGTTTGGCGTATGAAAAGAAAACTTCAGCCCGAAACAATTTTTAAGATCGCCCTTATCTTGGCTGCAGCAGCCAGTTTTGTATTCAGCATCAGCCTGTACTTCAGCGCCGACAAAACCGACATCGCTGGTCGCCTCAACGGCATCTATGTGGGTATTTGGGTTCCGTCAATTTTAGCCCTTGGATCATTTGTCGTTAGTGGGAAGAAGCAATCATGAATGAAACCGCAGTATTCGTTTTCGGTGGAGCCGTGAGCCTGATTGTCGCTAGTGGATCATTTCTCTACGGCACGATTGCTTTGCGTAAGTGGTACTCAAAGTCTGTTGAGTAGTTATTCTCAATGTCTAAACGATATATGGATCTTGCCGGGAGGGCTTAATGTCGTACTTGGCGATGGCCTGCTGAACAATGTCGGAGCTCACTGATCCAGATTGAGCGAGTGCTGCAAGAACAGCCACGACGATATTGGGCATATCAACTTCAAAGTGGGAACGTAGCGCATCGCGAGTATCGCTGCGGCCCATGCCATCGGTTCCGAGCGCGGTGAATGACCGCCCAGGTACGAAACGGGCAATCTGCTCAGGGACAATTTTCATAAAATCGCTGACGGCGACGATTGGGTTACTGGATCCGCTCAAGAGAGTTGTCACCCGAGCCACCTTGGACGGTTGGCTGGGGTGAAGGCGGTTATGGCGTTCGACTGCTAGAGCATCCTCGCGCAATGTCTTGTACGACGTGGCTGACCACAGATCAACAGCAACATTGAACAAATTCAGTAGTTCTTCGGCAGCCGCAATGGCAGCACCTTGAGCCGACCCGCTGAACAAAATTGTGGAGCGATGTTTGACGTCTGGTCCACTTGGTGCGGCCGACCATTGATACAAACCAGAAACGATGTCGGCATCTGTCACCCCAGTTGGACGTGCAGGCATGACGTAGTTTTCGTTGTACAGCGTCAGGTAATAAAAGACGTCTGGATCAACTTCGCCATTTGGTCCCTGAGCGCCACCGTACATACGACTTAAACCATGTTTGACAAGTGCGCCAACTTCATACGCAAACGCAGGGTCGTAGGACTGACATGCGGGCACAGTCGAGGCCAAAACCAAACTATGTCCATCCTGATGTTGTAATCCTTCGCCCATCAAAGTCGTTCGACCAGCGGTTGCTCCCAATAAGAATCCACGTGTACGCGCGTCGGCGGCTTGCCAGATCAAGTCACCAACTCGCTGAAAACCAAACATCGAATAAAAGGTGTAGAACGGAACCGTCGGCACACCGCGTGTGGCGTAGGACGTACCCGAAGCAATGAAACTACTCATTGCCCCAGCTTCAGTGATTCCCTCTTCCAGAATCTGTCCGTCGGTTGCCTCTGCATATGAGAGCAACATGTCATGGTCAACGGGTTCATATTTTTGACCTTGCGAGGCGTAGATCTTGAGTTCGCGAAAAAGTGAGTCCATGCCGAATGTGCGGGCTTCATCGGGAATGATCGGCACCACGCGCGAGCCAAACTTTTCGTCGCGGGCTAAATTTCGCAACAGGCGAGTGAAACTCATTGTGGTGCTGACTGCTTGTCCGCCAGACCCTGCATCAAATTCGGTAAACACGCTGTCTACTGGCAACTCAAGTGGTCGACGATCGCGAATCACTCGTTTGGGAAGTGAGCCACCCAATCCACGGCGACGTTCCATGAGGTACTGATATTCAATGGAACCTTCTCGTGGACGAAAGTACGGAGGCATATCGCCTTGCAAGGCCGAGTCTGGTATTTCTTCGTTGAGGTGGAGGCGATCGCGCAATAAACGAATTTGCTCAGCGTTCATTTTTTTGATTTGGTGTGTTGCGTTACGACCTTCAATATCGGGACCTAATGTCCAACCCTTAACGGTCTTGCATAAAATCGCTGTCGGGCGTCCACTCCCTAAGTTTTGTGCTGCAGCACGATAAGCGGCATATAACTTGCGGTAATCGTGACCACCGCGCGGCAATGTGCTGAGTTCATCATCGCTAAGGTGGGCCACCATCTGACGCAAACGCGGGTCGGGTCCGAAGAAGTTTTCGCGAATGTAGTTGCCACTCTCAATCGTGTATCGCTGAAATTCTCCATCAACGGTTGAGTTCATCTGATTCAGTAACACGCCGTCGTCGTCTTGAGCCAAAAGATTGTCCCATTTGGAACCCCAAATAACTTTGATGACGTTCCATCCAGCGCCGCGAAATACTGCTTCGAGTTCTTGAATGATTTTGCCATTGCCACGCACTGGACCATCTAGTCGCTGCAGGTTGCAATTCACAACGAAGACTAAGTTGTCTAGTTGTTCGCGCGCCGCCAACGAGAGTGCTCCGAGAGTTTCAGGTTCGTCGGTTTCACCGTCTCCGAGATATGCCCAAACTCGGCTATTGCTGGTGTCGTCAATATGGCGATTCATCAAATAGCGATTAAAACGGGCGTGATAAATGGCGCTGATCGGACCAAGTCCCATGCTCACCGTCGGGAACTCCCAAAATTCGGGCATCAGCCGCGGATGGGGGTAACTCGAAAGTCCCTGACCGGGTCGAGAAATTTCGCGGCGGAAATGATCGAGATCATTTTCACTGAGACGACCCTCTAAAAATGCCCGAGCGTAAATACCTGGTGCTGCGTGACCTTGAAAATAAATGTGATCACCGGCATTGCCATCGTCCTTGCCTCGAAAGAAATGATTGAAACCAATCTCGTACAAACTCGCCGAACTGGCGAATGTAGAGAGGTGACCGCCGATTCCTTCAGCGTTCTTGTTGGCACGCACAACCATGGCAGCAGCGTTCCAACGAATGAAGGCGCGGATGCGACGCTCAATATGTTCGTCACCTGGGAACCATGGTTCGTGGTCCCGTGGAATGGTGTTGACGTAGGGCGTAGAAACGGTGGCGGGAAAACTGACTTGACTTTGTTGTGCTTTTTCTAGCAATCGAGATAAGAGATAGCGAGCACGTACTTTGCCGTGCACATTAATGACCGAATCCAGCGAATCGAGCCACTCTTGAGTTTCGTTGGGGTCGGTATCGGGAAGTTGGTGCATGGAACCGTCAAACAGCATGCCGTTAGTCTCGCAGAGTTACCGATTGGTAGTCACCGTAAAACGCGTTTGAGTGTGAGAATATGGTCGGCTTATGAGTTCATCACCCGGGTTACCCGCACAGTCAGAATCGCTACTCGTGTATACCGATGGGGCATGCAGTGGTAACCCTGGCCCCGGCGGATGGGCGTGGGCCTTGGCTCCGAATGGTGCACGTTGTGATTCTGGTGGCGAGAGTGGGACGACCAATCAACGCATGGAACTGATGGCGGCGATGGAAGCGATTCGCGTCAATGCCCCAATCGCCGATGCGGAAATGAAACACTTGGTCATCGTCAGTGATTCGACCTATGTCGTGAAATGTTTTAATGATCGCTGGTGGGTGCGCTGGAAAGCCAATGGTTGGCGTAACGCGAAGAAAGAGCCGGTTGCCAATACCGATTTGTGGAAGCCGATGATTGCCATGTACGAAGCTTTGGATCCGGCGAAGAGGCCCAGTTTCCAATGGGTAAAAGGTCATAGCGGAGACCCCATGAATGACCTAGTAGACGAGTTGGCAGTACGGGCTTGTCGCCCCTGAACAGGTCTTATGTAGTTGGTGACGGGACACATTCGCTAGGAGGGGGTACGGTAAAATATTCGTAAAAAGTCCTGTGCAAGCAGGGAAATTGCTTTAGGAACTCGGTTTTCGGGCCGATAACTCTACGTGCGCAACTTAATGACGAGTATTCAACGAACTTCGCTTGCCACTTTGGGTGGATTGTTGATCGCCACCTCCGCGCTCCTTTCAAGTCCAATAGGTCCAGCGCGAGCAACCGCCGCAGATCCTGTTGCTGGTGTGGCGATCGTGATTGAAGGTCAAGGTTTCGGTCACGGACGGGGTATGAGTCAATACGGTGCCTATGGTTGGGCTACCGGCAGTTACGGCGACAAAACTCTGCCTGCGGCGGATAAGGCAAAAGACTGGATTTGGATTCTCGATCATTATTACGGTGGCACACAAAATGCGGTGACTACTCCCGATAAACGAATGACGGTTTCTCTATCGGCCTATGACGGTTTACAAACAGCAGTGATCTCATCGGATGGTGCGGCGAGTGTTGCACTCACTGGTGGGTCAGTTGTTCCAGGAACGTACGCATCCCTCGTGGCGCGGGAGATTTCAGCGAGTGGGGTGCAGTCAACGTATACCTATCGCGTATACGGCTCATCCAAGATCACTTGTCCATCTGCTTCCGACCCGTTATCGGCGGAGTCCGATTGGAAAGTGTTGGGAGAAGGGACCGCGAAATATGGGAAACCAATTGTGACGTTCTCTGTTCCCAACGGTGATGTCCCGAGCACCGCACCGGCATCGCTGCTTGGCGTGTGCGGATCAACGGGCAACGTCATTCACTATCGTGGCACGATCTTTGCGGCCAACGGTTCCGTTGGTGAGAATCGCACAGTCAACGATGTTCCACTTGAGCAGTATCTGCGCGGAGTCGTACCACGCGAGTCGCCGGCCTCGTGGGGTGATACCGCAAATGGTCTCGGAATCAATGCACTTCGCGCCCAAGCAGTAGCAGCTCGGTCATACTCGCTGGCGCAAGGCCGCTACACATATGCAAAGACCTGTGATAGTCAAAGTTGTCAGGTTTATGGTGGGGCTGCTGCACGGAATACTGCCAAAGGCACTTTGACTATTCGTGAGGATTCGCGTACAGACCGCGCCGTTGTTGATACGGCTTTAACAATCCGAGTGCGACCAGATGCACCGACGGTTCCAGTAGTCACTGAGTTTTCTTCGTCCAACGGTGCACGCAATGCAGGGGTGTACTTTCCTGCAGTTGACGATCTCGGCGATTCAATGGACGATAATCCCTATGCAAAGTGGACGCGCGTTGTCAGTCTGTCAAACTTGGCGTCTCGATTGGGTCTGAGCACGATTACCAAAGTTGAGATGATTCTTGGTACGCAACCGAGTGTCACTCCAGCATGGGATGTGAGCATCAAGTTTTACAATGGTGAGCAAAGTGTGACAAAAACGGGTGCCTGGTTGGCTGATGCTTACACGCTGAATTCAAAGTCGGTCAACGTGCGCATAGTCACCAGAGATTTTGTCAGCGCCGACGATTTTGTTTTTATCGGTGACTCTGTCGGAGAAAGTATTGCCGGTCAAAGCCTTGCTGGATCAGGTGAACTTCCTGAACTATTGACGAATATGTTTAACTCCACCTCTTATTTCGCGCTCACAAATCGGTGCACGGTCGGGGCATGTCCAAACGGTGTGGCTGATGGCCTCAGTGTCGCCAATGCACTCACGGGTAACCCAGATTTTGCTCTAGTTGAACTCGGATATAACGACAACCAGTCCACCTTGGGTGCAGAAATTGATCAAGTGATGACGTCACTTGTGGGCAAAGGCATTCGATCCGTTGGTTGGGTGACGATGTCTGAGCGTCGCACTACGAATGGGATAGCCAATTTCGCGGCAGGTAACGCCACATTGCGTGCAGCAAAAAATCGTTGGCCGCAACTGCGCATCTTTGATTGGGATGCGGCGAGTATCGGCGGTTCACGAAATCGCTGGTTTGCCAAAGATGACAATGTGCATCTGACGACGAGCGGTCAGGCCGAATTCGCGATCTGGTTGCGAGATCGTGCGATTGAGTTAGCCGGTGGAACGCCCTCAACGCCGCAATGGGTTGCCAAAGTTGGCCCAGGTGTCAATTTGCGGATCCCTGTTCTTGGTCAGAGCGGACTTCCTTTGACGGGAGTATCGGCGGTGAGTCTGAATATCACTTCTTCGGACGCGGATGCCGCAGGCTTCATGACTGTTTGGCCATGCGGCAGCACTCAGCCGAGTACGCCGAACATGTATTTCAGTAGTGCGCAAACGGTGACGGGCGAAGTACTTGCGGCGGTTGATGTCACAGGAAAAGTTTGTCTCGCGTCATCCACTCCTGCACATATTTCGGTTGATGTGAACGGTTATTTCACTGCCGGTTTTCACTCGACGAGTCTTCAACGGGTTGTTGACACTCGCGCTGATAGTGCGCAGGGATTGAGGTCAGTAAACAAGGTGAAAATTGCAGCCAAGCAAGTTCTGCGCATCAAAATGACCGATCTCAGTGTTGCGGGAGTCCCGGCAACAGGCGTGGGTGCGGTCGTGCTGAATATCACGGCAATGAATTCCACAAGCGGTGGATACATCACCGCCTATAACTGCGAAAAGCGTCCTCGACTATGGAACCTGAATTTCTCCCAAGTTGCGACAGCCAGTTCTATGGCGATTGTGCCAGTGAAGTCTTTGACTGGAGAAGTGTGTATCTATTCATCGGCAGCGACTGACATCATGGTTGATATCGGTGGATGGTTTGCCACAGCAGATTTTGGAATCATCACCCCACAACGTATTGCCGATACCCGACAAAGCAGTCCTCAGGGCTTGCGTTCTGTCGACAAAGTGATGATCGCTGGAACGAAACAATTAAGCCTTGGATTGACAAATCTGCCAGAAATTCCGATGCCGAATGATCGCATTCAAGCGGTTGTTCTGCGGGTGAGTGCAAAGGCTTTAAGCACAAACGGTTTTGTCACCGTATATCCATGTGGAAAGCGCCCGGGCAACGTGAGTGTTCAATTGATAGCAGGTCAAATGTCGGGTAATACCGTCATTGTTTCCATCCATCCCACCAAACATAGAATTTGTGTTTATTCTTCGGTACTGAGCGATGTCGTCGTTGATATTGCCGGCTGGATCGCTAATGGCAAGGGCTTCACCAGCCTGTCACCAGTCGGAATCAGCGATACCAGCAGAGGCTTCGGAACAGTTCCTGGGCGTTAAATTCTCCGTGACAGGACTCGGTTGCCTAGCCTACGAAGATGGATATCAATGGAGTTAGCGCAATTGTCACTGGTGGAGCATCGGGCATCGGAGCGGCTACCGCTCGTCTGCTTGCCGCAAAAGGAGCCAAGGTTGTCATCGCCGACCTTCAGGCTGACAAAGGTGAGGCGTTAGCAAAGGAGATCGGCGGCGCATTCTGCAAAGTTGATGTCACTCAGACTGAGGACATCATGAATGCGATTGAAATGGCCAAGGACATGGGACCATTGCGAGTTCTCGTGAACTCTGCTGGTATCGGTTGGGCGCAACGCACAGTGGGCAAAGGTGGATCGTATGATACGGCCGCCAATCTCGACGCTTACAAGAAAGTGATTGCCATCAACTTGGTAGGAACCTTTGATTGCATTCGCTTGGCAGCAACGGCGATGAGCGTCACAGAACCTTTGGCCGATGGAGAGAGGGGAGCGATTGTGAACATCGCTTCAGTCGCCGCATTTGATGGTCAGATCGGCCAGGCCGCATACTCATCGTCAAAAGGTGGTGTCGTAGGTATGACCTTGCCAATCGCTCGTGACCTGGCGGCGGTTGGTGTGCGTGTCAACACAGTTGCACCTGGACTCATTAACACTCCGATCTATGGCGAAGGCGAAGGCAGCGAGCAGTTCAAGGAAAAACTGCAGACGGGCGTGTTATTCCCGAACCGTTTGGGTTACAGCACAGAACTAGCATCGATGGTTGTTGAGTGCGTGACGAATAGTTACATGAATGCCGAAACCATCCGCGTTGATGGCGGCATCCGTATGCCCCCCAAGTGACCTGCAGGGCGACGCCCGGTAAGAAACTGTGTGACATATTTACAGTCAGGGCTCAGAAATAGTTGATTGAGCCTTAGTTAGCGTTAGTTAGATGAAATTACGAACAATTCTTTTTTCCACGGCAATTCTCATTTTGGGTGCAGGATGCAGCAGCGATAGCGCGGCAACACCGTCAACAGATGCAGTATCAACCGAGGTGCCGTCGAGTGATGCTCCGGCCACAGAAGGATCACGAGTCGTCTTTGGTTTCACCATTGAAGCTGGTGCTGACCTCACGGGAGCATCTTTGGCGTATGCCGATTTGTCAGGTGCCGACCTATCAGGTGCAAACCTGACCGACGCCAACTTGTACGGCGCAAATCTCAAGGGTGCCAATCTTTCTGGTGCAGTGTTAACTGGCACCACGATGACCTATTCGAATATGACAGGTGCCGATGTGACTGACGCCAACTTGGCTGACGCCTTCACCTATGGAGCGATCTTGACAGACGGAACTGTTCAACGCTGAATAGTTTAAAATTTAACAATCGCGTCATGTGGTGTAATCGGCATTGATGCGGACATAACCATCGGTGAGGTCGCATCCCCACACGGTGCATGCCGTTGATCCAGTTTTTAATGACACATGAATACGGACTTCTTCGCCGCGCATGTAGTTACTCAGTTGCGCGAGTCCTGATTCATCTATGGCACTGGGGTACACCTCTTGATCGCCAAAGCGAATGACGACCTTGCTTTGATCGATGTCGGTGTATTGACTGCATTTACCAATAGCCATTGCCACACGACCCCAGTTTGGGTCGGCACCGTGCACTGCTGTTTTGACCAGAGGTGAATTCACGATCGACTTGGCAACAGTTTTCGCTTGCTCGGCGTCACGGGCTTGATCAACACACACCTCAATCAATGTCTCGGCACCTTCGCCATCGCGCGCCACTTGTTTCGTCAGTGCACGAGTGACCTCTTCAAGAGCGACTTCTAGTTCATCAAGATCAACTTTTCCAGCAACCCCACTGGCCAACACAATTGCAGTGTCAGAGGTGGATGTATCAGTGTCGATAGAGACGCAGTTAAAAGTGCGATCAATGACGCCTCGCCAGATGGAGTCGAGTGTGCCACCGTCAATCATCGCATCGGTGAAAGCCATGGTGATCAGAGTCGCCATATTTGGCTCAATCATTCCGACGCCTTTGGCAACACCCACAACACATGCTGGACCCGCACCAATCGTCGCTTCGGCAATCTTGTGCACGGTATCGGTCGTCATGATGCCACGGGCCACAGCTACAGCATCGTTACTCGGCAAGGGGAATGGCAGGCCAGCGAGTCCCGCGCGGACACGCTCGATGGGATACTGGCGACCGATCACGCCAGTCGATGCAATCAATACATCATGAGGATCGCATCCGATTTTTTTGGCAACGCTTTGCACGACCTCTAGAGCGTTTGCCATCCCTTGATCACCCGTTGCAACATTCGCATTTTTGGAGATCACGACAACTGCTCTGGCGAGATGGTTAGCGACATGTTTCCGCGAAACGACAACGCTTGGTCCAGCGAATCGACTTTGAGTAAATACCGCACTTGCAGCCACAACTGAATCAGCGCACACCAAAGTGAAATCGTCAGTGGCGTCTTTGATACCAACATTGGTGACGAAACTTGTGAAGCCTTGGGGGAGAGCAGTCATCGCAATTCCTAATTCTTGTGCAGAGCGGCGTTAAGTCCATCCCAATTACCTGAACGCTGAGTCGCCTCCACAGCACCCGAGACAGAGTTGCGACGGAACAGTAAACCACTGGCACCTGACAACGTGCGCCCCTTGACGATTTCGCCATCGGGCAATGTCACCAAGGTTCCACCCGTGACGTACAGGCCCGCCTCAACGATGCAGTCATCACCGAGACTGATTCCGATACCAGCATTGGCGCCCAGTAAACAACGCTCACCGATACTGACAACTTCTTTGCCGCCACCTGACAGTGTCCCCATAATGGATGCACCGCCACCGATGTCACTGCCATTGCCGACGACAACGCCAGCAGAAATGCGACCTTCAACCATCGATGCGCCAAGTGTTCCAGCGTTGAAGTTGCAGAATCCTTCGTGCATCACAGTTGTCCCAGAAGCGAGGTGAGCACCTAGGCGCACGCGGTCGGCATCGGCGATGCGCACTCCAGAAGGCACAATGTAATCCGTCATTCGAGGAAATTTGTCCACTCCATGAACGGTCAAAATTCGCCCGCTGCAACGTTCATCCCAACGAACCTGGTCAATGCTTTCTGGGAGAATTGGTCCAAGGTTTGTCCATGCCACATTGGTCAACAAGCCGAATGCTCCATCTAAATTGAGTGTGCGCGGTAGTGCCAAGCGATGTGACAGTAGGTGTAATCGCAAATACACATCTGTCGCACTCAGGGGAGCCGCATCTGTATCAATGACGATTGACGCTTGCGTGACTCGCACGCCACGCAATGCGTGATGTTGATCGTCGACAGTGTCGTGAATCGCAGTCGCTGTTTCACCCCAACCAAGTTCATAGAACCAGGCATCAAGAATCGTGCCATCGCTACTTGAACCGTTGTCAACTTGGGTGACTAGTGCGTGACCCCATGCTGCGGGCATAGCAAACTCCTTTAGTGGTGAAACTAGAACGCTTCTGGACGAAGCGTGGGAAACAAAATCACTTCTTTGATTGACGATACGCCCGCAAGCAACATTGCTACTCGATCCATGCCGACGCCAAGACCGCCCGTTGGTGGCAATCCAAATTCAAGAGCCCGCAGATAGTCTTCGTCAACGGTTCCGCGTTCCACATCGCCGGCGTCTTTGGCTGCTTGCTCATCTTCAAAGCGCATTCGTTGCTCAACTGGATCGTTCAGTTCGCTGTAGCCGTTGGCTAGTTCACGGGCTCCAACGAATAATTCGAATCGTTCCGTGATGAACGGGTCATTGCGGTCAGCACGCGCCAATGGCGAAATCTCAACGGGGTGACCAGTGACGAAGGTGGGACGAATTAAAGAAGATTCAGCGGTGAACTCAAAAATCTCTTCAATCATCTTTCCTGAACCCCAACGCTTGTCGTAGCGCACGCCCACCTTGTTAGCCAAGGCCCGTAACGACTCGACTGGTTGCGACGGATGTGTTTCCACTCCCGTTTTCTCGGCGATGAGTTCAATCATGCTTGCCCGGCGCCAAGGCTCGGCGAGGTCCACAGTGTGCACCACACCTTCAGGATCGGCGATTCCCACGATTGTTGTACCGATGGCATCACGCGCTGCCTGCACGATGAGTTCTTCACAAATCGCCATCACTTCGCTGTAGTCCCCAAAGGCTTGATAGAGCTCCATCATCGTGAACTCGGGATTGTGACGGGTACTGATTCCCTCATTGCGGAACACGCGACCGATTTCATAGACGCGTTCCATGCCACCCACGATGAGGCGCTTGAGGTGAAGTTCAAGGGCGATGCGCAAGTACAACTGCATATCAAGCGAGTTGTGATGAGTGACAAACGGCCGTGCATGCGCTCCACCGGCCTCAACATGCAATACGGGTGTTTCAACTTCGATGAACTCTTTTGCGGCCAAAGTGCGACGGAAACTTGAGATCACTGCATGGCGTACTTGAAAGGCTCGTCGAGCATCTTCATTGACGATGAGGTCGGTGTAACGCTGACGAAAACGTGTGTCGGTATCGGTGAGACCCGTCCACTTATTAGGTAGGGGTCGTACAGCCTTAGATAACAATTCAAGGCGTGAAACTTTGATGGACAACTCACCTTTGCGCGTTGTCATGACAATGCCGTGGACACCTACCCAGTCGCCTAGGTCAAGATTGGCAACGTCGGCAAAACCCTCGTCGCCGATAACGGCTTTCGAGACAAACAACTGAATATCAGATGAACGATCACGCACAGTTCCGAAAATGAGTTTGCCTTGCTCGCGCTTGAGCATGATGCGACCGGCGATGGAGACATTGGCTTCGGTTTCGGAACCAGGTTCAAGGTGACCCCACTGAGCGCGCAGTTCAGCCAACGTGTGGGATCGGTCAAAACGGTAGGGATACGGGTTGACCCCCTTGGCACGCATTTCATCCAGTTGGCCCAGACGTCGACTCTTCTCTGCTTGAAGTCCACTTCCCGTTAGTTCGGGGACATCATTGTCGGCGGTTTGGGACTCAGGCTTCGGATTTGACGCATCACTCACAGCACGACTTTACAAGCAGGCATGGTGTGTGACGGAGTTCTTTAGCAACTATGGAAGTTTTTAGATCGGGTTGTGTTGGTCCTCACTCTCAGGCTGAGAGATAGTCTCAAACCATGGCTGTTCGCTTCTTGATTATTGGTGGTGGCCCCGCAGGCAATACCGCCGCTACTTATGCCGCTCGTCTCGGCGCTGACGTGACCATCGTTGAGCGTGAGATTATTGGCGGAGCAGCACATCTCTGGGACTGCATCCCCTCGAAGACGATGATTGCCACTGGAGGAGCAATGGCCTTTGGTCGCCGCTCAAGTGGTATGGGTCTTGAAGAAATGCGACCTGAAGTTGATGTTGACGCACTCACGGATCGCATTGAAGACATCAAGGATCATCTTTCGCAAAGCACAACTGATCTCTTGCGGAGCCAAGGTGTGCGGCTGATTACTGGATCAGCGCGTTTCATATCTGCGCATTCAGTATCAGTCACAACGAGTGACAACGGTGTTGAAGTCATTGAGTTTGACGCCGCACTGATCGCCACGGGTTCGCGCCCGCGTATTCCGCAATGGGTGACACCCGACGGTGAGCGCATTCTCACAACCCGTGATTGCTACCCACCTAAGGTTTTTCCTTCAAGCGTGTGCATCATTGGCTCGGGTGTGACCGGCGTGGAGTTCGTGCACATGTTTCAGTCATTCGGAGCAAAGGTCTCATTAGTGGTCAGTCGCCAACAAGTGTTACCTGGCAAGGATCCAGAAGTGGCCGCCGTCTTGGAGGACGATTTTTTACGTCGGGGCGTTTCGTTGCTCAAGGGAGCGAGAGCCGAATCCATCACACGCCAAGGCGATGAAGTAGTGGTCAAGTGTGATGACGGTCGCCAAGTGCGCGCAAGCCACGCAGTGTTGACAATCGGCTCGGTTCCTAATAGTGATGGACTTGATCTGGAGGCTGCGGGCGTACACATGGACGGTGGCGGCTACATCCCGATCAATCACCACTGCATCACTAACGTCGATCACATTTATGCTGCAGGTGATGTGAGTGGCAAATTGCCATTGTCATCGGTGGCTTCAATGCAGGGTCGTAAAGTCGCCGAACATGTCATGGGCTTACACACTCGTGACCATCGACATCTCGACTACGACAAGGCGGCATCAGCGATCTTTACTGAGCCCGAAATCGCCGATGTTGGTCTTGCCGAAGCCGAAGCCTTCGCTCATGGTCGAAAAATTCGTGTCACCAAGGTGCCGTTCTCGGCGACTCCTAAAGCCCTGATTAATAATGATGCGCGTGGCTTTGTGAAAATCATTTCCGATCCCGCAACTGGCGAGGTGCTGGGTGGTTCGATCGTCGGGCGCCATGCGGCTGAATTGATCAGTGTGATTGCTTTGGCAGTGACCGCCAATTTGCGTGTGACAGATATCGTGGAGAGCCTTTTAGTGCACCCAGCATTAGCAGAAGCCCTTGCCGAAGCAGCAGAATGAACACACATGAGTTATTTCGCACCCCCCGAAATTGTGTCGCACCAACCAGATGAGATTGCCAGTATTGGCAAACGAGCGTTGGCGCAAATGGTCGATACTTTCGTTGTTGGTATACCAACATTTCTCTTCACCCTCGCCCTCGGATACAACCTCACCGATAAGAATTTGTCGGACAGTGAACTGCTATTTGTAACGATTTTGTTTATTGGAGCGACCCTGATGTATCACATCGCTGGTATCGCCGTCTGGGGTACGACTGTGGGCAAACGCGTGGTCGGCTTGAAAGTCGTCAACCGCGTTGATGGAGGACCGGTGTCTTTGAGTTATGCCGCTGTGCGAGCTTTAATACCAACGGCTGTACAACTTGTACCAGCGATTGGTCCTGGTTTGGCGTTGATCGTTTATTTACGAGCGATTTTTCATCCGTTACGGCAAGGGTTGCACGACTCTGCTGCGGGCACGATTGTCGTCAAACGCTGAGGCTTTAGCGAGTTTGAGTGAACCCGCCGGTGGGTTCGGTGTACAGCGAGTGGATATCAAATCCGTCTGCGCAACAATCGTCCACGGCATGCATGAAAGCTTCGGTCATCACCGCTGCATCACTTTGCGTTTCACGTTTTCCGCGTCGCGCTGAGCGATATGAAAGCACAATAGGTTGGTGAGGAGCTTCATCTCGTACTCGGTGGATCAGCATCGTGGCTCGTTCTTGCCAACGCCGCAATGACTCGTCGGTGATTGACTGATCAGTTGCTAGATCAGACCTAAACATGATCCCGATGAGGTCAATGGCACCAGCAAGGTCATCCAATTCGCGGTCAGCACGACCAGGGATGACAACACTTCCGTCGCGAAGTCCGCGCAGGAATGTTTTCCAGCGTAAATGGTCCTCGCGTTGAGCGCGCTCGGATGCTTCGGGGGAATCGTCTGTCGGTCTGACCATTCGCACGCCGAATGACCCAGCGATGGGCGGTCCACCGCGCAGAATGCGCCACGCATCGCGCCAAGCCACAACCATGGTGTCAACCATCTCACCGTGACGTTGACCATCATCGGTTTCTTTGCGCGCCGCAAACCCGATCGGGTCATTGATGGGAAACCATCCAGCTACACGATCACCAAATGAATCTCCCATCAGTTCCACGAAGCGGGGCCAATGTTTGCCAGCTGATTTTGGGTCGCTGAAACCGCGCTCATCATCAAACCAATGTGGTAGATCACTCTCTAATAGTGATGCCCAAACACCAATGCCGTGTTTTTTGGCGGCAGTGATCACATCGCCATACCACTCGGCCCATTCGTGACTAAATCCGCCCGCGCGAGGCTGCAAGCGCCCCCAGTCGAAGCCCAATCGAAGTTGCGTGACACCTTCGGCTGCGTACTGTTCAAGCATCTCATCAAAGTTGAGATGAAAAGCCCCATGACCATCGCCCTGCAATGCCATCTCAGCGGGCAAATAGACGCCCTTCATTGGATCGCTCATCTGGGCACTGAAAAGTTGATCAGGTGACGAACGGGGAACGCGTCCACAGTTCGCCTGTGTCATTGATGCCGCTGAGTGTCGTTTGAGAAGTGAGAGCAACAACTTCCACTTCGCCTAAGCCTCGCAAGGTTACGTTGTCGTGATTATTTTCTGCGACGCCTTGTGGAAGACGGCGTAAGTCGGCGCGAGCCATGAGTACCTCGTTGTGTTCGGCGACGTCGCATAAACGTGAGGCCAAGTTCACTGAAGTGCCGATGTAGTCCTCTCCTTGAAACATCAAAACCTCACCGGTCGCCAGACCCACGCGAACGGTGAGTGGTTGGCAGACATCTTCGCAACGTTTTTGCATGTCAAGCGAAAACCCGATCGCCATGTCCTGCTCAACAGCCACGATCATGCAGCCATCGCCCAGCCATTTGTCAACGCGGATACCCCAAGAAGCAGCCACATCGCGCACTTCTGCCCGAAATTTCGTCAAAATGTTGCCCGCGGCAGAGTCGCCGTTGTCGGCGGTGTACTTGGTGAACCCCGAGAGGTCAACAAAAACGAAGGTGCGCTCAACTTTCATGATTGCCCTCAGGCTACCTGCTTGGCTCAACGGGTCACGGTCGGGTTTTGGGGACTAGCGTTGGGGTATGACAGGTCGCTACACCTACTCCCGCTGGGATGGCACTCAAACAGGTTTTGACATCGAAGCCAGCGACTTATTTGACGAAATGTCTGATGATCTATTGCAAAATGGAGATCTACGGGGGGCTTTGCGTCGCCTGATGGAGCGTGGGGCCACAGATCCAAATGGTGAGCGAATGCAGGGCCTACGCGAGATGCGCCAGAAATTGCGTGAGGCCCGCCAAGAACTCTTGGATAAGGGGGACCCAAATGGGGTCTTCCAGGAGATTGCCGATGCCCTAAACGACATTATTGATGAGGAACGGCACGCCGTTGAGCAGTCGGTCATGGACGCCGAGAAAAGCGGCGATGAGCGGCGGGCTGAAAATGCTCGCAACGCCGCCATGGATCGCAACTTCCGTATGGATATGTTGCCCGACGATCTCGCAGGCAAGGTGCGCGAATTGCAGTCGTACGACTTTGAGTCTGCTGAAGCCCAGCAACGTTTTGAAGAACTGATGGACAAACTGCGCGATCAGTTGATGCAACAGAACTTTGAAAAGGTTTCCTCGGCGATGAAGAACACCTCGCCCGAGGACATGCAGCGCATGAAAGAAATGATGAAGGCGCTCAACGAAATGATTGAGCGTCACAACAATGGTGAAGACGAAAAGTTTGACGAGTTCATGCAACAGCACGGTGAGTTTTTTCCGGAGAACCCAGAGACTTTTGATGAACTCATGGAACAGATTGCTAAGCAGATGCAAGCAGCGCAGGACATGCTGAACTCGATGTCGCCCGAGCAGCGTGCGCAACTCCAAGAGTTATCGCAAATGCTGATGCAGGATTCGGACATGCAAGATGAGATGAATCAACTCTCGCAAAACATGATGCAAATGTTCCCAGGTCTTGGTCAGGGTGAGGGATATGAAATGCAGGGTCAAGACCCGATGGGTTTTGATCAGGCGATGCAAGCAATGAAAGATCTCGCTGAACTTGATCGGCTTGAGCAGTTGATGAATAATCCAGCGTCTCCCCAACAGTTGGCTGAAGCTGATATGGATCGCGTACGCGAATTGATGGGTGACGATGTCGCACGGTCAATGGAGAAATTAGCCAAGTTGGTCAAAGAATTAGAAAGAGAAGGCCTCATTCATCAAAAAGAGGGTCGCCTCGAAGTGACGCCGAAGGGTATGCGCAAGATTGGTTCGAAATCGTTGCGCGATTTATTCTCGAATCTGTCCAAGGATAAGCAGGGCCAGCATCAGCAGAACCGTTTCGGTCAAGGTCACGAGCGCACCTACGAGACCAAGCAATACGAATATGGCGATCCCTTCAATCTTGATTTGCAGCGGACCATTCGAAATGCCTTACGTCGTGGCGGGCAGGGGACTCCGGTCAAGTTGTCGCCAGAAGATTTTGAGATTGAGCAGACCGAACATCTCACTCGTTCATCAACTGTTTTGATGCTCGACGCCTCGTATTCAATGGTGCGCGATGGTCGTTGGGGCCCAGCCAAAAAAGTTGCGGTGGCATTGCAGTCATTGATGTCATCGCAGTATCCCCGCGATTATTTAGGAGTCTTGATGTTTGGTCATGTGGCTTGGGAAATCAAGGCTGATGAATTAGTTGAAGCATCATTGACTGGCATGCAAGGCACCAACATGCATCACGCCCTCGGTCAGGCACGCAAAATGCTCAGTCGTCAGACTGGCAACAAACAGATCATCATGATCACCGATGGTGAACCGACGGCACACATCACTCCGCAAGGTGACCCATGGTTCACATACTTTGATGGTTACGAGGCTCAACAACTGACTGTCGAAGCGACATTGCGCGAAGCCATGCGTTGCACGAAGGACAACATTCGTATCAATACGTTCATGCTTGACCCTGATCAATATCTGCAGCGTTTTGTTGAACAAATGACAGCGATGAATGGTGGTCGAGCATTTATGACCAATAGTGACAACCTCGGTGACTATGTGCTCGTGGACTTTTTGGATAACAAGCGACGCACCAGCCGGGGTGGCAGCCGAGCTTCTTGAATTGCGGTCCGAGCAGGTTCTGAGTGCCTGCTAAAACCTGCCACAATGATGTGGCGAATTGGGTTACCAGTGAGTAACATCGCCTCATGGCTGAATTTTCAATGCACCTCAATGATGATCAACTGCAAATCAAGGACTGGATTCATCAGTTCGCTGTTGAACACATCCGCCCGCACGCTCAGGAGTGGGACGACCGCGAAGAGTTCCCGTGGCCCGTCGTGCAAGAAGCAGCCAAGATTGGTTTGTACGGCATTGAATTCATGATGAATGCCATGGGTGATCCAAGTGGTCTCACCCTGCCAGTTGCCATTGAAGAAATCTTCTGGGGTGACGCTGGTATCGGTATGGCCATTATGGGATCGGGTCTGGCCGCAGCAGGTATTAGTGGTAACGGAACCCCCGAGCAAGTCATCGAGTGGGTTCCCCAATGTTATGGCACCGCCGATGATGTGAAGTTGGGCGCTTTCTGCGTGAGTGAACCCGATGCGGGATCTGATGTTTCATCGTTGCGTACTCGCGCGGTGTACGACGAAGCTAATGACGAGTGGGTGATCAACGGAACCAAGGCTTGGATTACCAACGGTGGTATCGCTGATGTGCACGTTGTTGTTGCAGCAGTTGACCCCGAACTCAAGGGTCGTGGTCAGGCATCATTTATTGTTCCGCCAGGTACCAAGGGTTTGTCGCAAGGTCAGAAGTATCAGAAGCACGGAATCAAGGCTTCGCATACTGCTGAAGTTGTACTTGATGATGTGCGTGTACCGGGCCGTTGTTTGTTGGGCGGAAAAGAAAAGTTGGACGGCAAAATTGCCCGTGCTCGCGAAGGTGGCCATTCAGCTGGAGCGCAGCCTGCGATGAAGACATTTGAAGCGACTCGCCCTGCGGTAGGAGCACAAGCGCTTGGTGTTGCCCGCGGCGCCTACGAAATTGCGCTCGATTACGCAAAAGAGCGTATTGCTTTCGGTAAGCCGATCATCATGAATCAGGCCATCGCCTTTAAGTTGGCCAATATGGCGACGCAAATTGATGCGGCTCGTTTGTTGATTTGGCGGGCTGCATGGATGGGTCGTAACGGAGGCTTCAAGAATGCCGAAGGCTCGATGAGCAAGTACTACGCATCAGAGACCGCAGTGCGCGTGACCGAGGAAGCAATTCAGATTCTCGGTGGCTATGGCTACACCCGTGAATACCACGTTGAGCGCATGCACCGTGATGCGAAGATTCACACCATCTTTGAGGGCACCTCAGAGATTCAGCAGTTGGTGATTGCTC
>JBAWVW010000023.1:0-24773 GCA_037147055.1 Actinomycetes bacterium
CGATGCGCGTCGCGCAGTTGCTGGATCCCTACGTTGAACGCTGAAGATCAACTACGTCAACTAAGTCAGTCTGCCTTGTGTCCACATAACGACCAAACGGCGAAATGAAATCCGCCAACCCTCAGGTGTACGAATGAGTTCATCTTCATAACGACCAGCGATGATGAAGTTGTCACCGCCAGCATCCTTCACGCGCACATGTTGGGCCTGCAGATAACAGCGACATGTCGCAGTGTCCCCATTGAGAATGATTTGATGATTTGCTACCAGATGTTGAGTCTGGTGCAGTGGGGTGAGTGCGGTCCGCACCCGAGTCTTTATTGCCTCACGACCCACGACATCGGCCAAAAGATCGCCACAGGCATCCTGCGTAAAGACTGAATCCAAATCTTCCCAGTCATGAGTATCTAAAGCCCAGCAGTAGCGATGTGTGAGATCAACAATGGCCGCCCGATCAGCGAGCATCTGAGCCGTCTTTTCGGGCGAATGCCCTTCAATAGATTGTGAATCGGACATTGTTACTCCTTCTACCTCGCTCAGACTGTAGTCGTTTGTGCCACGCTATGAAGATGTCAACACTCGGACGAGCGGTACAAATTGCCTACAGCGCAACAGGAACCGAAACACTCGAAAAGATAGCCGCTAACTTCGCTGAAAAAACCGGTGCTGGTCCATTCGTTTTTGCTCATCACATTGAACTATCGACCTGTCAGGTCAACGGCAAACCTGCATCCTTTGATCATTCCTCGGCCTACGGTTGGTGGGGCGAGATCATGGTTGAGCTAGTGCGCGAGCACACACCACCATTAGGTCCTGTCGGCTCTGGCGTGCACCACTTAGCGTTTATTGTTGAAAATCTCGATGACGCTGTGGAATGGTGTCAGACCAAAGGCTGGCCGTTGTTATTGCGCGCACGCACGAATGGTGGCCAAGAGTTTGTATTCTGCGATGCCCGAAAAGACCTAGGTCATTTCATTGAGATGTACGAAGGTTCGCAGCGCCTCACAGAGTTTTACGCCTATGTTCGATCGTTAAGTGAACATCGCTAAACGATGTCCGCCCACTGCTACATCGTTGAGTCGTCAATCCAACTGCCGTGAAAGCCGAATGGGACGCGTTGTGGCAAGTGCACTCGCGCAACTGCCGGCTTGGACAAATCTGTGCCATCCAAGATGACCAAATCTGTTGAGTCATTGGCATCGTCATAGACAAAGCCCATTGCCCAACCCTCATCTTCAGCGGCGCTATCAGAGTCCTTGACAAATACAAACTCGCCAGGATGTGAGTGTGCACCGAAATCATGCATTGTCTTGGAACCATCGGTCATGTCGTAACGCGCCACAACTCCGGGTTCACCCATCGCACCAGATCCACCGGGTCGTGAACCTGCAACCCACCCGTAACGATGCTTCAAACCAACCACACGGTCATCAACTCGCGGGAACGCATGGGCCCAATCATCCATCTGAGTTTCGCGGACGGCGCCAGTCTTCATATTGAAGGCCCAACGGTGCATGTAGCAAGGCTCGAAACTGTCCATTGATCCGCGCCACATTGAAGCATGACGACCAACATCACAGATAACTTCATCACCATCGACATAGGCATTGAGTGGGTGGAAGACGTAGCAAGGGTCAACGTTGAACCAACGCACATCCTTATCAGTTCCCATGCGCGGCATAATGCCGATTCGCGCGCCGTAGTTGTCATCCCAGCCGATAGGTGGAAGTCCCTGTTCAATTTTGTCAAGATTGAAAACAACTGGCAAGTCCATGAAGATCGCATGATCGCGAGTGATCATGAAGTCGTGCATCATCGTTCCCTGTGGAACTGTGATATCAGCGGTGTGCACAAGTTGACCCTTGGCATCTAGCACGTGATAGGTGAGGAACGGAGAAACTGCGCCATATCCGAAGAAATGAAGTTCATTTGTTTCTGGGCACAGTTTCGGATGAGCTGTGAAGGCAGTCTTCAGTTTTCCACCGAAGTCATCGCAGGCAATGGTTTCCAATTCTGGAGTCAGTTCCCAAGGAAGGTGACCTTCTTCAAGAGCCCAAATGCGACCAGCGTGACCGAGAACATGAGTATTCGCAGCGCTCGCTGTTGGATCGAACATGGCTTCCATGTCCATGGCATCGAGACCCTTAGCTAATTTTGGCGTACGCACATAACGGTTGCGATACCACTTTGCATCGCCCGATTCAATGCGAATACCGTGCACCATTCCGTCCCCGAAGAACCAGTGTCCGGCTGTGCCACTCTTGGGATTTGAACCATTGCGAACGTATAAGCCACTCAGGCTTTTTGGAATCGATCCTGTGACCCGCAAATTTGTGTCGGTGACTTCGTTGAATACCGGTGCATAGTTACCAGCAAGAAACCAAGGTGTTTTTTCGGCTGCTGGATTGTCAAGCATGTCAGTCATTTCTATCCCCCATTGTCGTTGTGTTTTTTATGAAATTTCTCGGCGCAATGACAACCACCACTGCGCAACTTCCGCCCGAAAGCGCTTCGCATATACCTGCGTTAACTTATCTAATGGATCACCCAAGTCCTGTGCATCAGTACTCGGTAATTCTGAGGCCCCCTGTATGGGGTCTACCCATTCCAAGCGCAAATCGGCCACCACGGCCCCAATCAGAGGTGAGGCAGTCTCATGATGCTCACTCGTTTGGTGGGCGATGAAGGTCGAGAAATCAGAAAAAGACAGCAAAGTGTAATAAGTCTGCGGCTCGGCTCCGCGCCAGTATTCATAGCGGAGAAGTCCCTGCTCGTGGGCATGACTGGCGCGAAAGAGATCTTTGGCAATGGCCTCGAAGCGCTCTTCACATCCAGCAATGACTGTGATGTGGGCGAGAATCGTGGCCATCAGTGACGCCTTGCGGTTTCAGCCGACAAGATCATTGCTGAGTGTCCATAATTGGGCTGCCCGATCGCTATCCATAGCCCGACGCACCACGCCGATGTCGGCTTGAGAGTCATTGTCCACGATCGGCGAGACGTTGCAATCTTCACAGTATTCGCCGCCACGGTCATCCAAGAGCGGTGACGTCGCCGCCCACACCGATGTCGCCGCCCCTTGCTCGGGCGTTTTCCAAGCCATTGCTGTGGGTCGCTCGCTCAGGCGTTCAATCAAACTTGTCAATACCTCAGGAGTCATATAACGACTCAGTTCAGTAGCAATCACACCAGGATGAACTGCGAAGGCACGGACGCCTTGATCGCGATAACGCTGATCAATGCCGACAGCATGAAGGACATTGCAGGTCTTCGCCGCGCCGTATGCAAGAAATGGTTCGTAGGCGCGCTTTTCAAAGTTGTAGTCGGCTAGATCAATATCACCGGCACGATGCCCTGCCGAACTCAAAACAATGACTCGTGCGGGAGCCGACTGAACCAAGAGCGGCAACAATTCACGAGCCAACAAGAAGTGGCCAAGATGGTCAACTCCGAACTGACTCTCAAAGCCATCGATTGTTTTTTCCTGAGGAGTCGCCATGATCCCCGCATTCAAGATGAGGCCATGGAGAGGTACGCCACGAGCGACAAATTCAGATGCTGCCGTTCGGACCGAAGCCAGCGAACCCAGTTCGATTGTTAAGGTTTCTAGGCGGGCTTGCGGATGCTGTTCTTTGATTGCCACAATCGCTGCTTCATTCTTCGACGCATTGCGCGCCGCCATCACCACTGTGGCTCCCCGGGCGGCTAACGCCCGAGATGTCTCAAGGCCTAGTCCTCCAGATGCACCCGTGACGAGATATCGCTTGCCGCTCAGGTCTATACCGTTCAAAACTTCGTCTGTCGTTGAAGAGGCTGAGAATCCGCTGGAAGTTGTCATAGCGCAATCGTATTGCCTTCCTCCCGCTCGCTGATTACGGGAGGCGCAGCGAGTAACTTTGCATGGGGGAACAAGAATCATGACCGATGAAATCAATCTGTACTCGCCTGAGACTCAAGAGGACTGGTATCCGACCTATCGCCTGTTACGCGACGAGGAACCGGTGTACCAAATGCCTGGCACGAATGTATATGTCGTCACTCGTTACAGCGACGTTCTGCATGTCCTTCGCCACCAAGAGATTTTTCGCACGGGATCAACTGCGGCTCGCACTGGTGTTGCCCGCGAGGTCTACGAAACCAAGGGATGGCCACGGATTACTCCATTGTCCACAAATCCTCCCGAGCATCGTCAATTTCGTGACATAGTTGATCATTACTTTGATACCGAGGGTTCCAAGCATTGGCAGTCCTTCATTGAATCAACTATCCGCGATCTGATTGACAAGTTTGCTGGTCCGGGAATCAGTTCTGGTGGCACAGTGGAAATCGTTGAAGCCTTTGCTCTTCCGCTTCCCGTGCAAGCCATTACTCGAATCTTGGGTTTTCCCGCGCAAGATATTCCACAACTAAAGAAATGGTCCTCTGCTTGGGTTCTTCCCTTCAGCGGTCCTTTGTCTGTTGAACAAGAGTTCTGGGTGGCTGAACAAATCGTTGAATTTCAGCATTACATCTACGCCACCATTGCACAGAAGCGCCAGCAACCAGGTGACGATGTCATCTCAGGACTCGTCAACGCAACCTATAACGGTGAACGCCCATTGTCTGATCACGAAATCATCACCATCGTTGATCATTTATATATTGGTGGGAATGAAACGACCACCTTCGCCATTACGTCGGCATTGTGGATTCTGCTTCGCCAACCAGGTTTATACGCCCGTGTTCGCGATGATCGCTCATTAGTTGAACAATTCATCGAGGAAGCTCTGCGTTTGGAATCACCCACGCAGGGCCTCTACCGGGTCGTGGCTGCCGACACCGACATCGACGGTGTCGCTATTGCCAAGGGGGCCACGGTGCACATTCGTTATGCAGCGGCGAATCGTGACGAGCGGATGTTCCCCGACGCTGACGAGGTGGACCTTGAGCGCAAGAATTCGAAGCGCCATATGGCTTTTTCACTCGGGGAGCACCATTGTCCTGGAAGCGGATTGTCGCGACTTGAACAAACGTTGGCATTAAACGCAATTCTTGATCGACTACCTAATCTTCGCATAGCTCCCAACAAAAACGACTTCTCGCATATGCCAGGTTTTGTCTTACGCGCTTTGAATGAACTCCATCTTGAGTGGGGCTAGACAAACGATGTTCAGCCCAACGGTCCGCCAGCGAACCAACGATCAAACATTGGCTTGAGCGCGCTCCACACCAACTCAACGATCAACCCACTCGGCGGTTGCACATAGGTGAATGCTCCGTAACCCTTGTCGGGTGGAGCCTGCGCCATAGCCAGAGTCCAACCTGCGGCGACTAGTGCCTGAGTTTGCCCGGCAACATCATCAGACCAAACGCCAACGTGGTGAAGTCCCGGATTTTGTCGACCATCCCAGATGGATCCTGGAGCTCCTTCCAGCAGTTCTATGTGCTGTGGCCCCTCCGAGGAGTACGTAAAACGTAACGGAATCGTTTGTCCTCCATCTTGCGGCGTCCACACCTGCTGCGTGCGCTCTTGAACCTCGCACCATGTGACACCCAAAGAAGCGCCCAACTCGGTCATGGCTTGATCAAGATTCGCCACGCGAATTCCTTGGTGATAACAACGGCTGTAATCAACTCCGGACATAGTCCTTATTCTCATCTCTGTCGCTACATGCGACGCTCGTGACCTTCCCAAAACGGAGCCCGTAATGGTTGCTTTTGAATTTTCCCAGTTCCTGTGCGCGGGATATGAGCAATAAATTCAATGGACCGCGGCCTCTTGTAACCGGCCAGAAATTCACGACAATGCTTAATGATGATCTCTGAAATCTCTGGGGAGGCAATGATTCCGTCGGCGAGTTGCACTAATGCCTTGACGCTTTCACCGAACTCCTCATCGGGAACGCCAATGACGGCGACATCTTCAACTTCAGAGAGTGCAGCAATGACTCCTTCAATTTCCGCTGGATAGATATTCACTCCGCCACTAATAATCATGTCAATTTTTCGATCCGATAACCAGAGAAAACCATCAGCATCGAGATATCCGATATCGCCCGTTGTGAAGACACCAGGTTCCAAATGTGATTCGCGCGTTTTCGCTTCATCATTGTGATAACTGAAGTCATTGCCCATCTTGTTTTTGAAATACAACGTTCCGGGTGCGCCCTGCGGGACTCTTGCACCGGCGTCATCAACGATGATCACTTCAACTGTCTCAAGTGGCTTGCCGACACTGCCACCTTTTGCCAGCCAGTCCGTCGATGAAACTGTGGAAATGATGGAACCTTCTGTGCTGCCGTAGTACTCCGTGATTTTGGGTCCCCACCATTCAATGAGACCACGTTTAACAGCAGGCGGGCATGGAGCGGCACCGTGCCAAACAGTAGATAATGAGGTGCCGGAAAAACTCTCTTTGACTGAGTCAGGCAAGTCAAGAAGGCGCTTCATTTGAGTCGGCACCAAATGCACATTGGTGCATGAATAGCGGTCAACCATTTCCAGCATCGCCGCCGAGTCATACTTGTGTTGCATCACAACCGCAGAGCCACCGATCATCGGCAAGAACGAAAATGCCCATTGAGCCGAGTGGTAGAAGGGACCACACAACATCGTGCGCCCGGGAATCGGCAGAAATTGGGAGAAGCCGGCGGCGACTAATTGCATAAAGTCTGGCGTGATTGATAATCCACCCGACAGTGCTCCGCGCACACCTTTTGGTCGCCCCGTCGTTCCCGATGTGTAGAACATTGGACCGCCGAGCATTTGATCAGTTGGTTCGTCGCTACCACCCGATGAAATCACCGCCTCATAGTCCACGAAACGGGAATCTGATCGCGCTGATGAATCGCTAGCGGTGTGAATGCCGACAATCAACTTGACACTGCGACCACGCTCATCTTTGAGCGCCGTCAAAACTGTGGCTTCAAAACTTTGGTCAACTAATACGGCTACAGCATTGGCGTCTTCATACACATAGGCCAACTCATCAGCCACCCAATGCCAGTTCACGGGCACATAAGTCCAACCGCCATGGGCACAAGCTTGAGCAATTTCGAACCACTCACATTGATTGCCAGCAACGACAGCCACAGTGTCGCCAGTTTTCAAACCTGCTTGACGCAACCCGTTGATTAATCCATTGACCCGTTGATCTAGTTCTGCCCAACTCACACTTCGTTCTTCGTCGATGAGGGCTATATCGCTGGCACGAATGTCAGCGTATGTCTTGGTCAAAACTGCCATTTACTATGCCTCCAAAGGAAATACTTAGCGAGATAAAATGGTGACCCCTGAAATACCAGGTGCCCCGTAAACATGCGTGTAGGCCACCTTTGGATCATTAGGGACTTGACGAGCGCCGGCCTGTCCGCGCAACTGCAGAACATTTTCGTAGACCTGGCGCAAACCAGATGCGCCGACAGGTTCACCATTGGCCAAGCAACCACCATCGGTATTCACGGGGAACTTGCCACCGATTTCGGTCTCCCCTGCCTGGATCATGAACTCCTGCTCACCGTGCTCACAAAAACCATTCTCCGCCATATGCATGATCTCGGCACCGGACTCTGTGTCTTGCAGTTGAGCGACATCAATATCTTCTGGACCGATACCGGCCATTTCAAAAGCAGCCTTTGAAGCGTCCACTGTTGGACCAGCATTGTGCTCAAGCGCAATCGACGGTGCTAACACTTCAAAACTTCCGAAGCGACGACTGCGCACAGCAGCAGCCTTGAGATAGATCGGCTTATCGGTGTACAAATGGGCCTTATCGGCGCGAGCCAAAACGAGGGCCACTCCACCTTCACCTGGTGAGCAGAACATGTACTGCGTCAAGGGATAGGAGAGCATCGCCGAATCAAGAACTTCTTGTTCCGAGATTGGCTTACGTCGCCATGCCATTGGGTTTTGTGCACCATTGCGGAAAGCCTTTTCGGAAACCTTTGCCAAACTGCTTTGAGTAATTCCGTACTCGTGCATGTAGCGATTGATCTTCATACCAAAAAACTGTGTCGTTAGTGCCAAGCCGGATGCTCCGTACCAGTCGCCCAAACCGGCGCCCTTGGTATTAATGCGGAACGCGCCACGCTCATGCTTGTCGAAACCAATAGCGATACCGACATCAAAGACACCGGATCGAATGGTGTTGTAGGCAGAGAACAAAGCCGATCCACCTGTTGCGCAACCATTGGCCACATTGATGAACTGCAAACCTGTGAGTCCCAATTGAGAGACCATCGTGTCAGCAGCACCTGCGGCCTGCGAGCCGCCAAAGGCGAACTGCATGTCGTCCCACTTCAACCCAGCGTCAGCACAGGCACGGCGCACAGCGATAACACCTTGATCCATACCCGAAACACCTTCGGTGCGACCAAATTCGTGCATTCCAATTCCTACAATTGCCACTTCAATACTCATGGGATTCTCCTATTTTTTTCGGTAGTGATTTCAAAATGACGAAAATTTCAGGCCACTGGAGCGAATGCAAAAGTGACGACTTCATTACCTGCTTCATCAGTATTGAGAGGTACGAGAACCATCTCCATCTCCATACCGATCTTCAACTTTGAGGGATCAGACTCGGTCAAACGCGCCTCGATTTTAATCTGACCTGGTAACTCGATATAACCAACACCGAAGGCTTGAAAAGTCTTTGGGTCGACATTGCCAGCGTAAGGAGGAGACTTTGGCGGATAACCCTGCACGGTCCATGTCCAAAGAGTTCCCTTACGACCCAGCAGAACCTCTTCCGTTGAATCTGAACTGCACTTTGGGCATCCAGACTGCACGGGGAACATGTGATTCCCACACTCCACGCAACGACTGCCGATCAATTGGGGCGTCTGCGAAGGCCATGTAAAGACCCCTTCAGTGACCGGTACTTGAGTCATGTGCTTCTCCCCTGTCTTGAACCAAACCTGATTCGTTAAACCTTCACAGGCGACCTTAGTTGCCCCGCCCTGAGAAAACTTACCCGACGGTCAATTAACTCTGCGAACTCTGTAATCTGAACGCATGACGACTTCTGACGCTGTCAATGGCCCACTCTCAACCGCCGAGGCAGATGTGGCAACCCGCGCCATTCAACGCTGCATTATGGACTACTGCCACGGCATCGACCGCTGTGACGCAGATTTAGTGACCTCTGTTTATCACCCAGACGGCACCGACGACCACGGTAGTTTCGTCGGTTTGGGGAGTGATTTTGCCACGCTTGTCACGAAAAAACTTCGCACGTATGCAATCTCAACCACGCACTTCTGTGGAGTTCCGACAATTGATTTTATCTCATCGACTCTCGCCAACGTCGAGACCCAAGTCTTAGCGTGGCACCGAGTACGAGGTGCCGATGGCGAGTTTTTAGAAAAGTTTGGCGGGCGATATTTTGATCGCTTTGAGTGTCGTGCTGGCGATTGGCGTATCGCACATCGCGCCTTAACCCATGATTGGGATACTAAAGAAATCATCCAGCCAGCATTTTCACCCAACCGCTTTACAGCATCACCCCGATTAGGAGAAAACTCATGACCACATTGCCAACTACAACCGCCTCAGTCACAGCGCAGTGGCTGACCACCATGCTGCGAAGCAGTGGAGCGATAACAGCCGCAACATCAGTGGCCACTGTTGAAGCACAAAATATGGGCGCCGGCATCGGCTTCATGGGTGAGGTCGGGCGCCTTGCCGTGACTTATTTAGGTGGAGACGGGCCTGCGCTTATTATCTGCAAGATTCCGACTCAAGATCCCATGATTCGTGGCATGCTCGGGCCGGCTCGAGTGTTTGAACGCGAAGCGCGTTTCTATTTAGAAATCGCTCCCCAACTGAGCGTCGTGCCCCAGGCGTATTCAGTCTCGGCCGAGTATGACACCGACAACTATGTGTTGCTGCTTCAAGATCTCGGACATCTGCGCGTTGGTGATCAGTCAGTAGGAGTCAATGCGAAAGATGCCATGAATGCGCTCAAGACCGTGGCCCGTCTGCACGCCGAGTTTTGGGAGTCACCACGCCTTGATGCATTTGAATGGATGCCTCCGATCAACGGCGAAGGAATGAAAATCGGAGCGACCATTTACGAGCAGTCGCTTCCAGGGTTCCTGCAAGTCTTCTCCCACGCTGTTGACGCCGACATGGTTCCGCTGATGGAACAGTTCGGTAGCAATGTTCATCAACTGCTTGATCGATTTGCTGCAATGCCTAACACGATTGTGCACTTTGATTACCGTTTGGACAATCTCTTTTTCGGCGATGGCGACGATGTCTTTATGATTGACTTCCAGACCAGCAGCAAGGGCGGCGGAGCGTACGACGTTGCTTACTTGATGAGCCAGAGTTTGCCGATTGATGTCCGTAAGGAGCATGAAGGGGCGCTACTTAAGGGATACCACGATGAACTCGTGGCCAATGGAGTCACCACATATCCGTTTGAACAATTCTTAGAGGATTACCGGGTGGGCGTTCTCTACAGTTGGATTATTCCAGTGTTCGCTGTCGGCACTCTTGACTCATCAAGCGAGCGCGCCATGGCGCTGTGGACTGAAGTGATCAAGCGTGCACAATCGGCAATGCGTGATCATCACGTCGCAGACCTCTTGAAATAAGCAGGGTTTTTAGGCCTCGGGAAGAGGGTAATGCAGTCCAGGAATTCCTAATTCCAAAGCCTGATACCAGTCAGGTCGGGGCACGATTCCTGGATAACCGGCGCCAACTTTGCCCGCTGTCTCCTTATTCCACTCATGGTGAATCGGAGGAATCTGATACGTGCCGTTAGAGGCATTCGTTCCACCATCAACCAAGAGATCATGACCAGTGATGTAACTCGCTGCATCAGAGGCCAAGAACATCACAGGCCCAACAATTTCTTCTAGTTCACCGACTCGTCGCATCGGAGTTCGGCTGGCAATCCACTTGTCCATGCCGAGTGCTTCAAGAGCGGGACGCACCATTTCGGTGATGATAAATCCGGGAGACACAGCGTTCACGCGCACACCGCGATCCGCCCACTCACAACCAAGTTGCTGAGTGAGGTTGCGCAAGGCACCTTTGGCCGCCGTGTAGGCAATGATGTTTGACTCATTGGCGCCACTGCCCATGATCGAGCAGATATTGACGATGTTGCCGCTCTGACGTTCCAACATATGACGACCAACTTCACGCATGTACATGAAAGCACCATTGAGGTCAACGGAGATGATCCAATTCCATGTCGCCATGTCGTAGTGCTCAGGCGAAATACCGCGCATGTCACCGACACCAGCATTGTTAATCAAAACATCAATCTTGCCGTGCTCTTTAATACCAGTCGTCACGACGCGCACCACATCGGCTTCAACCGAAACATCACCAGTCAGCACAGTCACTTTTGAGCCCAAGCCACGACAACGCGTGGCTACCACTTCCAGCATCTCTGTGCTACGAGCGGTCAAGATGAGATCCGCTCCCTCTTTGGCGAAACCTTCAGCGAAACCCTCGCCAAGCCCATAGGAGGCTCCTGTGATGAGAACTGTCTTACCTGTGAACTGACCCATTGCGTTTCTCCTGATCGTGATCATCAATTGATGCTCTTGTGAATAACCCGCCCTATCGTAGGCGAACTACTCCCCGAGACTCACCTTGGGAAGACTCATGTGAGTAATCCCGCTCCACAAACCATCGAAATCACCGACAAAGTCGGCCTGGCGCATTTCACTGTCGGTCCGCCGACTTCCTAGAAGTCGTAAAGTTTCAAAAGCTGAAGCTGTCAACGTCAGCGCTGGAGCGCCCTCACCGACGATGTGTTCGACGCCATCAATCACCGCGCAAAACGCAGGCAAGGACTTTGTCGCAAGGTCACCTTTGACGAGTTTGAGACCCAGCACCGCCGACATTTTGACGCCACTTGAATCCCGTTGACCAGGTTGGCGAACGGCATTACGAAGATCATGTTCGTGGACGACAGTGTCATAAGTTAATGTCCACAAGCGCTTGGGCATTGAATCAATCATCGCTTCAAATGCAGGCGCCACTTCATTCCATTCGTCAACCACACTTGACAGAGTCCTCTCTCGGCGATCGCTCACGAGGGCATCAACCCACACCTGCGTATCTCCCGTCGGACCTTTGCCGCCACCAAGATCCGCGGCCAAACCCGTGACATGGGAGAAAAGATCTTTCACCGTCCACTCGGGACAGGCCGGAACAATCCTGTGCGAATCCTCGTCACTCAAACCTTGAGCAATCTCTTGCATCCGTAAGCGACTGAGTTTGTACTCATGACCCATCTCTTCATCCATCACATAAACTTTCGCATACCAGTGGCCAAAGCAGCGATATGGACCTCAGGATTTGCCCAGCCAACTGTGCTCGGTGCTTCAATCGACCACGGCACCTGGGTACCCGTCGCCCTGATGGCGCGCACCACAGCAGCGATGTCAAACTCGCCAGCACCTAGCGCTCGCGCATTATGTTGGGACATGCGGATAAGCATCGCACAATTATCAAGGAGAGTCATGGGAACTCAAGGTCGACTAGAGGGAAAAGTTGCTGTTATCACTGGTGGGGCCAGCGGAATAGGTGAAGGTTCGGTGCGGCGCTTCATCGAAGAAGGGGCGCGCGTCATCATCGCCGATCTACAAGATGCTCCAGGACACGCTCTCGCTAAAGAACTGGGTCCTAACACGCGTTTCATTCATACTGATGTTGCGGTTGAAGACCACGTGGCCGCGGCAATTCAATTGGCGGTCAGCGAATTCGGTCGCTTGGACATCATGTTCAACAACGCTGGGATTGTCGGCGCCGTTGGACGCATTAGCGAAACCAATACCGATCATTGGAACCGCACAGTGGCGATCTTGTTGAACAGTGTCTACTTCGGTATGAAGCATGCTTCGCCCCAGATGATTGCTCAAGGTAGTGGCGTCATTATTTCCACCTCAAGTACTGCAGGAATCCTCGGAGGACTCGGACCACATTGTTATACGGCTTGTAAACATGCTGTCATCGGTATCACCAAATCAGTTGCCTCAGAGTTAGCGCAGCACGGCATTCGAGTCAACGCCATCTCTCCCGGCAATACGGCTACGGCAATGACGTCAGCCGTCATGACAGGAGACGCCAGTGCGATCGAGACGGCCACGGCTCACATCGCTAAAACCTCACTTCTTGGCATCGCAGGATTGCCAGAAGATATTGCAAACGCTGCGGTCTATCTCGCCAGCGAAGAAGCGCGGTATGTCACCGGACATACTTTGGTCGTTGATGCGGGCGCGACCACGCTCGGTGGCACTGGCCGTTTTCACCAACAAGATGCCTCGCTGATGCGCGAGGCTGGGGTTCGCGAACCCGCTTAGAGCACTAGATACGCGGGTCAACCAAAATCTTCATATTTGTTGACGTGCCACTTGCCAGATCGGCCAGACTTGAGTCCAAGCCAGCCAGGCCAATCGTCATTGAATGCAATGGTTCTGTGCGAAAGCGGCCATCGGCGATCATGCCCATACACGTTTCAAACTCTTCATGGTTATAGGCCAATGCTGCGGTCACAGAAATCTCTTTCATCAGCCACTGCACAGGAGAGATTGACGCCTCTTGATCTGCCAACCCTATGAGGCACATCGAACCTCCACGCCGCGCCAAATCAACAGCGCTTTGCACCGCAAACGGGCGACCGACACATTCATAGACGATGTCAGCGCCAAGACCATGCGAGAGTTCTTTCACCAGTTCGTCCGCTGCCACTCCGGGGGCGACTGCATAATGGGCTCCTAGTTCAAGAGCAATGGCGCGTCGCTGCTCATTGGGTTCAATCACGATGACCACTCCAGCGCCGGCGGCCTTGACCCACTGCATGGCACCCAGCCCAATCGGTCCAGCACCTTGTACGACGGCTATATCTCCCAAGCGAATCCCACTGCGACGCACTGCATGAAAAGCCACAGTTGTCGGCTCAACTTGAGCGGCCTGAATATCGCTCAAAGCAGGATTGGTTTTGACAATACGCGATGCACTGACAGCGATCCGTGGAGCGAAGCCACCATGCTTAGGAGCCATGGCATCGCGACCGAGGGCGGACATAAACGAAACGAAACAACGATCAGCCTGACCAGCCCGACACGGGGCACACTGGCCACATGCTGGAGCCACCGCAACAACAACGCGATCGCCCTCGCTGAAAGATTTAACTTCGGCACCGACTGCGCTGAGAGTTCCAGACCATTCATGTCCGCAGATAGCTGGGTTATACGGTGCTCCCGATTGGTAGGCGTGGATATCCGTACCGCAGATACCGCAATACGCGATGTCGACCACCACTCCTGACGATGCTGGAGATGGTTCAGGAAACTCGATCATCTCTACCTTGTTCTTGCCAGTGATCAATGCTGCAAACATCTGTATTCCTTTGCTCATCTGATTTTCTCAGCGTGTCTTCAGATTACGGCTTGGGACTGCTCGACACAGGATTGAAGGCACCTAAGCAATAATGTGTGAGTCATGAGCCTTATTGCGATTGAAGCATCCATTTACCTCAACGAACCTGCCGTCCGTGACGCTGCCGTCGCCGAATCAGTGAAATATCAACAAGCAACACGCGATGAAGAGCCTGGCTGCTTGGTGTACTGCTTCGCCGCCGATCCATGCATCGCCGATCACATTCAGGTGTATGAACTTTGGGAGAACGCGGAAACTTTAGCCGCCCATTTTGATCACCCGAACTATCACAACATGCGTGAACTGTTGGGCAAATACGGACTCAAGTCAGCTGTCAGCCGCAAGCATCTCATCAGCAAATCGGCCCCTGTATACGGAAGCGATTTCAAAGCCAGTTCTGCGTTTGACTAGGCGCTCGCTATTTCTTTAGCCCAGCGATAATCCGCCTTACCGGACGGACTTCGGTATACCTGATCAACGAAGATAACTCGGCGTGGCGCTTTGTAGGTTGCTAAAAGTTTCTTGACGTGCTCGATCACTTCAGTCTCAGAAATCTCCCCCAAACGCTCTGCCACCAAGGTGATAATTTCCCCGAAGCGGGTGTCAGGCAATCCAACGACGACGCAATCAACAACGTTCGGGTGTGAACGGGCCGCTACTTCAACTTCTTCGGGGTAGACCTTTTCTCCACCCGTGTTAATACACACCGAGCCACGTCCGAGAAGATGCACAGTGCCATCTTCATCGATTTCCGCATAGTCACCCGGAATCGTGTACCGCACACCTTCAATCATCCGAAATGTCTGTGCTGTTTTTTCTGCATCACCAAAATATCCGTCGGGCATTGCTCCCGCAGCCGCGAGAACTCCGTTGCGACCACTTCCAAAGGGAATCTTCTCCCACGTTTGCGGGTCAAATAAGGACGTATTGGGAGTCGCCATAAATGCGGCAGTTGCCACTGGGTCTTGACCAGGCATTGTCATTGCCACTGCAAATGGCCCACCCTCAGATGCCCCGATCATGTCCATCACAACTGCTTGAGCTGCTCGCTCCATGAGGGCGCTTTTCATCTCTGAGGACAAGGTCGCGCCCGTAGAAACTATGCGGCTCAGACTGGAAAGATCGTAGGGCTGTCCCGATAACTCTGCACGTTTCAGTTCTTCAACAATTGGGCGAGCAAATGCGTCTCCGACAATGGAGAGTTGAGAAACCCTTTCACGCTGAACTAAACGCAGAAGCTCAGCGGCATCAAAACGTCTCCCACCAAGAAGTACGACCGTGCCACCAAGTACAAAAGTTGAAAAAGCCAAAAACATTGCTGTCCCGTGCATCAGCGGAGGTGCAGTCATGTTCACTGGGCTTTTACCTGCACCGTTTAGTTCACTAGCGACTCGTGCCACATCGGACACCGTTTCGGGCAATGGCAAACCCATCGATGCATACCCCGTAAAAGCTAAGGCCCCGAACAGGCCAGTGTGGCTCCAGACAACACCCTTAGGTAATCCTGTTGTTCCCCCGGTGTACAGCAATAAGGAATCATTTCCTGATCGCACAATTGGTGCCATTGGCGAAAATGTTTCAATGGCTCGCGCGTAGTCAACAGCACCGTCAAGAAGTTCGCCCTCATCACCGCCGTCTATCTGCAAAAACAGGCGCACCTTTGGCAGTGACGGGCGCGCCTCGCGCACTACATCACGAAATGCGGCGTGATACACCAATACCGTTGCGCCAGAATCTGCCAAAACATGAATGATCTCAGGTGCTTTATACCGAAAATTGACATTGACCGTGCTGGCGCGAACTTTGAATGAGGCATAGGCGGTCTCTAAATATTCTGGGCAGTTATATAGCAGTTGTCCAACTTTGGCATCATGACCAACCCCGTAGGAGTCAAAAAGAGCGGCGATACGCGAAGCCCGCTCGTCAAGATCCCGCCAGCGGATATGTATATCGCCAATCACAACTGCAACATGATCCGGCTGCGATGCTGCCAACGCTTCCCACAAGGTGGCCCAATTTTCTGTCAACATTTTTATGCCAACTCCATCAACCTGGTGGCGTAATGAACGGCGTCAATTCACTGATGTCCCGATGGTCAGCATTCAAACCGTCAATGATGCACTGATCAATGTGACGATGGATGAGGCGCATCCGTGCCTCTTGATACAGACCAAAACTGACACCCTTCTTGGCATTCTTGGCGGTGATCTTGAGCCCCAGTTGGACCTTAGGCAAGTTGGCCATGTCTTGTTCAAAGACATCGGCTAATCCTGTCATCCCTTCGGCTTCTTTCCATGACTGCTCGAGCCTGAGGCGTTGAATAGGAGCAGGAGCAGGCCGCTCCTGACCATCAGGAACCGGCATCATGCGTAAAACATCCATGTAGCAAGTGTCAGGCGTCGGGCCGGGCCGCCAACGATACGTCAGTGATTGTCCCACGCCGGCCCATGGAGCGAAGGCTGGGAACAAGTGATACAAGTGCGCGTCAAGCATTTCTGAATCAGAAACGTTGGAAAGATCTTTGCCGTATATCGGACCCATCACCGATCGGAAAATCTCGGCTACCACTTCGCGTGCCGATGACCCATCGGGCACTTCGACTGACCCGCGCGCTGAACGAGCCGAAAAAGCTAAATAGGCGTCTGCTACCTGTTGCTCGCTGAGATCACCAAGATGCGGACTTTGGATGCCGAAGCCGTTGATGAAGCGCGTCACATATGGCGAGTCTGCCCAAATGGAATATTCACTGTTGGTGTCACCCGCGAATTCGAGAATCTGTGGATGCGTGGCGATCACGTGGTACCCCTCGGCAAAGGCCTCCATGCACACCTTCCAGTTAGCGGGAACCTCCTTGACCGCATGAAAAGCCTTATAACGATTTTCCATATTGAAGTCGCGACCGAAATGCTCAATGAGTTTGTCGGCAACTTTTTCAAATGGCATCGCCTCAGGATCAAGGTTGACGAAAACAAATCCACACCAAACGGCGACTAAGGCCTGGGGTAGATCAGTCTCACTCTCGTGTAACACTTGGGGGAAATCCCATTGCGCAGGGATCTCTGCTAATTCGCCATTGAGATCCCAACGCCAACCATGAAATGGACAGCGAAAAGAAGCCACTCGTCCATCCTCAACTCGCAACTTTGTTCCACGGTGCAGACATGAATTATGGAAAGCCTTGATTGATCCATCTTTTGTACGCGTCACAATCAGCGATTGATCAGCCACGTCATAGACGACATGATCGCCTGGTTGCGCCAATTCATCGAGAGTGCATGCCATCTGCCAAGTCCGAGTCCACATGTACTCATTTTCTAAAGCGGCGAACTCGTGCGAGGTGTAGCGCAGTTTGGGGACATCGGCCTTGCCTTGAGGCACATAAGAATGATCGGTCAAAGACAATGGGACCTGACGCGAATCAGCGGCCAAAAGGTCCTGGACGGAGGGGCCTGTGCTGCGTTGTACGCCGATTTCGGATTCAAAAGTAGTCATGCCTGAGACGATCCTTGTGATTCTTCGAACAAAGTACGCGCTGTCCCATAATCTGCTTTTCCATTCGGGGCGCGCGGTACCGTTGTCACGAATACGAGTTGCTTGGGAACCTTATAACTTGAAAGTTTAGTTTTCGTGTAGGCGATGACTTCTTCTCCAGTAGGAACACGCTCTCCGGGGTTCACCGAGGCCACACCAACCACGCGTTGTCCAAAGCGCTCATCGGGGATTCCGAAAACTAAACAGTCCGCCACCACATCATGGGTTTTGACGGCTTCTTCCACTTCTTCGGGAAAAACCTTTTCGCCTGCAGTATTGATGCAGTTGGAACCGCGACCCAGCAGAGTGATCGTTCCGTCGGCTTCAACAACCGCCATGTCTCCAGGGAAACTGTAACGAACGCCGTCAAAACTTCTAAAAGTCCGATCTGATTTTTCAGGATCTTTGTAGTAGCCAATCGGCACGCCAGAGCCGCTCACGCCAACCATGCCTTGTTCACCAGAACCTGCAACGACCTCTTGACCAGTCTCAAAGTTGATGACCTTGGTATTGGGCATGGCGCCAAACTTGGCAGTCGTATTGATATTCGCCTTGGTGGCCATCGTCTGACCCATTCCACCTTCGCTAGAACCAAGAATGTCCATCACGACTGTGGTCGGCATATATTCAAAAATTTCGGCTTTGATATCTGATGAGAACATAGCACCTGTTGACATAATCATTTTCACTGCCGACGTATCAAAAGGCGTTCCCGTGTCTGACTGTTGTTTGAGAGCTTGCACCATAGGTCGGGCGAAAGCATCACCAACAATGATCAACGTGCCGACTCCATGACGCTCAACAACACGGAACATTTCCGCGGCGTCAAAAGACTGCCCCTCGAGAAGAACCACTTTTCCGGCCATCAAATGAGGGACGAGTGCGCCCAGCCAGACTCCTGTGCCATGCATCAATGGGCAACAAGGCATACCGACTGGTTGACCGGATCCTTTATGAATCATTTTGGCTAATGCCGTGACTTCGTCAATGCTCGTCAAAGCGGGGAGCCCAACAGAATTTGTATAAAAGCCCAAGAAACCCTCGGTGAAGGAGCCCATTGGGTACATCACGCCTTTCGGCATCCCCGTTGTGCCTCCCGTGTACAACATGTACAAGTCGTCAACACCACGAGCAATACGTTCCGCTGGATCATGATCATCCAAGACCGAGTCCCAAGGGATCGCCCCCATGACGCCAGCCGAGGAAGAATCAAGGACCTCTATCAAGAGTCGCAATTTGGGCAATCGATGAGCAATTCGTTGAATACGGTCGCCAAGACTTGAGTGGAAAACTAGAGCTTCACAATCAGCGTTATCTAAAAGATAGAGCAACTCATCGTCAAGGTAGCGATAATTGACATTAACCGGCGTGACCCGATTTTTGAAGGCCGCGTATTGGGTAATCAAATACTCCGGGCAGTTATACATAAACATGCCAACTTTTGAATGTTCACCAATGCCGTTTAACTCAAAGGCCGCAGCAAGTCGCGCTGCATACTCGTCATATTGGGACCATGTCACTTCCACGTCACCGTAAGCAATTGCTACGGCATCAGGAAACTCGTCGCCATGCGCCTCAAAAATATCTGCGTAAGTCAGCACTGTCTTCTCCCCCACTGGATTGAACTTGATTTGATCGCCCTAATGATGGGCAAATCAAACCCCACTTATAGGGTAGGCGAAATGTTTGATGACACTGAACAGGGAACGAAGATTCGCGCCATTGTTTTTGATTTCGGTGGCGTCCTGATTACTTCGATCACTCACCAACTCCATAAAATTGCTACGCACCATGGAGTGGACGTTGCAACGATGTTGAGCATTCTTTTGGGACCCCACGAGAGTGGTTCTCACCCATGGCATCAAGCTGAGCGCGGCGAGATCGCCGTTTCCGCTATTCAAGAAGGACTCCAGCCGTGGGCGACGCCGTATGGCGTACGTTTGGCCGGTGACGAGATTGATGACCTTATGGCTCCTGGGCAGTACGCGGTCATCACCCCGATGTTGGATAAAGTCGGCGAGTTGCGCAAACGGGGTTACGCAACTGGACTGCTGACTAACTCCTTCGCCGAATTTCGGCCCACGATGCAAAGAGATCTCCGTTTTGAGGACTTCTCAGCCGTGGTTGAGTCCTTTGCTGTTGGCTCTCGCAAGCCAGAACCGGCCATCTACGAGGCAACGGCCCAGATGTTGCACGTTGAGCACTCAGAGATCTTGTATCTTGACGATTTTCCGCAAAATATTGCCATGGCAAGGTCCTTTTCTTGGACCACGATTGAGGTTTACGACCCCCTCGTAGCCCTCGCCCAGATTGACAGTTTTTTATCTGACTGACATTCGGACACCTCGGTACCACACAAAAGTAATCGGATGGTCAATAATGGGAGTATGACGACTGTTGAACCCAGACCAGCCCGCTCTCCCGGGGTCAGTTATCAGGAGTTGCTTGATGCCGATACCCATCCAGTCCCCGCGGTGTTGCGCCTTGAATCTCCCCTCTATTTGGGTGATACGGATATTCCCGTTGAGCGTTACATCTCTAGAGAGTGGCACGAGATTGAGAAAGAACGGTTGTGGAGTCGGGTCTGGCAGTTCGCATGTCGGGAAGAGCAAATCCCAGATGCGGGCGATTACATCGTTTACGACATCACCAATCAGTCCTACATCGTGGTCCGCCAAGACGATGGAACAATTAAGGCGTATCCAAATGCATGTCTGCACCGTGGTCGTCGACTTAAAGATTACGACGGGCATTGCTCGGAGATTCGTTGCCCATTCCACGGATTTTCTTGGGCACTCGAAGGTCACCTCACCGATGTTCCTGCTCAATGGGATTTCCCCCACGTTGAAGAACGAAGAGAAGAAGATTTTCATCTCCCCGAATGTCAGGTAGGTACCTGGGCGGGATTTGTGTTCATCAACCCAGATCCAACATGCGAATCATTGAGAGATTTCCTCGGTGGCATTCAGGAGCAATTTGAGATTTGGAAGTTAGAAGATCGATTTATTGAAGCCCATGTCACGAAAATCATCGGTGCTAACTGGAAGATTGCTCAGGAAGCTTTCAGCGAGGCTTATCATGTCAATGCAACTCACCCGCAAATCCTCCCCTACCTGGCTGATACCAACTCTCAAGTTGATGTGTGGGAAAACTATTCACGCGTGATCACTGCAGGCCTATCGACTAGCCCACTGTTGTGGTACGACGTGAGCGAAGATGACATGATGCGCGGAATGCTTGATGTGCGCGTGGATCAAGATAGTCCGATCAAAATTCCCGCCGGTCAAACCGCGCGCGCCGTTGCCTCAGCCTCAGCGAGAGATCGTTGGCGATCTGCTGTTGGTGATCGAGTCGACTCCATGAGCGACTCTGAGATGATGGACAGTATTGACTACACAATTTTTCCGAATATGCATCCATGGGGAGCCTTTAACCGTATTGTCTATCGTTTCCGACCAAACGGTGATGATCACCGATCATCAGTCATGGAAGTCTTCTTTCTCTCGCCCTTTTCGGGCCAGAGACCGCCTAACGCCAAGCGTCGGGATCTCACCATTGACGAACCTTTTACCAACGCCACAGAGTTAGGCATGTTGGGCAAGGTTTTCCAACAAGATGTTTTCAATATGAGCAAAGTTCAAGCTGGTCTAGAAACAACATGGAAGCCAGGCGTCACCTTGGCTAACTACCAAGAGGTCAAAGTGCGCTGGTTGCATAAGCTCCTCGGCGAATTTGTCAACAAAGACTTCACGGGACGACGTTGAAATGCGCGGCATTATCCACCCTTTTAGCAAAGCCTTATATGAACAAGATGGTGAAGGCCATATACGAGTCTCGTTTGAAGATAAATGGGGCTTATTCAACGACAATGGCAGTTACATCGAAGGTGAGATTCGCGAGTGTGACCCGCAGTTGTGCGGTTGGGTAGGTGGACCCCAAGTGGCGAACCATCGTGTTGTCATTGATCCACTTGAAAGACACTGAACAGTTGATGGTGCTTAGCCACACGGGCACTCGGATCTTGTGATGGGCGTGACAGATAGTTCGCTGCGGGTTCAAGTCGTGACTGGTGGACACCCATTTGTAGCCGAACCATTCTTTGCAATCTTTGACTCTATGACAGAAATTGATTGGACCCTAGCCGCTACACCGACACTGGGTTACGACGTTGTTGTTTTTTACGACATGCCGGGACTGCAGTTCACAGGCTCCATTCCGCCAGTGAACTTTCCCGAACCAACGCCCGAGCACCTAGGCGTACTACAGGGATTGCAAGACGCTGGTGTTGGTTTAGTGTTTATGCACCATGCTTTGGCAAGTTGGCCGGCGTGGGAGGGCTTTGCTGAACTCATCGGTGGACGATTTCATTATCAACCGGCGACTTTACGCGGCACGCAATATCCAGATTCGGGTTATGTTTTTGATGTTCAACACACCATCGAAGTGTTGGATCAACAGCACCCGATCTGTGCGGGATTGAGCGACTCATTCACCCTGACCGATGAGTTGTACTGCTGTCCCATCTTTGAAGATGATGTGTTGCCTCTGATGCGGACCAACTTTCCCACTCACGATCCGACTCTTTTTAGTTCCTCGGACCTAGCGATTCGCGGACAACGCAATAGCAACGCTGGTTGGACGCATCCTGCAGGAAGCAATGTGGTGGCGTGGGTGAAAAAGGCTGGCAACTCCCCTCTGGCATATCTCCAATTTGGGGACGGTCCAGTGACCTATGGTGATCCGAACTTTCGCAGAGCACTGAGTAACGCCATCACCTGGACAGCCTCGGCTGACGCTCGACTATGGGCATCAACTGAGGCTTGAGGCAACGAACCTAGGAGAAGTTAACTCCAACTATTCCAACGCACAAACTTTTCTGCAGCAACGCGCTTGGCCACTTTAAAGTCAGTGCCGATTGTGTACGCCACAGGAAATAACCCAGCCTGGGTGTACTGATCAAATGGAATACCGAGCAATTCGGCAGCCTCTTTTTCGTTGGGCAAATGCAAAGTTGTCCATGCTGAACCCATACCGCGTTCGCGCAATGCCAACATGAAACTCCAGACTGCTGGCAACAATGATCCCCAAGCCGAAGCCTGACCAAAAGTTGGAGTGCCAGTATCGAGGCGACCAGCAATCAGCGGAATCAGTAAAACCGGAACTTGATCCATGACATCGGCGAGATAGGTCGCTGAATCAAGGATTCGCTCACCCTGATGATCTCCTCGGGGGCGATTGGGGTCATTGACATATGGATAAAAGTTTCCGCGATACATATCGGCCAAAGCCTTCTTCTTCACTGGGTCATCAACGAAGAGCCAACGCCAACCCTGCATATTGGAACCAGTTGGTGCCTGATGCGCTATTTCGATGCACTCCATCAATACTTCACGCTCCACGGGCCTTTGCAAGTCGAGTCGCTTGCGCACCGAGCGCGTCGTTGTCAAGACCTGATCGGCCGTTAGTCCTAGTCGTTCACTCATGATTTATCTTCTTTCGTTTTAGTGGCCTGTTCGGCCATCCATTCGGATGTTGCCTTACCCATTTTCCCGCCGTCATATCCAATACGTTGGGTCGGTTTGACTTCAAGAATGACACGGCGGGGGGAATCTAAAAATAATGTGAAGGCGTCACGCTGAGTTGACGGACCACCAAGAATCGCCTCGGACAACTCTGGATAAAACCAATCCTTTGTTGCTTGGTCATCATGCAGGACACATTCACCTTTCCATGTGACTGTCTTGTTTCGTGCCATTGATGATCCAGTTGAGGTGACAACGACGCACACTCGCGGGTCACGGCGCACTGCAGATATTCGCGCCCGTTGTGATGACGCAGTCAGCCAAAAACTTCCTCGTCGCCAGACATAGGACATAATCACTCCCACCGGCCAACCTTCTTTATTGGACCAGATAAAGGTGCATTCATTTTGCGCCAATAAAAGTTGTTCCTCAACATCATCGTCAAGGCCAAAGACGGTGACATCTTCATAATTTTCTGGGTGCTCTGTCATCTTTTTCTCCATATTTCATTTTTCTTCATCATCTTGCTAAGAATCTGCTGGTAACTCACGTGGCATAAATTGCCCAGTGTTAGCGGTGATACCGCCATCAACGGGAACAACTGCTCCAGTTACAAAACTTGAGGCCTGTGAGGCCAGAAAAACAATAACTGCTGCTACTTCTTCGGCCGTGCCCCAGCGTTGAAGAGGAACGGCCCGACGCAGGCTTTCGTACACCTCGGGAACCTGCTTGATGCCCGTTGTCATCCCAGTCTCTGTCGGACCTGGACACACAACATTCACGGTGATCGCGTCTGCGGCAAGGTCGAGAGCGGCTCCTTTAGCCAAATTGATGACAGCAGCCTTAGCAGTGTTGTAGGCCCACATATTTGGATCGGCGTTTATCCCCGAGGTTGACGCAGTGATGACGATACGACCGCCACCCCGCTTTCGTAAAGCCGGAACCGCAGCGCGGATGCCGAGCAGGACCCCACGAACATTGACTTCAATCGTTCGATCAAAGATCTCGATGGGCATCGTCACGATGTCTCCACTCGCGGGTACACCAGCATTCAAGATCATTGCGTCTAAACCACCAAACTCTCTGTGTGCAAGAGAGACCGCCGCATTATTCACCTCTGCGTCAGTTACATCTCCCCCAACGATAAAAACCCGATCCATTTTGGCGAGTTCGTTCAACTCGGCACTGGGACGGTCAATGACCACCACTGACCCTCCACTAGCGAGCAAGGCATCAACCGTGGCCCGACCAATGCCAGAGGCCCCACCCGTCACGATAGAAACGCGTGTCAACGTCGCCTCACAGTGCGAATCAGGACGACCACAACTCTGCGTA
>JBAWVW010000024.1:0-24730 GCA_037147055.1 Actinomycetes bacterium
ATAGTTCCTGCTACATGCGTTCAATAATGGTGGCTGTTCCCATGCCACCACCGGTGCACATCGTGATGAGTGCGGTCTGCTTATCTTGACGCTCAAGTTCGTCCAACGCGGTCTGCATCAGCATTGCGCCACTGCCACCAATTGGATGACCAAGTGCGATAGCGCCGCCATTGACATTGACGTTCTCATTGGTGATTCCTAGCTCGCGCATGGCGCGCAGTGGGATCGCCGCAAAGGCTTCATTGATTTCCCATAGATCAATATCTTTGGTCGTCATTCGCGCACGCTCAAGACATTTCTTTGACGCTGGCGCTGGTGCGGTGAGCATGATCACTGGTTCTGCTCCAGCAACTGCTGACATAATGATTCTTGCGCGTGGCTTGAGCCCGTGTGCCTTGGCATATTCGGGACTGGTGATCATGATTGCTCCAGCGCCATCAACGACACCTGAGGAGTTGCCAGCATGATGAACATGATCAACAGAACTGATTTCTGGATAGACCTGACGACACATGTCATCAAATGTGCTGTCAAACTCGGCAAACTTGTGCGCTCCGAGGCGCTCAAATGAGGCTGAGAGACCGGCTAAAGATTCACGCGTTGTCTCGGGTCGCAGGTGTTCGTCTTTGGCTAAGGCAACAGTTCCATCAGGATTGAGGATTGGAATTATGCTGCGATCAAAACGACCTTCCGCTTGAGCAATAGCAGCGCGTTGTTGGCTGATGAAAGCCAACTCGTCGACATCGGCGCGCGTAAAACCACCAATGGTGGCGATCAAGTCTGCAGAAATACCTTGCGGAACCATGGGAAACAATTCTCGGAGAGCGGCGTTTCCTGAGGTGAAGTCTGGGGCACCATCCGGTGCGGGCCAACGCGACATTGACTCAACTCCTCCAGCGATGACTAGGTCTTGATGTCCAGCCTGAACTCCCATGGCGGCCCAGGTCACGGCCTGCTGGCCAGAACCACAAAAGCGATTGATGGTGACGCCAGGTGCCGTGACCGGCCATCCGGCCGCGAGCACTGCCATACGACCGATGCACGCGCCATGATCGCCCACGCTGTTGCCGTTACCGATGATCACATCGTCTACATCAGCAGTGTCGAAGCCAACCCGCTTCTGAAGCGCATTGAGAACCTGCGCCAAAAGTTCTTGGGGGTGAATGTGATGAAGTGAACCCGTTGCCTTGCCTCGTCCGCGCGGGCTACGAACTCCATCAATGATCCAAGCTTCAGACATGGTCTATCTCCTTCGTATTGGCGGAAAAATCCGCTAAAGCACTATAAACCGTAGTCGGTTTTTGGCGAAGATTTATGGTTCGGGCAAATCGAAGCCGACAATGGCTCCGCCATCTTTGGCATTAGCAGCGAAAACAACTCCTTGATGACGATTCACGGCATCGGCGACTATGGCCAAGCCAAGACCCGAACCTGGGGCGCTACGAGTTTCTTGTGAGCGATAGAAACGTTCGAAAATGTGTGGCAGGTCAATGTCATTAATGCCAGGACCATGATCTCGGACTCGGATGACCCCACCATCAACAGTGATTTCAATGGGCGATCCTTCGGGACTGTATTTGATCGCATTATCGACGAGGTTGGAGATGGCTCGAAGAAGTTGATTGGTGTATCCCTCGACAGCGTTGCCGCCGCCGTCAATGACGATGATTGGTCGCGCGCTTCGGCGCCGTGAGCGTTGGGCGATATCTCGAGCGAGAGCCAAAAGGTCAACTGCCGCAACGGGTTCGGCATTCTGCATTTGGTCGGTTGCCAAGTCGACAAGTTCGGCGGTCAGTGTTGAGAGCTCTTCAACTTCAAGGCGAATATCATGAATCATTGCCCGTCTTTCTTCCTCAGGAATCGCATCAAATAATTCAAGAGATTCAATATTGGTGCGTAGCGCAGTGAGGGGCGTACGTAGTTCGTGGCTGGCATCGTTGACCAAACGTTTTTGTTGTTCAATCGAGGTTGACAAAGCAGTCATCATTGACGAGAAACTACGTCCCAGTTCGCCTACCTCACCTGTGCCCCCAGCGGGGAACTTGATTGTCATGTCGCGTGTCGTTGCCACTTGAGTGGCCGCTGCGCTGAGGCGACGGATGGGTTGCGAGAGACGACCAGCAATGATCCATCCTAAAAGCCACGCAGCAAGCGTGGCCAATAACCCAGCCAAAGCCAATCGGACTTTCATGCCCGTGAGAACTTCTGCAGTGGACTCAAGATTGCGTCCATATTGCACCGCTCCGTGGGTACTCCATGGCACAGCAATAATCCGATATGAAATACCTTGCACATTTACCGTGTGTAAGAAAAAGTCATCAAAATCGGCACCTCCCGTGGACGCTACGCCGAGATCGCGCGTCTCAATAGGAAGAGCCGGCGATCCTGTAAAGCAAGGCTCGGCAGTTCCATCAGAGTTGATCAACTGGGCGGCATCAATGGGCTGTAAAAGACCTAGTGGGCAGACATCGTTTTGGCGGATTGGGCTTTGTTCTTGACCGTTTTCCTGGCCATCGTTTTCTTGACTGTCGTTATTTCGTGGGACGTCCAAGATCCGTGAGGCTGCATCCAGCAGATCGGAATCAACACTCTGTGAAAGTTCAGCGTCAGTTGATGTGTAGGCAGCAAATGATCCGGCGATGGAGACCAAGGCTGCGATGATCGCCATGGCCCCTCCGATTCTCCAGCGAATTGTCATGTGATCTCCTCCCACTCTGATTCTTGCGGCGCCCTCACGACATAGCCGACCCCACGAATAGTGTGCAGTACTCGTGGTTCTCCGTCTTCTTCTGTTTTGCGACGCAGATAACCGATGTAGACATCGAGTGAGCGCGACCCTGTTTCGAAATTGAAACCCCAAATTCGGTCATAGAGAAGATCTCGTTCGAGGACAACACCTGTATTGGACATCAGCAGTTCAAGGAGATCAAATTCTGTTTTGGTGAGAATGAGCTCACGCTGGCCTCGATAAGCGGTTCGCGCTCGAAGGTCAAGAACCAAATCTGCCACGACGAGATTTTGTGTTTCCGGCGAAACCAATGTGCGTCGCAACATTGAGCGCAATCGAGCCGAGAGTTCTTCTAAGGCAAATGGTTTGACAACGTAATCGTCTGCGCCAGCATCAAGACCGGCGACGCGATCCGATACTTCGTGGCGCGCCGTCAGCATCAGTATTGGCAATGATTGATATTTTTGGCGAATGAGGCGACAGGCCGTTAAGCCATCAACATAAGGCATTGAGACATCAAGAATGACGAGATCTGGATTGAACTCGTCGACTGCCTGAAGAGCTTTTGCACCATCATTGACGGCGACAATTTCGTAATTTTGGAAGGTGAGAGCCCGTGTCAAGGAGACGCGAATGCCAGGGTCATCTTCGGCGATCAAGATTCTTGCCGCCGGTGAAGAGTCGTGAGAAGCCACGCCTTCACCATAGAGGCTGAATGTAATGCCTGTGTAAGAACGGCTTTCTTACACAGGTATTACTCATTTTTGTTACATTCCTTTCCCTGATCCATGAGGATGAACATGTTCAGAGGAGATAAATCATGGCTACTGATCAGATGATCAATAAGAAAACTTTGACTCTTGTCGGGACAGTTGTCACTGTGTTAATCGGGGGAATAGGTGTTTCGTTAGCGTTATCCAACTCATCTGCAAAAAACAATGAGAACCCCATAGCGGTGACGACTACATCGCTGGAGCCTGAGATGAGATTTGGTAATCCGACCACTGTGCCTGAAGAAGTTCCAACAAAAGTGTCCGAACCTAGCACCAGCACGACGAGTGTTTCGGTGCCACAACCAGCCAATGCGATATCGGGAGTCATTTCTGACGACGACGGACAAGATCAAGGCGAGCAAGATGACGATGACTGATCGCTCGACGCTGGAAAATACTTTGGTAGCTGATCGTGCCGAGCTCGATACACGAGCCGTCCCGTCGCTACCAGGCCGAGCGATGGCTCAACCGACGTCGAGTCGCCTATCTGATACTGATATCGCAGGAGTGCTTGCCGCTTACAGTTTGTGTGTTGTCGGAATGTGGTCGGTGCACGGCGGCATGACGAAACTTTCACAAGGATGGGGGCCAGCTTGGGCTTCTGTGACTTCCTTGACTGGACTTCTGACTTCAGCGGTAGCTCTCGTTGCACTTGTTCTTGTTGGGCGTCCGTTATCGCTAGAGCGTCGATTTGGTCTTGACCGCATGTTTATTTGGCACCGCATGTTGGGCGACTCTATGGGTATCTTGCTTGGTTTGCATGTCGTCGCAGGAACGATTGCCTGGGCAAGCGATTCCGGTTGGATTAATGCTGTTATCGATCTCACTGGCCGTACTCCTTATATGGCCTTGGCTTTTGTCAGCGCTCTATTAATCGGCATTGTGACAGTTTCCTCTCTGAAGTCGATCCGCCAAAAACTGGCTTATGAAACTTGGTACTTCGTACACCTACTTGCATATCTCGCCATGGCCATCTCATTTGGTCATCAGATTTATCTCGGAACAGACCTCGCAGGTGACACTGTGGCGCGCTGGTTTTGGGTTTCATTGCATGTTGCTGTGGTCGCCCTGATGCTGGTCGCGCGATGGGGTCGAACTCTCAAAGCTTTCGTTCGGCCATTGCGTGTGATGTCAATTGAAAGTGTGGGACACAAGACAGTCGCAATTCAACTTTCTGGAGTAGCCCTCGCCCATCGACAAGGTGATGCTGGGCAGTTTTGCTTTATTCGTCCTCTGACTCAGGGTTTGTGGTGGCAGTCCCACCCCTACTCAATGTCGGCGGCACCGACGACTGATCGCATGCGCTTCACCATCAAAGATCGCGGCGAAGCATCGCATTTAATGACTGGCCTGAAAGTTGGCACGCGGGTCATCGTTGAGGGTCCATTCGGCATCGTCACTCCCGATGTCTTGCAAGGTTCCAAAGTGCTTTTTGTAGTCGGAGGAGTTGGCGTTGCGCCCGTGTTGGCAATGGCCCAACGATTAGGACCAGATCATGAACCTATTGTTTTATATCGAGCTCATAGTGAAAAGGATTTATTGCATTTCGCAGAGCTGAAGGCGGCTGTTGAACGTCTTGGTGGCAGAGTTTTAACTTTGACTGGTCCCACAGCAAAATTAGCGGTGAGGGATCCCTTTTCTGCGAAGGTGTTGACGGCCGCGATTCCCGATATCGCGAAACGGGCGGTCGTCATGTGTGGTCCAGATCGTCTGTTGCATGCCGCCCGGTCCGGTCTCAAGGCCGCCGGAGTTCCAGCGAGCCGTATTCATTCTGAACATGTGTGGTGGTAATCATGAGTAAAGAAACATTTTCCCGACGAGTTTTACCAACTTTGACATTGATCGGTGCCAGTGGGTTTTTGTTGGCTGCTCTGGATCGTCCGAGCACCGGTGTAGAACTTGGTGCGGGTCCGCCACTCAACGGTGATGCTTCTACTGCGACGACAACTACCCTCGCTGTGAGCGCCCCTCCTGAAAGCTCTACCGTTGCACAAAATACGGTGGCACAAAATACGGTGGCACCAATTGTGGAAACAACGGTGCCCCCTCCTCCTGAAATTTGCGGTGCCATTATCATCGGTCCGACGATTTCGACGAAATATGGTCCAGTTCAGGTTCAGGCGTCGGTTGATGGTCAAGGGTTGGTGTGCTCTTCACAAGGCATTGTCTGGCCGACAGCTGATCGTCAATCAGTTCGGATTAACGATCAGGCGATACCTTTGCTTGATCAATGGTCGGTGCATTCTGGGAATGCTTCCTTCAACTCAATTTCAGGTGCTACCTACAGCAGTAGGGCGTATAAGAAATCGTTACAAGCAATTATTGACGGTGTTGTCAGATGACGACGACTCAGGCTCTGCCAGTCATCCGCTCACAGTCAATGATGGGCTCAGTCGTCAGCGTTCATGTGCATGATGATGCATCGAGCGAGTTCATTGACGCTGTGATCAGTAGCGTTTTTCATGAACTCTCGGTCTACGAATCAATGTTTTCGACATTTCAGAAAACTAGCGAGATCAGCCGAATTAATTTGGGCGACCTCCATATTCTGGACGCATCTCGTGAAGTGATTGATGTTCTAGATGCGTGTTTCTACTTGGAAGGAATCAGTAAGGGTGCATTTTCTGCCCATCGCTTGGATGGATCTTTAGATCCGGCTGGCTTTGTCAAAGGTTGGGCCGTTGAGCGTGCATCTCGGCAATTCGACATTGCGGGCCTACGACTTTGGTATATCTCTTTAGGCGGAGATATACAATTGGGCGATCCACCACGTGACGAGACGACGCAGTTGCATGAGTGGAACATTGGTATTGCCGATCCACATCATCATGGCGCTGTGGTGACGGGCCTGTCTATGGGACGAGGAGCAGTAGCAACCTCGGGGATTGCTGAACGTTCTTCCCATCTAGTTGATCCGCGCACTGGTCAGAGTTGTCATTTTTGGTCCTCCGTGACTGTCACTGGACCCAGCCTCACGTGGGCAGATGCCTTCGCTACAGTTGCGTGCGTGATCGGCGAGCATGGCTTGAACTGGGTTCATCACTTTGAAGGTTACGCTGCCCTCGGTGTTAGGCCGGATGGAACGCTCGTTACAGTTGCGCGCTCAGGCGAGATTCCTCGCGCAGTCGCAGGGCAGTATTAACTCTTTGACGCTCCAAGATTTGTTGCAAGCCTTTTGCTGACTGGGCAATATCGTGTTCGCTAAAGAATGACTGGACAGTATTCGCGACCTCAGGAGTATTGAGAAATTGCACTGTGCCCACCATGCGCACGATGGTGTTGATCGGGAAAAGTTTTTGAGCTTGATCCCAGAAATGTTGGACAAAATCCCAAGCTAAGTGTCCGTTGACTCGAGCCCTGATGCACTGCGCCAATACAAAGGGTGCGTTCTGGTTTTTTACCTCTCCACTGACCGCGAAATTGCAGGTACGAAGAAGTAGTTGTGGATCATCAAACTCCGCCAACGCGTAGAGATATCGCAGTTGTTCTTGCGGATTCTCAGCACTTTGAAATTTGCTCAACATATATTCGTAATCTTCCTCATTGCCACTGCTGGCCACGACAGTGGTCGCTGCCGCAATCAAATCCGGATGGATTGTTGCGTCACTACCTTGATGACCAAACTCAATCAAACGACAACGCTCTTGAGCAGTGAGATCATTTCCATTGATCGCCAGCAAAGTCACGAGAAGTCCGCGCAATTTGCCACGCAAATCATCCTCGTTTGCCCCTTGCTCCCAGCCAATATCAGCGAGTGCGGGAGCGACCAGCGAGCAAATGCGTTTTTCCAATTTCGGCAATTCTGAGTTGCTCATCAGACGGGCACAACTGCGTAGACCTATGGCGATCGCTTGCCAAACTGCGAGATCGCGCTCGGAAGAGAATTCTTCAACTAAAGAAATAAATTCAATGGCTTGCAGTCGTCCAGCAACGACGGCATTCCAAGCATCGTCAACCAAACTGTAACGCTCAATCGTCGCCAGAGATGCAATCTCGGTTCCCTGTAGACGATTGAGTAGTTCGGGGGCGTAAGCGACGCGGTAATAGCCGTAGCCTCCTGCATTGACCACGATTGTGGCTTGCGGATCGATGATCGCGACCTGAAGTGAATCGCCAATCAGTAGATGCTTACTGACCTGATCATTGATGCGGATGTGTATCGGAACGAGCCATGTCTGGGGGAGAGCGAGTGAATCATGGTCAAAGGAAAATCGTTGTTGGCGCAAGGTCAGGGTATTGCCAGCCGAATTGAGTTCGGCAGTGATCAGAGGGTAACCCGGCTGCCAAATCCATGAATCCATCAACTCACGCACTGGCTCGCTGCCGTGTTGAGCGGCTGCGTATTCAATGGAATCCCAAAGGTCACTGGTCTCAGTGTTGGCGTAGGAATGTTTACGGAGATAGTGGCGTACCCCTTCCCGGAACCGATCCTCGCCGAGAAACTGCTCAAGCATGCGCAACAGTGAGCCGCCCTTTTCATATGTCAGGACATCGAACATACCCTCGCAATCCTGCGGTGAACGTACTTCAAATTCCACAGACCGAGTGTTGACTAATGAGTCCACCTCAAATGCGGCGGATCGTGAAAGTGAAAAGCTTGTCCATCGTTCCCAGGAAGGTTTAAAGGAATTGACAGCCGCGACTTCCATAAAGGTAGCGAATGCTTCATTCAACCAAATGCCATTCCACCATGTCATTGTGACAAGATCGCCAAACCACATGTGCGCCAATTCGTGGCTCACGACATCGGCCACGTTTTGTCGTTCAGCCTGCGTGCTGGTGACTGGGTCAACAAGCAGCAAACTTTCGCGGTAAGTGATGCAGCCGACATTCTCCATCGCTCCGGCAGCGAAGTCAGGTAAGGCAACCATGTCAATTTTGGCATCGGGATATGGAATGCCGTAGTAGTCAACGAACCAGCGCAGGCTCTTGGTGCCAACGTCTAGGGCGAAATCGGTGAGGTGACCTTTGCCGGGTACATGGATAACACGCAGAGGTACACCATCGACATCGATGGCCTGAGTTGCCTCAAGTTTTCCGACAATAAAGGCAACGAGGTAGGTGCTCATCGACATCGTGTCCGCAAATTTCACGGCGACTTTTTTCTGCTCGTCGGTGCGTTCAAGCCGAGTTCGGGAGATCTCTGGACCATTGCTGATCGCCATATGCTCAACATCGGTTATCAGAGTTATGGAGAACACGGCCTTGAAATCGGGTTCATCAAAGCAAGGAAATGCCCGACGACAATCAGTGGATTGCATTTGCGACGCAGCGATGACCTGAGTGGTGCCCTCTTCGTCGGTATAGGTACTGCGGTAGAAGCCGCGCAACTTGTCATTGAGAATTCCTGTGAAAGTGATATCAATCATGGCTGTGCCTGGAAGTAAATCTTCGAGCAGACCGATCAGGAGGCGGTCAGATTCTTCATCCACTCGGAATGGTGAGGGGAGACCATCAACGAAAACAGAGATGATCTCTAAGTCCTTGGAATTTATGACAATCATTCGGGTTGATGAGGTAACTTCCGCAGTGATAGTGACCTGACCAGCGAAGGTTGCCTCGGCTAATTGAGGTTCAAGTTCAATCTCGTAGCGATGAGGGACGATGTGTCGTGGTAATCGATAGGGATCTAGTTGGTCTTCAGGATCAGACACTTTGGGGGAATTACTACTCATCGCTTGAGCGTAGCGTTGAATGACACAGCAGGACTATGTGAAACCTTCTTCGGGGCTACTTCGCCGAGTAGCGTAGAATCTCGTGTCCACCCAGTCCGAAAATGCTCCGATCTACGATGTCGTAGGTATTGGTAATGCCTTAGTTGATGTCATTGGTGAGGCCGATGACGCTTTCATTACCGCACAATCTTTGGTCAAAGGTTCAATGACTTTGATTGACAGCGATCGTGCGCATCATCTGTATCGAGCCATAGGGACCGCCGTCGAGATGAGCGGTGGTTCAGCAGCAAACACGGTTTGCGGAGTCGCCAGTTTTGGAGGCAAGGCTGCTTATATTGGCAAAGTGAGTGAAGATGATTTGGGACAAGTCTTCGGCCACGATCTGCTCGCTGTCGGAGTGCATTTCAGCCCAGGACAGCCGCTTGAAGGGATTGCTACCGGACGCTGCATCATCGTGGTGACCCCTGACGCCCAGCGCACGATGAATACCTTTTTGGGAGTGTCGTCTTTCATGGAACCTGCTGATGTTGCTGTCGACGTTGTTGCTGCCGGAAAAGTGCTCTACATGGAGGGTTATCTTTTTGATCGCGATGACGCCAAGGCCGCTTTTCGCCATGCTGCGCGAGTCGCCCATGCAGCCGGCAGGGAAGTGTCGTTGAGTCTCTCGGATAGTTTTTGCGTGGATCGTCACCGCGAGGATTTCCGAGCGTTGGTCGCTGACGAGGTTGACATTTTGTTCGGTAATGAACAGGAGTTGCTATCGCTGTATCAACTGCAGAGTTTTCAAGATGCAGTAGATGCCGTTCGACGTGATAGTTCTCTAGCGGTGATCACGCGTGGACCGCGCGGGGCATCCATCATCACTCGCGACGAGGTGCTTGAAGTTCCCGCGCAGGATGTTCCTCATGTCATTGATACCACCGGCGCGGGAGACCTTTATGCCGCAGGATTTCTCTTTGGTTACACCAACGGATACTCCCTTGAGAATTCTGCGATGTTGGGTTCGGTAGCGGCTGGGGAGGTCATTTCCCATGTCGGTCCGCGTCCACTAGTGGAGTTACGTACGCTATTGCCACAGGTCTGAGGATGAATGATGAGTCGTGAAGAGGCACAGAAATGGTTAGAGGCCGAACCTGACGAAGATATGCGCCTGCAGTTGCAAGAATTACTGGCAAATGACGAATCCCAACTTGAAGACCGCTTCAGCGGTCGGTTGATGTTTGGAACAGCCGGACTACGCGCTCCGATTATGGCTGGGCCTCTCGGGATGAACCGGTTGGTTGTGCGGCAAGCAGCAGCGGGCTTGGTGGATTACTTGTTGCGGATAGTGCAAGGGGCATCTGAATCTGGTGTGTTGATCGGCTTTGATGCGCGTCATAAAAGCCATGACTTCGCTGTGGACACCGCTCGGGTTGCTGCGGCGCGTGGAATGAAGGCCATGTTGTTGCCCACTGTTTTGCCGACTCCAGTGTTGGCTTGGAATATCACGGCTCTTGGTGCATGTGCTGGTGTCATGGTGACGGCGAGCCATAATCCGCGTGAGGACAATGGGTACAAGGTCTATTTGGCTTCAGGTGCTCAGATCGTTCCGCCTCATGATGTGGCGATTTCTCAAGCAATCGCCACATTTGACCCCACAAGTATTGAAGTAGCCGCCATTGATTCGCCTCTGATTCAGACCTTGGATGATTCCTGCGTCGAGAATTATCTGCAGTGGATCCCGTCGGTGCGCTTATGTCATTCGGTGCCAGCGATCAAGGTGGCTTATACGGCGATGCATGGAGTCGGAGGAGCGACCGCTCTTCGGGCTTTTGAAGCGGCCGGCTTGTCAGAACCGATTGTGGTTGATGAACAACAACAACCAGATGCGATGTTTCCGACAGTGGTCTTCCCGAACCCTGAAGAGCCTGGCGCTATGGACCGGGTGATTGAAGTTGCGCGGATATCGGAAGCTTCTCTGGCATTAGCTAATGACCCCGATGCTGACCGACTTGGAGTCGCGATACCCGTGGGTGCAACCTGGCGCTTATTGCGTGGCGATGAAATTGGCTGGTTGCTCGGTGATCACGTGCTGCGCCACACCCGAGGTGATGATCGTTTGGTCGTGACAACTTTGGTTTCATCTTCGCTTTTAGGAAAGATGGCTGCTTCACATGGTGTTGCCTATGAGGAAACATTTACTGGCTTCAAGTGGATCGCAGATGTGGCACTGCGGCACAGCGACAAGCGTTTGGTCTTCGCCTATGAACAAGCTTTGGGATATTTAGTGGCTGATCGTCCACTCGATAAGGATGGAATCGCTGCCGCAGTGTTGATGACTGAGGTGGCTGCATTGGCTCTCGCCGAAGGGATGACTTTGCAAGGTCGACTCGATCAGATCGCACAGCGGTACGGGCGTCATGTGACGGGGGAGTTGAGCGTCAAGATGAATCCGAGTGATGGATTATTAGCGGTGGATCGTCTGCGTTCTTCTCCACCAGCAACTATTGCCGGACGGGTTGTAGTCAAGGTAGAAGACTTCAAGGAAGCCAATTTGTTGCGCTTGTGGCTTGATGAAGTTGGTGGGGCAGGTGTGCGGCTACAGGTGCGTCCAAGTGGAACCGAACCGAAGGTCAAGTTGTACGGCGAAACAGTGGATGCGGAACCAGATACTTTGCAATCGCTATTGTCAGCCCTTGCATCAATCCTCTAACTGCCCTCAACCCTTGGGCGCGAAAACATGCCAGGTTTGGCACCTTTGACGCCCATCTCCGTGAATTCGGGTGGTCAGCACACAGTACTGCATGGGGAATTTATGGAAAACGGAAATGAATCGAATTTTCTCTCAGCAGTTCGGGATGATTTCTACGCGGCAACTCGTGGCTACAGGAGTTTCTGAGCGGACGATCAGGAGGATGTCCACGGACGGAAGTTTGATGACTGTTCTACCCGGGGTTTTCCGCGCTCCAACATGGCCAATGGGCCGCCAGCAACTTATGGTCGCTGGCTGTCTGAGGAATTCTTCTGCGGCTTTGGCTTTCACCACAGCAGGACAATTGCACGGGTTGCGCAAGATGTTTGATGACCGGGTTCATTTATTAGTGCCGCATGGAGCGAGTCCCGAGTTGTCTGGCCTAATTGTTCACCGGTGTCGGCGGATTGACTCAGAAGATATCGTTGAAATTGATGGAGGGATGCGAGTCACTTCGGTAGCGCGAACGCTCTTTGATGTTGGCGGAGTAGTTGGTCATAAGCGGGTTGTATCGGCGCTCGAGAATGCACTTGATCGAAAACTGGTGGACATTAATGCCATCAGCGAAGTGACATTGCGGCTCTATCATCGAAGACGTCCTGGTTCACGAGAAATTCGATCAGCATTGATGATGCGAAGTTCTTGGAGTTCGGCCCTTCAGTCCGATCTTGAAGTGCAGGTCCTTGATGCAATTCGCCGTGCTGGACTGCCAATCCCAGAAATCCAATACGAATTATCATTTGAAGATGGGCACATCATTCGGTTTGATTTTGCGTGGCCGCATGTGCGGATTGCTTTAGAAGTGGATCATTCGTTTTGGCATGTCGGCAGTGAAGAGTCGCGGAAAGATAAGCGAAGAGATCGCCAAGCAGCAGCTCTCGGATGGCGAACGCTTCGGATCACCGAAGACGATGTTCGATTGGGACTAGACGGTGTGATTCTGGATGTCGTCGCTGCGATCAGAGCTGCAGAAATTTTCTTGGGCGTCAAAAGTGCCTGAATTGGCAGGTTTTCGCGCCCAACATGATTATTCGGCAGTGCCGACCGGAGTTCCGTCGATGATTTGGTCAAGATATTCAGACAGTCCGTACCCGACTTTGCCCTTGTGCTCATCCGAGAGCATCTCCCAGCGCGTCATTCCCTCACTAATGCGGGTTGTTAACCACTCACCATCAGGTGACTGACGACGATTACGTAGCGGAATCAAATTTATGACATCGCCTTTGAAACGCCATTCACGTTCGCTGCGACTTGATCTCAGCACCGCTTCAATGTGGCTGTGGTACGTATCGTCACCTTCAAAGACCGTGGTGAGTTCGGCGTGATCGCAATAATGCATCTGACCATCTTCCCAGACAAATCCTCCACGGCTTCCAGGTCCGTCCTTCTTGGCGACGCGCGACATCATGAAGCCCAAGTTCTCATCAAAGTTGGCCGTCAACCAGCGGTAGTACCAGGGAGCCTGCCAGTATCGCGGGCCCCAAGAATGGTCACGCAAACCGAAGCCGTTGATTTCCCATTCTTGATCTCCGACGCGAATCGTGCCTCGGGCTTTGATCAATTGTTCGTAATGACCGCGAGCAAATTCTTCACCAGGTGCTTCATGCGGGACATCAGGTTCGCCGCCGAACATACTTGAGCGACCGAGTCCCGTAAACGTGATATGCGCTTCGCATTCGGCGTAAGGATTATTTTTGAAAGCAGTTTTTGGATCAACCATTTGTTTAGGTTCTGCTAAGACCACTACCTTGCCAGAGAAATCGATACGGAGCTCTTCAAAGGGAGTGACCATCGTCCACGTCAATCCACCAGCGTCAAGTTGATCGTTATTCTCAATGGCTGGGCGCTTAAACATGAAGCCCACAGAACCATCTGGGAGGTATAAGCACACTGTCATCTCGGCGGTGCCCTCATTGGCGCGGTTACCCATCCGGAACCACCCACCTACCTTGTTGATCGGATCAAAACAGTTGATATACATGCTTTCGTTGAAGTTCGACTCGGGTCCGAGTTCGTGCATGTATTCGTCAGCGGGATCTAGTCGTATAGCCATGTTTTTACCGTAGCCGTTTAGAACAGCGTCAGTTGCTCCCAGGTGACCGCCACCTCAGTCACGACCTGCCAGGTGAGTTTGCGCCGCCTGCCAGGCCGCTTGACTTCTAGGCGATCCGGCCGTAGTGAGCGTGCCGCCCCATGGGCATCGTGCACTGTGATACTGCCATCGCGCTCCACACAAGCGATACGACCAAGTTGCCAGCGTCCCCGGTCCGCACGACGAAATCGCACCTCTTCACCGGCGGATAACCCGATACTTCGCAAAACGGCGGATTGTTCGTCGCCGGACTTCTGGGCAGCGGCCTTGGCGGCAGCGGATGTAGGGGCAGATGCTTTGGGGGGCATGCTTATGAGTCCCCGAATACCCGCGCCTGTAACTTGCGCATCCCTGTCAACCAGCGATCGCGGTCGGTTGCTTTACGTTGTTCAAACTCGGCTACCTGCGGATGCGGGAGAATTAAAAAGCGTTCGGCCACAATTGCATCTGAAACAAAAAGAGCAACATCTTCGGGCTCAAGAACAAGGCCCGCGGCGCGCACAACATTGCTGGCAATCCCCACGCCAGGGGAGTCTCCCTGACGCAACATATTTGTGTTGACACCTTGGGGGCATAGACAACTGACGCGCAGTCCGCGATCACCGTAAGTGATTGAAAGTGATTCAGCAAAGGCCACTGCAGCGCTCTTGGTGACCGAATAGGGGATTGATCCGATTTGACTCAGAAGACCAGCGGCAGATGCAGTGGAACAGAAATATCCTTGACCAGCAGCCAGCCAATCCAAGAGTAGATATTTTGCCGCCCATCGATGAGCGTGGACATTGACATTGAAAGCAAGATTCCAGTCTGCTTCGGGAGTTGACTCAAGAAGAGTTCCACCACCGACACCTGCATTGGCGAAAAAAAGATCGATACCTGAGTGACCGTCTTGTGAGAGAAACTGTCGGGCACTTGCCACTAGTTCCTTGTTGCCCTGTTCGGATGCAACATCGGCCACGACTGCTAACACTGAATTCGGTCGTTCGGCATTGAGTTCAGCAGCCAGTGCGCTGATACCCGAGGTTTCCACATCACTGACCACGACTCGCGCTCCGAGAGCGTGAAAGCGCCTAGATAGGGCATCTCCGATGCCCCCAGAGGCTCCAGTGACGACTGTTCCAGCTCCAAGAAATTCCATATCTTGATCGTAGATGGTGGGTGGTGTGTCTGACGACGCTGAGGGGTGACCGATCTCGCAAAAATCATCGGGATACGATGCTCGTATTGAGAGCTTCCATGCGTTAATTTCTCAATAAGGAAAAGCGGAGCGATCCGACAATCAAGTAACAGTTAGTCTTAAACCAAACAAGGAGAACGCGATGACTGATCTACAGATATCTGATGTGATGACCGGCAGCGCTCTCGATGACATCAAGGTCATCTCGGTTGATGTCATCAATGATGCCCTGGGCCTCATTGATGTAGCACTGTCGCAAATGGTGAAGCGTGAATTAGTTTCGACGAGTGAGGTCAGTGACTTGTTGCTCGATGTCCGCAATTTATTGACAACGGCAGTTCGTAACTAAATTTTCTGGCGTAGTTTGCGACATATGTGAAGCACAAAAGGTACGTGCTACTCGCTCTGGTGCTCTTCACGCCCGCATGTGGCAAGACATCTATAAGTCTGCGGGTTGCAGCCGTCCCGGCTTTGTTCAAGATCCACAACATCGCTAATTCCTATGGTGAGATGACGCTAGGTGTCGATCCATGGGAGGTGGTGGTGTGCCATATTCCGATCTTCACAAGTGACAAAATTTTTGAGCCATCAGTAGAGCGTATGACGATGAGTAGTGCCGAAATCGTCAAGCGCTTCGCTCCCGTGGTGTCATACTTCAAACGTCGTTCATACGGTCGCTATCAGCCAGTATTCAGCGCAGGGCCAGATGTCGCCATTTCAGATACCGAGACATCAGACGACTGCGCAGAACGCGCCCTTGATCAGAGCGGACCCAAAGTTCGGGGGGTGATGGTCATCGCCGATGCCGAACATCGTGCCGACGAGTCTGGTGGATGGGGGACACCCGGAATTGGTTGCACTGTGTCGTGCTCGGCGCGCAAGACTCGCCGGTCCGTTTATGTAGGAGCGGGAGACTTTATGGACTATTGGAATGGGGACCCTCCTCTTGATCTTGTTGAGCATGAAATCGGTCATGCCCTTGACTGGCCGCACAGCTCGGCCTCGGCGAGCAATTCGGGTCAAGAAATTTATGACAGCGCACTTGATGTGATGAGCGACAGTTCGGCACCACGAATGGTTTTTTCTGCGAAGCGTCATGGCCCAGGGACATTGGCCATCAACTTGTACGCAGCGCGTTGGTTTGATGACGAACATCTGCTGATTCTTGATCGGTCGCGTCGTGTGAACACAAAAGTTCAGTTGTTAGCAACCGACACCGATTTATCAATCACGGGTACACGTTTTGTTGTGATTACTGATGGAGTGCAGAGTTTCTTGACAGTAGAACTGATAGCGGCGCGTGGCGACAATGCTCATCTCAAGTTAGACGCCGTGGCAATCCACCGTATAACGGTGACCGGAACATCCGGGATTGAACGTCAACAGATAGTCATCAAAGGTGATCTGCAAGCGGGCGAAAAGTGGGCGGCAAAAGGCGTCAGTATTGAGGTTTTGTCTATTGACTCAGATGATGGTGAGATCAAAGCAGAGATTGAAATGACAGTGAAGAAAACTGTCACCAGTTAGCGCAGAAGTTTGACGATGGGGCGCACAGCAAGACCTAGGAGCAACCCGACGAGTGCTCCACCAATCACATCAGATGCGTGATGTATGCGCACAAAGGCGCGACTGGTGCCAACAATTGCCGCTAGTCCAAACCACAGCGGTGCTGACTTCTTGCCGTCAAGTGTGGTGAGTACCGTGGCAGCGAATATCGCCGCGCTGGCGTGTCCGCTCGGAAAACTGCTCGTCGATGGAGTCCGTACTTCAAATCGTCCATCCCCACTAGTGGTGGGACGCTCGCGCTTGAAGAGTCGCTTGACTCCCTGATTGACGATCAGCGATTCGGCACCGAGCAACGCCGATAGAGCGAATGCCTGAGTAGCTCGCTTATTGCTTGTTGTCCCACGGGCCACAGCAATCAGATGCCAGACAACACTGAAATCACCAAGATGACTGGCAGCGAGAAAAACCCGTCCAGCAACTTTTGAGGATCTGATGATTTCTAAAAGTTGTTCGGCTCGTTGATCAAAGGCGTCAACAGATGGCCCAAAAAGTCCGACACCCGGTGTTGGCTCTTCGCCGACAAACGACATCAGGATTCCAAAGTGTCAGCAAACGTGTCGATAATGCGCGCTACTCGCGAGGGATCAACGAAGGGTCCGAAGTGATCAAGGTCGCTGTACTCAATATGGTTGCCCTTGGGCAGTCGATCAGCAATTGCCTCGGCAAAGCCGGAGGGCTGGAATGGTTCGGGATGACCACTGAGAACCCACACTGGAATATTGAGTTCGGGGAGCTTCTTCCACAAGTTTGGTATCTCTGGATTGCGAAAATTTGCGGACTCGAGTTCGGGTTCGCACTTCAAGTGCACCAAACCATCGTCACCTTTGCGAAAACCACCGCGAACATAAGCGTCAAGAGCTTCAGGGGTGAAGTGCGTCATGGGCATTTTGTTGGAGTAATTAGTGATTGCTTCTTCGTAGGACTTGAAGGTTCTTTTACGACGAGCAGCACCTTCAGCCAAGGCATTGGGACGATTTGCGGGCATGCGCACATCATCGGGTTTGACAATTGGTTCATAGAGCAGCAGTCCACGAAAAAGTGTCGGATCCTTGATCGCAGCCATGAGCAATGTGGCTCCGCCCATTGAATGACCGACACCAATAATGCCCTTTGGTTCGGCGATCGACTTCGCTGCGGCACTGGCATCAGCGGCGTAACCAGCCCAGGCGACGGTCCAATCCTTTGGCGCAGGGGTGTCACCGTGACCACGATGGTCAAAGGAATGACAGTGAAAGTGTTTGATCAGGTGTTCTGCGACTGGCTTCCAGCAGAGACCGTGAAAGCCATTGGCATGTGACAGGAGCATGTTTGGACCTGAGCCACCGAGGTCATACATTTCGACCTTGACGCCATTGGTGGATGTAACTTTCACGATTGGTTTCTCACTGTCTCTGGCTCAGGGTGATATCAAGCGTCTTTGCGACGGAGTCTCCTCCAACCGATGAATAATCGGTCCAAGCAAACTCCCAACACAACGGCGACGATGAGGTTGACCCATTGCCTGCTGTTAATTTCGAACTTCAGGAAGTTTACGGGCATTCGGTCCCGGTTCTGCAGAACAAAGACACCAACTACGATAGAGAACGCAAGGAAACTCACTATGGGCCAAGGTATTTCCCTTGAATCACGTGATCGGACAGGGCTTTTGTCAGGATCGTTCACTCTCATGACTCCTTACTTTGGGGAAGAGTCTCAGGCTTTTTAATCGATGGTTCGCGGGGAAGTCCGAGCAAACGCTCTCCGATGATGTTGCGCTGCACCTGACTGGTGCCACCAGCAATACGACCACCAGGTGCCGATAAAACACCGAAGGCGTCGGGGCCATCAAGCAGAGAGTCCATACCAGAGATGTCGGCGCGCAACATCGAGGTTTCAAACATCATCTCGGTTATGCCCAATTTCATCAGCGAGGCTGCCGTCGATGCCACGGGTCCCTGACGTTGAGCCATGGCTTTGTACGCCATTCCTTGGGAGAGAAGTTTGGCGAGTTTTTGTTTTTCGGTGGCAGATAATTGCCGACCTTCGGCGAGGCGTGAAATGGAATCCAGTCGCCGTTCCAGCGAAATCACACTCGTGCCGATATGACCGCGTTCGGAAGTGAGCACGGCCATGCCGACTCCCCATCCCCCATGCAACGGACCGAGCAATGCCTCAGCGGGCATCTCGACATCGGTGAAGAAGACTTCGTCAAATTCTGATTCCCCAGTCATCTGTTTGAGTGGGCGAATGTCAATACCGGGCAAACTCATGTCCAGAAGGAAGAAACTAATGCCTTCATGTTTGGGAGCATCTTGATTGGTGCGCGCCATCAGAATTCCCCAGTTGCTGTAGCGCCCGCCGGAACACCAAACTTTTTGGCCGTTGATGATGAAACGATCACCGTCGCGTTCGGCCTTAGTGCTCAGTGAACCAAGGTCGCTACCAGCCCCAGGTTCGCTAAATAATTGGCACCACACGTGATCGGCACGCAGAGTCGCGTTGAGATGCATGCTCTGTTGTTCGGGAGTTCCAAACTTTTGTATCGATCCACCTGCCAGAACTAATCCCACCATGTTGAAGACGCCAGGTACACCTGCGAGAGCGCACTCATAGAGCCATTGACCTTGATGGGCGGCTGTGAGACCCTGGCCACCGACCTCAACGGGCCAATGGACTCCGGCGTTGCCATGAGCAAATAGATGTCGTTGCCAACTCAGACCGGCTTGCACCATGTCGGGTGGGCAGATAGCTCCGTAATCACGTGGAGCAAGATGTTTATTTTCAGCCAACCATTGCTTAGCTCTGGCACCAAACTCATCCACAGTGATCATGAGAAACCTCAGTTCATAGATTGGCTATTTGAATAATGAAAGAAACAAGGCTGTCTCTTCACCCAAATTATTCGGCACAGCATAATTATCGCGACTAGTGATCGTGTCCCAGTTATTCTGCACATCTTCTGGAGTCAAAGTTGGCGAGTAATAGCCATTTGTTTCTCCCAAGAAAACATGAGCCACGCGTCCACCACCCACAGAAAATAGTTGTCCACTCACTGGACATTCTTCGTGTGCCAAGAACGCCACCAGAGGGGAAACCAATGCGGGATCAAGTTTGTCCTTCAAGGCACCTAAAATATCTTCTGTCATGCGGGTCATTGCTAATGGGGCGATGGCATTGGCCTTGATATTGAAACGGGCACCTTCAACGCCGAGTACCCGGGTGAAACCAACGAGGCCCATTTTGGCGGCGCCATAATTTGTCTGACCAAAGTTACCGAAAACTCCTGCGGCCGATGACGTAGAAATGATGCGTCCGTAGCCCTGTTCACGCATATGCACAAAAGCAGGTTGCGTGACATAAAAGGCGCCTTTCAAGTGCACATCAAGTACCGGATTCAACAGATCGGGGGTCATGTTGTGGAACGCCTTATCGCGCAAGATGCCCGCATTGTTAATCACGATGTCCACGCGACCGTAGGTATCGATAGCAGTCTGAACGATTGCCTGTCCGCCTTCGGGAGTGGCAACAGTGTTGTGATCAGCCACCGCTTCTCCACCTATGGCCTTGATTTCATCAACAACTATTTGTGCAGCCGAGGCGTTAGAACCAACGCCGTCGATTGATCCGCCAAGGTCGTTAACGACAATCAATGCTCCACGTTTGGCCATCATCAAGGCGTGCTGGCGACCAAGACCGCCACCTGCTCCGGTGATGATCGCTACTTTTCCGTCGTATCCGAGTGCTGACATGGTGTGCTCCTACGCTGTTGGGGGATTGATGTTGGTTTGGAATGTTATGTGAGTGTTGCCAAGGCAATTTCGGTCAGAGCCTTGTAATCAAGTTTGCCATTGCTGGCTCGCCCAACAGTGGCCACCACAATGACTCGCTTGGGGGCTTTGTAAGCCGCGTAATGCTGCTTGATGAAGGCGATCAGGTCGGCTTCAACAATATTTTGGCCGGGCAATGCTTCAACGAGAGCGGTGATGGCTTGCCCAAAGCGTTCGTCAGGTACACCGACGACGGCCGCATCGGCCACGCTTGGATGTAATTTCAAGGCTTCCTCAACTTCTTCGGGGTATACCTTTTCGCCGCCGGTATTGATGCACTGACTACCTCGTCCGAGAAGGTGCACTGTGCCATCGATATCGATGCTGGCCCAATCGCCAGGAATGGACCAGCGCACCCCATTGATGATTTGAAATGTCTTGGCAGATTTTTCCGGATCTTTGTAGTAACCAATGGGAGTATTGCCTTTCAACGCCACGCGACCGATTTCGCTGCTCCCGGGTTGAACTTCTCGACCGTCTTCGGTGAGGATCTTCGTATTTGGGCCAAGTTCAAAAGAGGCAGTCTTTGATTCTCCTGCTGCTGATGTTGTACTTTGCGCCATGCCGATTGCTTCAGATGAACCTAAAGCATCAACCATGATCAGCCGCTCGCTATGTCGGAGCAAACCCTGTTTTGTTTCAGCAGCGAACATCACGCCACTTGAAACAATGACCCGCAGGCTGGAGATATCCCATCGCTGAGGTTCACTATCAAGGGCTCGCAAAATCGGTTTAGCGAAAGCGTCTCCAACAATTGACATTGAGTTGACATGATATTTCTCAATCGTGTCAAGTAATTCGGCCGGATCAAATTTGCGCCCAGTCATAGTGATAATGCATCCCGCCACAGTCAGATTGCTCATTGCATTGAACAGACCCGTGCCGTGCATCAAAGGCGCGGCGGGCAGATTACGGGGACCAGGGCGCAGCGATCGCTCGCCAATGGGATCTCCTTGCGGTGTCGGAGGGAGGCGCTTTTTGTTAGTGCTGTCTAACGTTAAAAACAAGTCCTCCTGACGCCACATAACACCTTTGGGCATGCCAGTGGTTCCGCCGGTGTAGAGCAATAAAAGATCGTCACCACTTCGACCCCATGGGCCTTGAACATTCGTTTCGGTGCCTTGCTCGGCACACATTTCGTAGTCAGTTGCCCACATTGGACATGGACCGCTGCCGTCATCGACCCATAGCCAAATGATGACGCCTGGCACCCGGTGTCGTAGTCGCTCAATTGTTTCCGCAAAGACGCCATGGAAAACGACGGCTACGACGTCGGCATTGTCCCAGATATATACCAACTCATCATCGGTGTAGCGGTAGTTGGTATTGACTGGTGCTAGGCCGGCCTTAAAGGTTGCGAAAATGCTTTCAAGATATTGTGGGCAGTTGTACATGTACTGGGCGACTTTGTCCTGTTGGTGAACACCTGCCTGAAGCAATGCTGCAGCGACACCGTTGGCGCGACTGTTGAAAACAGACCATGTAAAAATCTGATTCTGATGTTGTTGTGCTGGGGCATCGTGTAATCGGGCGGCGACTGATTCCCAGGCGTCTGCGAAGTTCCATGCACGAGCTATTGACACAATCGACAATCGTAGGCGTTTGAGTGTGCTGCTTCAGTATTGGCTCAAACTAAGGTTTGGCAATGGATTTTGAACTTCCCGCCAGCGATGACCCTCGTCGTGTTGTGGTGCGAGAGTGGATCGCTGATAACCCGCACCCCAGCGGGAGGGTCTTGGCTGATGCAGGCTACGTGGCTCCCCACTGGCCAATGCCATATGGACTTGGGGCTGATCCCGTGCATCAAATCATCATTGATGACGAGTTGAGTCAGGCCGGTATCCGTCGACCGTCCAACCCAATCGGCATTGGTTGGGCTGGACCGACAATCGTTTTTGCTGGGACCGAGGAGCAAAAGAAAAAATATATTCCGCGCTTACTGTCGGGTGAAGATTTTTGGTGCCAACTTTTCAGTGAGCCAAGTAGCGGAAGTGATCTGGCGAATTTGGGTACACGGGCAGTTCGTGATGGGGATGAGTACATCGTCAATGGGCAAAAGATTTGGACAAGTGGTGCGCAATACGCGAAGTATGGCATCTTGATCGCCCGCACAAACCCTGATGCTCCCAAACACAAGGGAGTCTCGTATTTCATTTGCCCGATGGATCTTCCTGGTATTGAGATTCGCCCGATTCGCGAGATGACGGGAGCCAGCACATTTAATGAAGTTTTTTTCACAGACGTTCGTCTCCCTGCTGCCAATCTGGTCGGTGAACAAGACGAAGGTTGGCGTTTAGCGAAGGTCACTTTGGGTAATGAACGCGTCTCATTATCAACTGGTGGAGTGCTGTGGGGGAGCGGTCCAACGGCCTTGGAAATGTTGGATGCCGTGCGTCTGCGCGGAACCATCACCGACCCCGTGATGCGCCAGCGACTCGCAGTCATTTACACAGAGCATGTACTTTTGGATTTAATTCGGATGCGTACGCTCTCGGCGCGTTTGCGGGGTGAGCAGCCAGGAGCAGAGGCCAGCATTCGCAAGATTCTTGCTGACGAGCATGGACAAAATGTGATGGAAGTTGCCCGTGATCTTTTGGGTGCAGAAGCAATGTTGCGCGGCGTTGCTGAGAGTAGTGAGGGCGGATCTCACAACGGTCTGGGTGGCGGCGGCGGTGTCGGTTTGCGAGCGCTTGAACATCCTGGTTGGTTTGACGGTTATATGTTCGCGCGTTCGCTGACAATCGGCGGCGGCACCGGTGAAGTGCAACGCAACATCGTGGCGGAACGCGTACTTGGCTTACCTCATGACAGCGATGCACTTCAAGGAATGACCTGGGCGCAAACTCAGCGCAAGGTGTAGGATTTAACTTTGTGGGGCGGTGCAGGGTTGCCCGCCACAGACATCAGTGAAGGTTCCACCAAATAAGAAAGTAGCCATCTGACTGCGCGCGACAGCGTTGTCGCGCGGATCCTCATGAGGGTCGTGTCCGACTGGCGGTGGCAGAACTTCAACGGGAATCATTTCGGCTCCAGAGTCCCAAATAACGATGACGGATCCTGCATCACCTTCGGCCACATCTTGTAGTCCCCAACCGGGGGTCACTTCACGTGACCGACCTTCGGCGACCATGGGTCGATAGATCTTGGCTCCGAGCGATCGCGCCTCAACGAAAGCGGTGAGTTCGCTGACCTGATGATCTCCCCAAGCAACGTGCATCAGGACTGCCTTGTTTGCTTGAGTGCCAGGTAACGGATCGCGAGTGATGTGGTTGATGTACCCGCCTCCTTCGCCGCGGTCCCACAACATCTGCATCAGAGAAATACTCAGCGTGCGATCGCGCCTTGAGGGATAGGCGGGGACCATGATTGCTTCATATTCAGCGAAGTCGACTGATCGCGGAAGCAAGGTGCTGTAATTGATGCCAGGTACGCCCAAGACAGCACGACTGATATCGGGGGAGATGGCGGTAATCGCCGAACCCATGATGCCGCCTTGGCTATTGCCGTAGTAGATCAAGTCCCCTTCAACTTTGACGTTGTTGAATGCGGGGTCTGACAAGATGCCGTTGTCGGCTGTCATTAAACGACCGAGAGCAATCATGTTGACGATGCCTTGTTGTAGGCGATCGGCCACAGTAGGGAAGTTTGACAAATCTTGCAGTGAGACCACGGCATTTCCGACATCGTCTTCACTCATGCCAGCCCACTTGGTGGCGCAGAACAGTACGCCTGCCTCTTGGGCCAGAGCGCGCACATCGCCACCATAATCAATTTCATATTCGCTACCGAGTAATCCGTGACCATAAAGACCGGGGTGCAAAACCACAGATGGGTCATCGGCGGCCATTTTGGGTACTTGACACAAGAAAGGAACATCAACGATTGCGCCCATGATCGGTAGGCGATTTGGGCCCGTATCGGACGGTGCGTAATTGAAGGCTTGTCCTGGTGAGCCATCGCCCGTGAGATGGGTGGGCAGTTTGAAAGTGCCTGCAACTTGTACCGCAACATCTTCTTGCGAAGCGGGGACAACAGCCGTGATTGTAAACTGTGGCGCGTTCGTCTTCAGCCACTCAAGGGTGTTGTCGCGTACTTTCAAGATGCGCCCAGTGAGATTCTCCGTGGATGCCACCGTAAAATCCCATGCCAGTTGGAGTGTTGAGCGATCAATTTTGGCGCCCT
>JBAWVW010000025.1:0-23659 GCA_037147055.1 Actinomycetes bacterium
CATGGTTGCCTATGCCGAACTCCATTGTCACTCCAATTTCTCCTTTCTTGCCGGCTCGTCGCACCCTGAAGAACTCGCTGATGAGGCCCAACGCCTGGGGCTGACGGCTTTAGCCCTCACTGATTTCAATGGCCTATACGGCGTTGTGCGTTTTTCTGAAGCGGCGCGCAGTATTGGCTTGCCGACCGTGTTCGGTAGCGAAGTAACAGTTCAGTCGGCGGACTCTACGCACAGTTTGGTGATTTTGGCAGATGGACAGCCTGGCTACGCTCGTTTATCGCGGGCCTTGAGCCTGGCGCAGTTAGCGGGTAGTAAAGGTGATCCACGTTGCACGCTCGAAGACTTGAGCGATAGTGCGAGCGGCCATTGGTGGGTGCTCACCGGTTGTCAACAAGGTGTCGTGCCAGCAACGCTGATGCAACTTGGTCCAAATGCAGCATTGCGTGAGTTGCAACGACTGGTTGCTGCCTTCGGACGCGATCGGGTGTTAGTTGAGCTATGGAATCATGGTGATCCACTGGATTCAGCACGCAACGATGCCCTTGTTGAGTTGGCAGCCCGCTGTGATGTGTCCTGTGTGGCGACGAACAATGTGTATTACGCGACTCCATCAGCACGTCGTCTTGCCACCGCAATGGCAGCCGTCAATAAGCGATGCAGCCTCAGTGAGGTCGATATCCATTTGCCAGCCGCAGCGACTGCTCATTTACGTAGTGGAGCCGAACAATCACGACACTTCGCGCGTTATCCCGGCGCCGTTGAATTGACCGCAGAGATTGCCTCGGCAGCGGCTTTCGATCTCGCATTGGTGGCACCCAAGTTGCCGCCTTATCCATGCCCCGATGGTCTCAATGAAATGCAGTTTCTGCGGCAACTCACTCAAGTTGGCGCAACCCGCCGCTACGGAGAGCGTCCCCACGCGGGTGAAGATCTGAGCATCAGAGCGCGCGCCTGGCGCACTATTGATCATGAACTTGCAGTTATTGAACAACTCGGTTTCGCTGGTTATTTTCTAGTCGTTTGGGACATTGTGCAGTTTTGTTTGCAGGCCGATATCTATTGTCAAGGTCGCGGAAGTGCCGCCAATAGCGCAGTGTGTTATTCGCTGGGCATCACTAAGGCTGATGCGGTGTCGTTGGGCTTACTATTTGAACGCTTTCTTTCACCCGACCGTGATGGTCCACCAGATATCGATCTTGATATTGAGAGTGGTCGTCGTGAAGAGGTCATTCAATATGTCTTTCAACGTTACGGTCGCCATCACACTGCACAAGTAGCCAATGTGATTACTTATCGGGCGCGCTCAGCGGTGCGCGATATGGCACGTGCACTCGGATATGCCCCAGGTCAGCAAGACGCATGGGCGAAACAGATTGATATGTGGCGCACTATTCAGACAGATGCCGCCGAGACGGGTCCAGATGGTCGCCCAGATCACAACATCCCGCCCCTCGTTCTGGAACTTGCCGCTGAAATTGAAGACGCACCACGACATTTGGGCATCCACTCCGGAGGAATGGTGATTTGTGATCGTCCAGTGATTGAAGTATGTCCAGTGGAATGGGGACGAATGAAAGATCGCAGTGTTTTGCAATGGGATAAAGAGGACTGTGCGGCAGCCGGTTTAGTGAAGTTCGATTTACTTGGGCTGGGAATGTTGTCGGCATTACATGGTGCTGTCGATCTAGTACAAGAACACAAAGGAGTGACGATTGATTTGGCGACTTTGCCCCAAGACGATGATGTGTACACCATGTTGTGTCGCGCCGACACGGTTGGAGTTTTTCAAATTGAGTCACGCGCGCAAATGGCGACCTTGCCACGACTAAAACCGAGGCGCTTTTATGACCTCGTCGTCGAAGTGGCGCTGATTCGTCCAGGACCGATTCAGGGTGGCTCGGTGCATCCATATATTCGTCGTCGCAATGGGCAAGAAGCAATAACGTATTTACATCCGTTATTAGAAAACAGCCTCGGTAAAACTTTGGGTATCCCGTTGTTTCAAGAACAACTGATGCAGATGGCTATAGATGTTGCTGGTTTTACACCTTCTCAAGCCGATCAGTTACGTCAGGCAATGGGTTCAAAGCGCAGTCAGAAACGCATGGCAATGTTACGCCAGCAACTTTACGACGGTATGGCGCAACGGGGGATTGTTGGCGCTATTGCTGAGGAGATCTTTGACAAGATGGCGGCCTTTGCAAGTTATGGATTTCCAGAAAGTCATTCGGTCTCCTTTGCATATTTGGTCTACTCGTCAGCTTGGTTGAAGTTACATGAGCCAGCATCTTTTTACGCTGGCTTACTAAATGCTCAGCCAATGGGTTTTTGGAGTCCACATTCTCTAGCCCAAGATGCGCGTCGACACGGGGTGGTGGTGCGCACCCCCGACCTTCTGGCTTCTGGCTCAGATGCGAGATTAGAAGAATGCGGGCAAAGCCATGGAGGTTTTGCAGTCCGATTAGGCATAAGTTCGGTACGCGGTCTCGGTGTCGATTTGGCGCAAGAGATCGAAGATGAGTGTTCACTGAATGGCGATTATGTGGATGTTGAAGATTTGGTGCGACGGGTTGATGATCTGACATTGCCGCAACTTGAAGCGATGGCCACTGGTGGTTTATTCGGCGAATGCTTCGGTCTTGAGAGACGCGCCGCATTATGGGCTGTAGGTGCAGCCGCTGAATCACGTCGTGATCGTTTGCCGGGTTTAGCGACAGGCACGAAGGCCCCAACGTTGCCAGGGATGGAGCCAATTGAAGTAGCGATAGCTGACATTTGGGCCACGGGTATTTCGCCAACTGGGCATCCCACAAAGTTTTTACGCGGACAACTTCACGAGATGGGGGTGACACCCGCAGATCAATTACTGATCGTTGAGCAAACCAAGGTGTGGGTTGCTGGTCTAGTGACCCATCGCCAACGACCAGGTACCGCCCAAGGCGTTACCTTTATCAGTCTTGAAGATGAGACTGGACTGATAAATGTCATTGTCTCTGTTGGATGCTGGAAGAGATTTCGCGCCGTGGCTCGTGGGGCCGGAGCACTACTTATTCGCGGACGCTTAGATCGTGTGGAAGGGGTGGTCAATATCATCGCCGAAGTGATCGCCCCGTTAACGGTTCCAGCGACAACGGGTAGTCGAAACTTTAGATAAAACTATTTTGATGCCGAAGGAGAGGTAGTAGCGGCAACTATGCCAAGAGCGATGAACACTGTGCCAGCCACATAGCGCTGAACAAAGGGCAGTGTGCGTCCGTTCAGTAACACTCCCCGTAAAGCACTTGCTGTAAGGGCGTACATGCCATCGGTGAGACAGCCAATGAAAACGAAGGTGCTCCCTAAGACCAGGGCTTGGGACCAGGCGGCTCCCTTATCAGCATCAATGAATTGCGGAAGATACGACAAAAAGAACAAAGCGACTTTGGGGTTTAAGGTATTAACAATGATTCCTTGAGTAAATGAGCGACGCAGGGAAACCGATGTTGAATCACTAGCGATCTGCTGTGGCTGACGTAGCAAAGTTCGAATACCAATAAAGATTAAATAACTTGCACCTAAAAGTTTGACGATATTGAATGCCGTTGCTGATGTTGCGAGAATGGCCGACAGACCAACTGTTGCTGCGATGACGTGAACGAAGTTTCCGAGTTCAAGACCTGCAACTGCCGCAAGCCCAACTTCTCGACCATCCGACACACTGCGATTGAGGACATAGATAACCGCTGGCCCAGGAATCAGTAGGAGGGCAACTGAAGCAATAGCAAAAGTGATGATGGAATGAAGATCGGGCACGAGTGAACTCTAGACCTCAACGTCGATGGGATGAGTGGGCGCGCCTTGCTCAACAATGTTTTGTATGTGTTGCAAGAGTTTTACGGGAGCGAAAGTTGTCCCAGATGCTTGAGCGATTTCAGCGATCTTCCACCAGCGCAGTTCAAAGACATATTCGGCGTTGAGAGTTGGCCAATCCAATGTTGGTTGTGGTGTGAAAGTTGACGGCACCTTGACAAGATGAATGTGCTCACGCTGTCCATCCCACTGGCCATTGATAAACGGGATTTGGTGCTCTCGGGTCCAAATATGTGGACCGATATCGGCGGGGTGTAGACCGACTTCCTCGACGAGTTCGCGGCGTAATGCTGCGATATGGTCTTCGCCGGGATCAAGACCGCCACCTGGTAAGGCCCAACGTGTACCGGTAGGAAACTCAAAGCGCACTAAAAGAACTTGCGTCTCGGGGGTGATGATGAGAGCGCGAACTGCTTGACGAATCCGGAGTTCACTCGGTGGGTTGCTCATTGAGTCCATCGTTCATCATGCGGTACATCTCGTAAATGGATTTGCAGTCTTCGCACATCGGCAACTTCTTGGGATCGCGCGACGGGACCCAAACATGGCCGCAGAGGGCTTCTAATGGAGATCCGTAAATGCGCGCTTCCATGACCTTGGCTTGGGCGCTCTCTCCAGGTTCAACTTTGACGATATGCGCACTGATGGGTTCACCAGTTTGTGTGGTTTCGTCAAGACGCGTGTCTAGGTCGGTGGATGATGAGGGGTGGGTGGATGAAAGGCGGGGAGCGGTTGAACTTTGAACCATGACATAAGTCAAGCAGATGCCTACACTCAGTGGTATGCCTGCGTACGACTTCCATTGCCGAACATGTGAGACCACTTTTGAAGTTCGTCGCCCCATGGCCGAGGCTGGTGACCCAGCCACATGCCCAGACGGTCATGAGAATGCGGTTCGTCTGTTGTCGGTTTTCGCCTCGGTGGGTGCGGCGATCGGATCCGTGACTCCTGCTCCCGCCCCTCGCTCTGGCGGAGGCTGTGGGTCGGGTTGCGGCTGCGCACACTGATTTCACTACCTGACGGGGTACGCGTTGCGCGAGTGAGGTAGGTTTTCTTGATGGCTTCTTGGATTGTGAACTTGATCGTCGCTGGCACAGCGATTGGAATCGGCGCGATCGGCACTCAGGTGATTGGCGAGGCTTCCAAAGTTAAGCCCATCGCCATCAAGGTTCGTAAAGGTCGACAGCGTTAAAGAAGATCACAAAGTGTGGCGTCTGAGTGGATCAATCGGGCCATTCACAAGGGTCACCGAACTCGACAGGGATACTGCGAATACTGCGACTGGTCAACACGAACCAGTCAACAAGTTGCACGCCGTTGCTCTCTAGCCAAGCCTTAGCAATTTGGTATTGGTGATGATCATCTTCGTCCATGATGTCGTGTTGACGTACTGAGTAAATGACAACGTAAGGAGTTTCATCGGCGTCAAGGCAGACCTCAAGCATGTCACGGATATTACTGAGGTAATTGGTGCCACTCTCAAAGAGCAGAACGCCGTGACCGATATAAGCGGGGTCAAGAGGAATGACGATGAGATCATCGGTCGTCGATGTGACCTGCAAGGCGCGACCTAGATGAGCAGCGATGTGAGGCGATGAAATGGGATCAACGCCACATGTGGGAATGGTGGAATGTGCTTTGTTATTGAATGGGGACATGTGGGACTTCCTTGTCGCGGCGGGTATGCGCCGAGATTGACGAGGGGAAGTCGCAAACAAAAGTTACTGCAGGGGTAAGGCGGACAATGTTGGTTTAGCCAACAAGGATGACGCTGGCAATGAGAGAGCCCACAATCACCGCTACTGGGGCGAGATAACTCAGCCACCAAGGCTGTGGTTTTGATGACGGAGCAAGCATCACACTGCCGCAGATGACGCCAGCGAGAATGCCTCCAACGTGCCCACCAATTGAAATTCCGGGAATCGTAAAAGTCAGGAGCAAGTTGATCATCAAGGTTGCACCAATGCCAGTCTGAAAAATATTAATACCGCGACGATGCATGCTGATTGCTGTTGCACCCATGAGACCGAAGACCGCACCAGAGGCTCCACCATGCAGTCCAGTGCTGTGTGCATTGATCAACATCACGCCGAGTGATCCACCTAACAAACAGGCAAAGTAGAGCAGGCCGAAACGCAGGCGTCCTAGCGGGCGCTCAAGAATATTCCCTAACTGGTAGAGCAGATACATGTTCATCGCAATGTGCAGAATGCCGAAATGCAAGAAGCCCGATGTCACGAGGCGATACCACTCGTGGTTATACGACAACATCAACTTATTGAGACCAAGATCAACTTCGCGTGATGAAACTTGATTGCCGAATCCTGCGGTGCTGTTATCTCCAATGAGCACCCAAAGAAAAACAGCCACATTGATCGCTATGAGAACGCGAGTCACTAAAGCCTGTTGGGTTGCGTTCCAATCCTTAGCACGCACTGTTGGAGCGGGGCGAGAGGCCTTGATGCAATCTGGGCAATGGCTCCCGATTGCTACTGGCTGGAGGCAGTCGCCACAAGCCGGACGGGCGCAACGAGTACACGAGCGCCCAGTCGGCATATTTGAGTGGCGATAACAACGGGGGAGAATTGGAGGAGCGAAATCAGTCATAGTGGTATCTCAAACCGTAGTGGCTGAGACACCGAAGTCATCGGCAGCAACGGGGCGTCCAATGCGATAACCCTGCATAAGGTCACAGCCCAAGAGTCGCAAACGAGAGATTTGGGCATCGGTCATGACCCATTCGGCGATGACTGCCATATTCAAACTATGTGCCAATTGAATAATGCCGCGCACGATCGGGTCATCATTTTCGTCCTCACCCAGTGAGCGAACAAATGAGCCATCCAATTTGAGAAAATCAGCTGGGCACACACGCAAATGCGACAGCGACGAATAGCCAGTACCGAAATCATCAATTGACAGACGAAATCCGAAGCGCTTCATCGACTGCAATGTTCGCAGCGTCGAACCAGAATCCTGAATCAGCATTTTTTCATTGAACTCAAGAGCGATGTGTTGGGGTTGAAGATCTGCATCCTTGACCGCCGCTAATGTTTTTTCCACGAATCGGGAATCACCAACTTGGCGCGGTGAAACATTGATGTGCAATACGAATTGTCGGTCAACGCGCTTTTCATTGAGCCATTGACGCAGATCTGTGCAAGCCTGTCGCACGACCCATTCACCAATCGGAACGATCATCCCAGATTCTTCGGCTAAGTCAACGAATGACGAAGGGGTCAGCAACCCCAAGGTCGGATGACGCCAACGCAACAGTGCTTCTGCGCCGACAACTCTGAGAGAATGGGGAGATAAAACTGGTTGATAGACAAGATGTAATTCGTGATGAGCCAAGGCCAACTCAAGCGAGGCGGACAATATGGCGCGCTCCTTGGCGGAATTGCGCATGTTGTCGGTGTATAACTCACAGCGCGAGCGACCCCGCGTTTTGGCATAATACATAGCGGTATCAGCGTTGCGCATCAGAGCAATTGCAGCATCCAGCAAATTTGACTCATCACTTTCGCCACGACTCATGACAACGCCGAGACTGGCACCAGTGACGACCTCAATGCCTTGTAATAAAATCCGGCCAGTGACTGCTTGACGGACGCGCTCGGCAAGATCAAGAGCCGCTTCTTCATCTGTGAGGCCTTCGCACAAAATAACGAATTCGTCGCCCCCGATGCGTGCCACAAGATCACCGGGGCGGGTTGCCGAGACTAAACGACGGCCGATTGTGGTGATCAGCAGGTCTCCGTTTTCATGGCCAATACTGTCATTGACATCTTTGAGTTTGTCGATATCTAGAAAGAAAACCGACACTGTTGATGTGCCCGATCGAGATCGTTCAATCGCTTCAGAAAGCTTGCGCACGAAAAGTGTGCGGTTTGGTAGTCCAGTCAGAGCATCATGGGTGGCGAGGTGTGCAAGTTCACCCTGCAGACGTAAGGCAGCACTGATATCACGTGCCAAGACTGTGAGCCGATCTTCACTACAGGACGTCTGAACATCAAAGGTGTGGAGTTCGTTGTCGCTGCCACGAAGTGCTACTTCGCCCCGCCAGCGTGAACCCGATGTGGCAACAAATTCGCGTGGCATCTGATCGCGTACAGAGACCGCAAGTTGCTCAAAATTCTCAGCTGCTGTATTGCGGTATATGACATTGCCGGCGAAATCGGCAATGATGCTCGGGTCCTCTGAATCCGCCAGCAGCGCTAGCAACTTCTCCGAATCTTGATGAAAGACGATCTGGCTAGTTGGCAACAAAGCGACCACACCGACATATCCGATGATCGTGCCGTCGTCGTCAAGGCGGGCATTGGCTAAAAATCGCAGCGCGCGGACGAGGCCATCTGTATCGCTGATGTCAACGAGAATGTCGATCGGTGATGAGGTGTCGTGGGCCTGACGCCAAGCAACTTCTGCATTGGCACGGTTCTCTGGATGAGCATTGGCCCAAGGAGCTCGAGCAAGTGGAATCGGACCACCCTGGAGAGCGAGTTGGCGAAATCGCTGGTCGGCGAAGGTCAAGCGACCTGAAGCATCGGTCTCGAATAAGCCGATTTCGGGAGATTGGTCCGTTGAACTGATGACCAAGTTTGGCACGCAGTGGTTGCTCCAACGCGGAGGGTGGTGGAGGACCTAGCCGGTGACGATGCCGGAGGTTTTTGCGGTCAAGATGGTGGCGTAATCAATGGCCTGCAAGAGAGTTTGCGCAAGATCTCCTGATTGCACATCCAGCATCTGGTCTAGAGCGTGCATCTCAAGGACATAGGTATGAGTTTCACCTGCTGGTGGGCATGGTCCGCGATAGCCGATGCTCGGAACCTCAGGAATGCTGAAATCGTTCGCCCCGACAATTGCTCCGGTAGGTGTTTCGCCAGCAAGTAGCGACGTCACTGAAGGGTCAATATTGGCCATTACCCAATGCACAAATCCTGCGGGGTTCTGTTTTGTGTTACTGGTGTCAATGAGGATAATTGCGAGTGAAACAGTGCCGACTGGAGGTGCAGTCCAATTCAAGGCGGGGGACTGATCGAGACCGAGACAAGTGTTTTCAATCGGGATGTCGGAACCATCGGGCCATGAAGTAAAAAGTTGTGTCTCAGAACCGTGGTCATCAAGATCAGTCTCCGGTGCTGCAGTGTCAAAACTGCCTTGATCATCTGGCGCCAAGGTCGTCGTCATTATCGACTCATTTTGATTGTCCGCGGGAAGTTTCATCTCACGCCCATCGTCTGAACAGGCCCCCATGAAGAGGACAAAGCCAATCAGTGCGGCGGGATAGAGGCGATGTGTCATGACTAACCACATTAGGGTCCTTTGGCGAAGCGGTTGTGGAACTAAACTGTCAAATATGTCAGCAGGCTTTAAGGATCCGTTGTGTGTGCTGACGATCCACGCACATCCTGACGATGAAGCCTCGAAGGGTGCCCCCACATTGGCCTTGTATCATGATCTCGGCGTGCGCACCGTTCTTGTGTGTTGCACGGGTGGGGAAGAGGGGGATATTCAAAATCCAGTTTTACGGGCCGAAGGCGGCCCTTTTTACGGGCTCAACCCTGAACAAGAAAAGCAAAAACTTGCACTCATTCGCCCCAGCGAATTAGCAGAGTCGGCGCGAATCATCGGGTTTGATGAAGTTGTCATGCTTGGCTATTGGGACTCGGGTATGGCCGACTCACCAGCGAATGAGAACCCAGATTGTTTTCATCGGGCTGACCTCGATGAAGCTGTCGGTCGTTTGGTGGCAATTATTCGCGCTCAGCGACCTCAAGTGATCATTACTTACGGTGATGATCAACGTGGTTATCCGCATCCCGATCATCTCAAAGTGCACGATATTTCATTGCCTGCTTTTCAGCGTGCGGGGGACCCGGCCTGGTATCCCTCGGCGGGTCCGGTGTGGCAACCGCTGAAAATGTATTACTCGGTATGGTCTCGCACGCGACTGCTTGCTGTGAACGTAGCGATGTTGGCCAAACTTGGGACCTCTCCATACGACGAAAAATGGCTCAACCGTCCCTCCCAAGATGACCGCATTACTACGCGAATTAACGTGGCCTCGCATATGGCTGCACGATCTGGTGCTTTACGGGCTCATGCAACTCAGGTTGATCCAAACGAGTCATGGTGGTTCGGACTCGATGATGAAGAACTTGCGCGTGCTTACCCGTTTGAAGATTGGGTGCTGGCACATTCATTGAGCGGATACCCAAGTGATGACGAAGTGGAGATTGACATCTTTGCGGGTATCAAAGATGTCATTTCCTTAGGTGATGGAGTGAGCGCGCCGAAGCGTTTAACTAACCCCGATCCTGTCGTGACCCAATGAGTAATGCACGCACTATTCAGTTTCGTTTAGTGATGGGTAAGGGTGATGAGCGCGTATCTGGCCCCGATGATGCCGACACGGTGGCAACGATCGCTAAGGCTGACGCCATGATGGACTTGTCGGTCGCATTTATGAAGAGCAAACTCAAAATTACTGGTGCTACTGGGCCGTTATTTGACGCTCTTTCGAGTGGGCAAGCAGCGATGATTATCGCCGAACTTCTTCAGGCTGAGTAAACGTCAGTTGCTGTCACGCATCACGTTGCGTAGGGCGCGATAACCAATAACAATGGCATTTTGTTGGCTGAGAAGTTCTGTCACTTGATTGTCATGAAGAGCCAAGTCGAGATCATCGATCCATTCCTCGGCGTCGTCGCTGAGAGCGCGCACTTCTGCTGTATCAATTGCTGGCTGAATATGAATCTCGGTGACGCCTGATTGCAAGTGACGGATGGCGTTGTATACCCGCTCGCGACTTCCAGCTCGCCAGTCATGATCGAAATGGTCAGGGAAGATGATGCCTTCTTCGGCTGCTAGCCGACGAAATGGAAAGCCGGCTTGTTCGGCTGTCAATGTTGACGGTAAGCGAATCGGCAATTGAAATTCAACGGCCAATTCAAGATATACATCAAAAAATTCAGGACGAAGTGTGATCACACTGAGATGCGGTGCGAGATGAGAAACATCAAATCCCCACACCATGGCGCGCTCAATTTGGGCTCGGCATTCGCGCAGTACTTCTGCTGGGTCTGCATGCTCCCAGAGGTCATCAACATTGCGTGGGAAACCACCGTCACCCGACAACAGCGATGGGGCATGAGTAATGGGACCCCAGCGATATAGGGGGTGTTCGGCGTTAAGCGTGATGTGCACTCCGATATCTTCGTCGTCATACATTTCAGCAGCGTGTCGCGCCCAGGGTGCAGGCACCATCACCGAAGCACAGGACGCGACACCATCACGAATTGCTGAGTACACCCCAACATTGGCACTGTGACACGAACCAAGATCATCACAAGAAATAATCACCAGTTTTTGACTTGCCTCATACCCGAGTCGCTCGGCGAGAGTTGCATGATTGTCGCTCACACCCTCACGCTATCGGCAACGATTTCGCTCGTGGGGTTTAGTCAGCGGCCTGTTAACTGTTGCGCCTCAACAGGCGCCCCAGAGCCCCAGTTTTGCGGCTTGAGCGTTGGTCGCAAGGGAGGAAAACTCCTTGCTATACATCGTGTTGGGGGCGATCGCTAGTGGACGGGCGAATCCACCTGTCATCAGGTCACCGTTGACGAAGAGGTTGTCAGAAAAGCGAAAGATGTAACCCAATAATCGCCCGTAATGATCTCGTGCTTCAGCATCACGCTGGAGAATCACTGGAGTGCCAATAGGGAGTAAGAAAGCCGTGCGCTCGGAAGCCTCCGGCCCGTAACACTGAATGGGGGTATTTGGTTTTTTTGTTTCCGGTGTATCAATACCAATGAGGCGAACGCGTTCGACCTTGCCATCAATGGAGACATCAACTGTGTCACCATCAATCACTTTGACAACTTTTGCGTTAGCTCCGTGAGGTAATGATGAGTCAGAAGACGAACAGGATCCGAGAAACACACATGCAGCTACGAAAAATAGGCATCGCCGTCGAAAGTTGCGTGGTTTCATATTGCCAGTGTGGGAGTGAATGAGACCCGCACGGCGTCAACACATCACATGCGCTCAATCAGTGTTCCTGTACCGAGACCGCCGCCACAGCACATCGAGATGATCGCGTAACGTCCACCTATGCGCTCGAGTTCGTACAACGCTTTTGTCGTCAGAATTGCACCCGTGCTGCCGAGAGGATGGCCAAGAGCGATGGCACCACCGTTGGGGTTGGTCTTGGCGAGATCGGCACCGACTGCTTTAGCCCACGCTAAAACAACTGAGGCGAATGCTTCGTTGATTTCAAAAGTATCAATCTGGTCAATGGTTAAGTTGTTGCGTTCAAGCAAACGTTTTGTGGCGTCAATCGGACCTGTCAGCATCAGTACTGGATCAACGCCGACGAGGCATGTGTCAACAACGCGAGCCCGCGGCGTGAGACCAAGTTCTTTGGCTTTTTCTTCAGTCATCATCAAAATTGCGCTGGCTCCATCAGAGATTTGCGATGAGTTACCCGCGGTGTGGACACCATTTTCGCGTGCCACTGGCTTGAGCGATGCAAGTTTTTCCATCGTGGTTTCACGCATACCTTCATCGCGCGCAACGGTGTGTGTGGTTCCAGTGGGTTTACCATCGACATCTAGATCGGGTGCTTCGACAGTGATGAACTGACCATCGAAACGACCTTCTTGCCACGCTTGGGCAGCGCGCTGTTGTGATAGCAAACCGAAGTTGTCAGTGTCATCGCGTGTGACGTTCCAAATGTCGGCTATGCGCTCGGCGCCTTCAAATTGCGAAGTGAATTCATAGTGCTCGAAGTAACTCTTACTCACAGCCTTGCCGAGAGAAACTTCCGCTTTGGTCTTGGGGTCTTTGGTGAATGCATTGGAGTTACTGCCAATCGGTACTCGACTCATGGACTCAACACCACAAGCCATAGCGATATCAACGACACCAGAAGAGATCAGTGATGCAGCGAGGCCAGTTGCCTGCTGGCTTGAACCACACTGTGTGTCGACTGTGGTGCAGGCGGTGGTGAGGGGAAGACCAGCCGATAGCCATGCGGTGCGAGTGACATTGAAACTTTGAGCACCGACCTGGCTGACGTTGCCGCCGACTACTTGCTCAATTTTTGATGGATCGATACCCGTGCGCTGAACAATGGCTTTTTGCACTAATCCGAGCAGATCAGTGGGATGCAGGGTCGATAGGCCCCCATTTTTGCGACCTACTGGGGTGCGCACAGCATCCACGATGACGACGGTACGGCCTGTATTTGATGTGTTGGAGTTAGACATAGGGGTCATCTTACGGTCATGCTCTATGGGTGACCGATTCGCAGCAACCTAGATCCTTCGGCCCGGGTTCAATTTCTCGGCCATCTCGCTTTCAGCCATCCATGAAACCAGCCACCGATTCAGTAGGTGATCGCTATTTTCATGTGGTTGAATCTCGCGTTTGGATTGCTGAGGAACCCGCAGATTCTGCTTATTCAACCCACTTCTTGGGCATGCTTGACGACTATGCCTGCTGGGGCGTTGACGTGCCCCGTGGCGAGGACCCTTCAGATGGTGGAGCGCTGGACTTATTCAGTTTCTTTGGTCGTGCTTCACAAGAAGATTGGCTTGTAGCTGGTCGCGCGGTGCAGCTGGTTGAGTGGGCAAGAACTCATCGTTTTTGCGGTCGTTGTGGGGATAAGACCGAAGCACTACCTGGTGAGCGGGCGATGAAGTGCGCCGCCTGTGGGTTGATGAATTTTCCGCGATTGGCGCCAGCAATGATCACATTGGTGACTCGTGGTCCTGCCGGCCCCGATCAAGAAGCTTTGTTGGCCCAAGGTGTGCAATTTCGTGGCCCGATGTATAGCTGTCTCGCAGGTTTCGTTGAACCAGGTGAAACTCTTGAAGGTGCAGTGGTGCGCGAAGTATTTGAAGAAGTTGGCGTCCACATTGGAACGGTGACGTACATGGGAAGTCAGCCTTGGCCCTTCCCACATAGTTTGATGTTGGGCTTTCGCGCTGAATGGGTGAGTGGAAAGATTGTTTGTGACCCAAGTGAAATTCTGGATGCCAATTGGTATCGCAAAGATGCTTTACCAAATATTCCTCCTGGGATTTCAATCGCCCGCAAACTCATTGATTCATGGTTAAACGAATAGCAACCGAGTATCTATAACTTTTATTTGCTCCTTGTTTTTGCGACTATGGTGAGTCTGTCGGGGGACATGTTTCTTCGCTGATCTACAGGGGGATATAGAAATGAAACGACAAATTCGTAGTTCTTCTGCATCAGTTGTCATTGTCTTGTTCTTGTCGCTGGTGGCTTGTAGTTCGAGTGACTCAGGAGCGGTGCCTTCTGGGCCCGCAGGCACCGAGGTCCCCGATACCAGTCTCCCGAGTGAATCCTCTTTGTTGGCCGGATCAGCCAGTGCCTCAGTGTTGCCGACAGTAAATGGTACGACAGATTATTTGTCAGAGGCTCCAGGTTGGAATACTGACACGATTGCGCCCAATGACATCGGTGTCTATGTCAAGACATTTGATCAAGGTGCAGTTGACGTCGGTAACGGCGAAAGTGATGGCAGTTGGGTGCACGATGATATCCGTGCCACGGCCGTAGCTCTTGACAACAATGGCGAGCGCGCCATCTTGGTTGGTGTCGATGTGTACATGATTTTCTCGAGTGATGCCGATGAAATTGCGCGTCGAGCACAAGCGTTACTTCCTGCAGATTGGCATGGCGTACCGATCATGATCAATGCCACTCATAATCATCACGGCCCAGATTCGGCGTTCTCCATCAATGATGCTTGGTACTCCCATATGGCCGATGTCATCGCAGGAGTGATAGCCGGTGCTGTGAGCGACCTTCAGCCAGCGGTGGCTAGGGCCGCTACGGGTGTTCATCGATTTGGTGTCAGCGATGGGCGCGACCCAATCGTCTTTGATCCGCGACTCAATGTCCTCGCCCTCACAAGCCAAGATCGTGCACCGATCGCCACGGTTGTGCAATGGAACAGCCATCCAGAAACCACTCTCGGCTGGGATCCGCCTGACGTACCAAATCTCGCCGCGATCTGTGTCGAAAAAGGTTGGGATGCTGACTCGTGTTCGGCTGATGGTCGATACTTCACTGCCGACTATCCGGGAGTGTTACGCGAACATCTGCAGAGTCAAGGTTTCGGTGACATTTTGTATCTCAATGGTGCAGTCGGTAGTCAGATTGGACCAGGCGATGCAGATGTTTGGAAGGTCACTGATACCCATCCAGTGGGCAATGGTTGGGAGGCACCTGAGGGGGCAGAACCGGTCTTGGGTTGCGAGGATTTGCGGTGCCGCAATATGGCGCGCACCGAAGCTATTGGGGCGCAATTATCACAGGCAGTGATTGATCTAGTCAGCAAGGCGGAGCCGATCACGGTCGACAAAGTTGAATTCACGACGCAACCTTTCTATACCAAGTTGACGAACATCGGCTTTCGTCTTTTGATCGGCGATGGCGATCTCGCATGGAAGCCACCGATGCTCTACACCTGCGAGCCAGGCCAACCAGAATCTGACGCGACCTGTGCGAGTGACATCGGAGTCCTTGAAGTCGATCCGGTGCTGACACCTTTGACTGATAGCGAGATACGCGTTGGTGATGTGTTGAAAACGCGCATCTCATTTTTGGATCTTGGTCCAGTCGGCTTCATCTTCATGCCTGGTGAATTGCCGCCAGAACTAGTCGTGGGTCTGCCCAGCGACTTTGATACAAATACGTCAAAGTATTATTTGGAAGGTCCAGGACTTCATGCTGAAGGAGTTGATTACGACATTCCGGGCTATCTGATGTCTCTGGTTCAACGCGATGTACTTTTTACTGTGGGTCTTGGGACTGAAGAACTTGGATACTGGGTGCCCGTGTCTGAGTACCGATTGAAATGTCTAGAAATCGCTTTGCCTGCTGGTACGACCTGTGCCGATCTGAATGCTCGGGGGATCATAGAGCACGTCGATTCCGTGGGCGGACTGACATGTAAGAAGATCACCGATGACCCCAATGCGTTGGTGGCCTATACCGCGGCTGATGCCGCAGCGCTGGCCGCAGTGTGTCGTTATGGTCAGGCTTTAGGGCGTGAGTTGGGTGAACCCCAAGGTCACTACGAAGAGACCAATGCTGCCGGCTGGGATCTCGTGGAAGATCTATGGAACGCAGCGACTGTCTTATTTGGTAGTCAGGGTTCGGGTCGCATCAACCCTGATAACCCCGGTTACACAATCCAATATCCTCCGAGGTGATCAGAGATCCATCGTGAGTATTGCGGATGCTTCAATCTTGCAAAATCTGGTCTAGGTTTTCAATATGACTTTGACAAAAAATTCCCTCGGCAAATTGGGTCTCTGGACTTTTCAGTTAGATATGCAACCAATGAAAGAGGCACAAAAAGCCGCCGCTGAGATTGAGGAGTTGGGTTTTGGAGCGGTATGGGTTCCTGAGGCTGTGGGTCGTGAACCCTTTGCCTCATGTGGATTGCTGTTATCAGCCACTGAAAAACTGATCATGGGAACAGGCATTGCATCGCTTCACGCTCGTTCCGCAATGACAATGTCAGCGGGTCAAAAAACTCTCACCGAAGCTTTCCCCGATCGTTTTCTGTTGGGTATCGGAGTGAGTCATCAACCTGCCGTTGAAGGTTTCCATGGAGCGTCGTACGGCAAACCTTATTCAAATATGGTGAAGTATCTCGACGCCATGGATCGCAGTTTGTTCTTCGCCTCGGGACCAACACAGGCTCCAGTGCGTTGTTTGGCGGCTCTTGGTCCCAAGATGTTGAAGTTGGCGGCTGAAAAAACTCTGGGTGCTCATCCCTATTTTGTGCCAGTTGAACACACGCCTGTCGCTCGTGCGATCTTGGGTCCCGACGCCTTATTGGCTCCAGAACAAGCCGTCGTATTCAGTACCAATGCCGACGAAGCGCGTGCAATTGCGCGTGGACACATGTCGACATACATGGGCTTGCCCAACTACACCAATAACTTGCGCCGCTTAGGTTGGGGAGACGAAGACCTCGTCACGCCGAATGGGCCATCGGACAAGTTGGTTGATGCCATCGTTGCTTGGGGAACGTTGGATGATATTCATGCCCGCATCAAGGCTCACCTTGATGGTGGAGCAGATCATGTGTGCGTGCAAGTTTTGTCAGCAAATCCGACTGCGGTGACAATGAACGAATTCCGCGAATTGGCAAGCCTCATTCCGAGTTTGTAAAATTTTCAGTGGCCAGTGAGTGCCCCATAAAGCAAGATTGCCAAGGTATTTCGAATTGCGTTCTTATCAGACCCGCGCTTGGCCATTTCGGGCTGGAAGGCTAAGAGTCGTTCGCACATAGCAACGACGGCAGCAGCGGTGGTGAACGGATCAAGTGAGTCGGGAAGTCGTTTTGCGTTCACACCTTCAGTCACCATCGCCGCTAGAGCATTCATAATCAACAAGTTTGCTTCGGTCCGCGCGGCGCGGAAGTGGCGGTTTCCTTCTTCGGCCTTGAGGTTGCGAGCGCGCAAGACCGCATGGTGGGAATCCCAAAAAACCATATAGGCGTCAACAAAATCATGGGCTTGTTCGAGTCCTGTTTTTTTGTTCCAACCGGGTTGTAGGAGCCTGACTAACGGTTTTTCATCCTCAGTTGCTTCCTTCGCCAATTCCAGAATTGCTTCATCAACATCGTTGAAATACTGATAAAAGGTGGCTGGGGATGAACCGATATCGCGGGTGATATCAACGACGCGGAGGTCCAAGATGCCTTGTTCAGTGAGCAACTTTGCTGTCGCATCAAGTAGACGTCGACGTGTCGCAATGGCCCGTGTTCCGATGACCCTGCCGTCAGCAGCAAAGACATCGTCAGTCATTAGTTCGCCCCGTAGACAGGAGCTGTGGGGGGCGCTTCGCGTAAAAGATCGTCGATGACAGCACCAACCTCGGCTGCTTCATAACGAGCACCCTTGTTAAATACTTGACCGTGCTGCCAGCCATCGGCCACCGATAATTCGCCGCCTGACGTTTCAAACATTCGTCCCGAGATTTCACAGGCAGATGAACCAAGCCAGACCACGACGGGGCTGACATTGGCGGGATCCATTGCATCAAAGCCAGAGTCTGGTTTCTTCATCATCTCGGCGAATGCGTCTTGTGTCATTCGACTGCGTGCTGACGGTGCAATACCGTTGATCTTGATGCCGTAGCGATCAAGTTCTGCCGCACTGACAATAGTGAATGAAGCAATACCAGCTTTAGCCGCCGAATAGTTGGCTTGTGAAACACTTCCGAATAAGCCAGCACCCGATGAAGTGGTGATGATCCGCGCTTTAATGGGCGTTCCGGCCTTACTCATCGCACGCCAATAATCAACGGCATGACGGACGGGGCAGAACATGCCCCGTAAGTGAACTTTCATCACAGCATCCCACTCATCGACTGACATATTGACGATCATGCGATCGCGAACGATGCCTGCGTTGCACACCAAAGTGTCGAGACGACCGAAAGTATTAATGGCTTGTTGTACCATGCGACCAGCACCATCCCAGTCGCTGACATCATCATCATTAATGACGGCTTCGCCGCCCATGGCTTTGATAGTTGATACCACTTCAGCTGCTGGACTGATGTCATGTCCTTCACCAGTAAGCGAAGCACCGACATCGTTGACGATGACTTTGGCCCCCTCGGCGGCGAAAGCCAGTGCATGAGCGCGACCAAGTCCTCGTCCGGCTCCAGTAATAATGGCCACGCGGCCGTCACAGATTCCCATTTTTGTTGCTTTCTCTAACAGGTGATTCCGCCGTCAATGACGACGATTGAACCAGTCATATAGCGGCCCTCATCAGAAGCGATGAAGGTGAACATATTCGCCATCTCATCGGGCTCAGCGGGATCCATGGGTGTCATGATTTTGCCCATCAAACCGTAGTCAGCATCAGTTGGCAGGGAGGCAAATGAAGCATAAATGGCAGTATTCGTTCCTCCTGGAGCAACTGCGTTGACGCGCACGCCTTTGCCGCGATATTCGTAAGCCAATTCGCGCGTGAGGTTGACGACGCCACCTTTACTGGCGCAGTAGGCAGCGCTCCAAGGCGCGCCCATGATGCCCGATGTTGAAGCCGTGTTCACGATGACCCCGTCACGACCAGTTTGAGCGTAAGAGGCGAGAAGGTGCGGCAGTGCGTAGCGTGCTACATAGAAAGTTCCGTTGAGGTTGACAGCCACGATGCGGTCGAACCACTCCGGAGTTTCTTCATGACTGTTTGCAAAATGTCCGATGCCAGCGATGTTGCATACGATGTCTAAACCACCTAGGGCTTTAGCAGCTTTATTGACAACCTTCTCAACCTCAATGGCTTTGGTGACATCAAGGTCGTAAGCCACGGCAGTCCCGCCGGCCTTTTTGATTTCAGCGGCCGTTTCTTTGGCGCCGCGTAAATCTGCGAGGGCAACATGAGCGCCTTCGGCGGCAAAGCGCAACGCTGTGGCTCGCCCAATTCCTGATCCAGCACCCGTGATGAAGGCCCGTCGAGCGCGCAGGCGCTTATAAATCGGCGCTGGTTTTACTGGCGATTTCTTGACGATGGCTTTTTTTCCTGGTGTCTTCTTTGCGGTACTCATTTTGCCCCTCCATAGGTAGCTCGTAGGTCTTTCTTTAAGACTTTGCCACTGGGATTTCGTGGTAAAGCGCTCACGATTTCTAATTGCTCGGGAATTTTGTGCACCGATAGTTGGGCACTCTTCAGAAAGGAAACCATGTCATCAAAGGTAATCGTCGTCTCAGGCCTGCAAACAATAACAGCACAGGCTCGTTCTCCACTTTTGTCGTCTGGCAAACCAATGACAGCAGCATCGGCGACAGATGGATGAGCGAACAACAAGTCTTCAATTTCTTTTGCAGAAATATTTTCACCTTTACGAATGATGATGTCTTTCAAACGGCCGGTGATACTCACAAACCCTTGTGCGTCAATGACCCCTAGATCACCAGTGCGGAACCAGCCATCTTCATCAAAGGCTTCGGCGTTAAGCGAAGAGTCAAGATATCCCTGACAGACTTGGCGGCCCTTGACTCGTAATTCGCCTTCTTCTCCAGGGGCACATACCTTCCCGTCAATAACGGTGCGCAACGTGACACCGGGACAAGGACGCCCATCCGTGACGGCTTTTTTGTCATCGGGGTCATCAACATGAACCATGGTGTTGATCGGAGCTTCAGTCAGTCCCCATCCGCCGATGAGTGGAGCATTAAAAGCACGCATCATTTCGGCATGAAGGGTTTTTGGTTTGGGAGCACCCCCGCCATTGAAGATGCGTACGTCGGGAAGCAACTGCTGTCCCGTTGGCAATTGATTTTGAGCGTTGAGGTATGTCAACCAAAAAACGGTTCCCGCTCCGGCACAGGTGACTCCGTTTTCACCCAGCCACTTCGGTGTGTTCGCCGGGTCAAAGGTCTCAACCATCAGTAGCTCAACACCAGTTTGCATGGCATTGAAAAGCCACACCAGTCCACCGACGTGGGTGATTGGAAAAACAACAGCGGCCTTGTCCTCGGGAGTGACTTGCATACTCCACTGCATGCCATCATTAGCAGCCGACAAACTGTTGTCACTATGCTTGGCACCCTTCGGGTCAGCCGTCGTGCCCGAGGAATAAAAAAGCCAACGTACGTCGTCAAGTTCGGCCTGATAGGTGGCGAGACCGGCAGGGTCTGCTTCGGGCATGTCGGGATCAGCGATAATGATCTCAACATTGCGGCCAAGTGAGGCGACGACCTCGCGAGCCATTGGTTCATAATCAAAGCCACGAAACATGCGTGGAACAATCAAAACTTTGCAGTCTGATTGAGAGACAATAAAACTCACTTCCCGATTTCGATAGATCGGCAGAATCGGATTTTGAATCGCTCCTAAGCGTGATAGTGCGCCCGTGAGAACAAGCGACTCAAAACGAGAGGGTAGGACCCACGAGACATTGGTGTCTACACCGATACCTCTGTGTGAGAGTCCAGCGGCAACTCGTTCACACCAATTTTTATACTCTCCGTAGGTCAGAGTTCGACCATGTCCGTCAAGAGCCATCCGTTTATCGGGGGTCATCAGAGCGCGTTCAGATATCAGTTGCCAGAGAGTCTTGCCCGCAGTGTCGATTATTCCAGCGATGTGTTGATTCATGTTGATGAGAGGTCGATTTCTTAGAACGTAATCACGGCGCGAGCGAGAGTTCCGCTTTCCAGGCCGTGTACTGCATCTTGCCAATGGTCAACGGGGAAAGTGGCGCTCACAAGTTCGTCCAGCAGGATTTCGCCACGTCGGTAGAGCTCAATAATGCGGGGGATATCGCGCTGGGGACTGATCGTCCCGTAGCGACAGCCAATAATGCCGCGATCGACTTGAGTGAGGCGGGTGTACAGACCTTCAAACTTTGCAGTCTGACTGCTGACGCCGATGACAACAACGGTGCCTTCCCAGTCGAGGCATTCAAGAGCGTTGTAGGTCACGCTCGGATGTGCGACACAGTCAAAGGCCCAATTCACTCCACCCGAATTAAACGGACCACGTGGTGTCGTTTCATTGTGCGGCATGATTGCTCCCACTGCAGCCACGATGTCTTCGGTCTTTCCATCAAGGAAGTGCGTGGCGCCAAATTTCTTAGCAAGCGCTTCCTTTTCTGGAACAGTGTCTACGGCAATGATCGTGGTAGCACCTTGAACTTTGAGAGCCTGGATGACATTGAGTCCCACGCCACCAACACCAAAGACCAAGGCCGATTGACCGCGCTTCACATTAGCGCGATTGAATACCGCACCCATGCCAGTGACAACACCACAACCGACAAGTGCAGCAGAGGTCAATGGCACATCTTTGGGGATCTTGACGCACTGAACATCGCGAACCAAAGTTCGTTCAGCAAAAGCGCTCGTTGCGGCAAAGTTGTAAATTGCCTCACCATCAAGCGTGAATGGAGTGCTGGCATTTCCGAGAGTGGCGCGACATGCGGTGGGACGTCCGTCCATGCAGTATTGACAAAAGCCACAAGCCGCCAAAGTAGCGATGATGACATGGTCGCCAGGTTGCACATGAGTGACGGCATTGCCGACTTCTGCAACAACTCCAGCAGCTTCGTGACCACAGACTCCAGGTGAAGGAACGGGGTACATGCCGCCCATGTAGGAGATGTCACTGTGGCATAGACCGGCAGCAGCAACCTGCACGATGACCTCACGTGGACCAGGTGCTCGTAGTGAAAGTCCGTCAACCAAATTGGTCGTCGAACCGTTATAAACAATGCCCTTCATGGGACCCCCTTCAATCGGTATCTGAACTCTAGTGCAGGCACTACAAAAATCTGACGGTCAGTCAGATAGGTCTTTCCCTTTAACTTTGTGGGTTGTACAGTCCTTATATGACCAGTCTCATCTCTCGCTCACAGATTTCGATTTCCCCCTTGCCAGGTTCACTAGGGGCAGTTGTTGAGGGACTTCAGGTAGCCAAATTGAGTGATCAAGATCTAGCCGAAGTGGCTGTCGAATTGGTTGCCGCTTGGGCTCAATATCTGGTGCTTTTCTTCCCTGGAGCTCATTTAACTCCGGCCGATCAGGTCCGTTTGGCGCGCTGTTTTGGTAATCACATTGCTGCCACCACGGAGGCAGGGGGCGACTATCGCAACGCTCCTTCATTGGCTCGTGATGGCTTTCCGGAAATTTTGCTTTTGGATACCGATCTCAAGGCTGATCCGCGTCAAACGGCAGTGTGGCATACCGATGTCACCTTCACGGAGAACCCTCCCATCGGCTCTCTTTTTGTCATGGAGATCGCTGCCCAAACTGGGGGTGACACCATGTGGTCGAATCAGATTAAAGCTCTTGCTGCCTTGAGCGCGCCGATCCGCGAATTCATCGGTGGTCTCAATGCAAATCACGGGCGTCCTCCCGCAACCGGAACAGCAGTGCACCCCATGGTACGCGAGCACCATTCAACGGGAGAGAAAGTTTTGTTTGTGAATCGAGGCTGGACAAATTCAATAGTCGGATTGAAACCACTTGAAAGCATGCATCTCCTGGAAGTAATTCATCAGACTTCAGAGCGACCTGAACTACAAACGAGATGGAAGTGGACATCTGGTGACGCGGCGTTATGGGATAACAGGTACACCATGCACTACGCCGTGAATGATTATCACGGTCAACGTCGACGCGCTCGGCGGGCGACAATTTATAACGTGTAATTTTCGCGAACTAGCCAAGAGTGCGTGCGCGAAGCTCATACTTGAGTACTTTGCCACTGGCGTTGAGTGGAAGCAGATCGACAAATGTGAAGTGGCGTGGAACTTTGTAGTTGGCCATACATTGGCGTGACCACTCGATGAGTTCTTGCTCACTCACCGTGTGCTCAGTGCGGAGCACTACGAATGCATGGCCGACTTCTCCGAGACGATCATCAGGTTGTCCAACGACTGCTACCTGGGCGATTGAGGGATGGGTCAGGAGAGTATTTTCAATTTCAGCAGGGTAGGCATTAAACCCTCCGACGATGAACATGTCCTTGATGCGATCAGTAATCGCCAGATAGCCATTGTCATCCATAACTCCGATGTCACCCGTATGTAAAAATCCATCTTTATCAATGGCTTGAGCAGTGGCTTCAGGATTCTCGAAATAGCCAGGCATCACGTTGTATCCGCGACAGATGATTTCACCAGCCGTCCCACGCGAAACCTCAGCATTATTCTGGTCCACGACTCGCACTTCAACGTCGCTGATGGCTCGACCACTTGTTGTCGAGATTGTGAATGGATCATCATCAGCGCGACACAT
>JBAWVW010000026.1:0-23529 GCA_037147055.1 Actinomycetes bacterium
CGCCGTTTTGCAAGTGGTCTCTATCCACTCGACGAAGCCCTTATTGAAATCGCTTTGGATATCTCTGGGCGTCCGTTTGTGGTGTGGGATGTGCCTCTTCCTGAATGTTTGCCCCTTGGGAATCCGGCGTTTGATCCACAATTGGCGGAGCATGCCATCAGTTCGCTGGCCATGTCTGCCGCAGTGACATTGCACGTCACTTTGAAGCATGGTCACAATGTGCATCACATCATTGAGGCAGCGTTCAAAGGTCTCGGTCGCTGCTTGCGCGACGCGGTACGTATTGAGGGATCCGAAGTGCCATCAACGAAGGGCGTTCTGTGACGGCACCTGTTATTGCTGTATTGGATTACGGCATTGGCAATCTGCGTTCTGCAGAAAAAGCTTTGCAAAAAGTCGGTGCAGACGCGCGTCTAACTCGTGATCCCGATTTCGTCGCGACTGCGGACGCTGTCGTACTACCGGGCGTGGGGGCTTTCGGCGCCTGTATGGAAGCCTTGCGAGCCGCCAGCCTAGAGAAGGTCGTGCACCAAGCCGTTGATTCTGGTCGCCCTTTCCTCGGCATCTGTGTTGGTATGCAGATGCTCTTTACGGGGAGTGAAGAGAATCTTGAGGCCCGCGGCTTAGACATCATTTCTGGCATGGTCACATGGATTCCACCCGGAGTTAAGCGACCGCAGATGCAATGGAACAAGTTAAATTTCGAACATCCAAATGATCCAATGTTCACAGGCCCATTACTCTCACAATCTGCCGATGGTTCATGGGTCTATTTTGTGCACTCGTTGCACGGTGTCCCCAATGACGACGAAGTGATTGCCGCGACCTGTGAATATGGAGGCACCCTGAATGCGGCGTTTCGACTCGGCAATGTTTTCGCCACGCAATTTCATCCCGAGAAATCTGGTGCGAGCGGTCTTGCGTTGTTGGACAACTTCGTGAAAGCCATAGGCAAATCATGACTGTCGAGTTGTACCCAGCGATTGATCTGCGCGGCGGTAAGGTCGTGCGACTTTTACAAGGCGACTATGCCCAAGAAACTGTGTACGGCGATGATCCGATTGCCGTGGCCCTATCTTTCGTTGAGGCTGGAGCGACTTGGATTCATATTGTTGACCTTGATGCAGCGCGAACAGGTGAAGCAATCAATCGTCGTGTCGTGGCGGATGTGGCGCGTGCTGTGGGCGATCGTGCGGCGGTACAAACCGGCGGAGGGGTGCGCTCTTTAGGTGATGCTCAGGCCTTATGTGATGCCGGCGTAGCGCGTGTTGTGATGGGTTCGGCGGCCGTCGCCGATCCAACCTTGGTCGAAGAGGCTGCGAAGATCGTTGCCGTGGCAGTAGGCCTCGATCACCGTGGCGGCGAGATAGCGGTTCACGGTTGGACACAGGATTCTGGCGTGCGGCTCAACGATGCCTTGTCATGGTTTCCATCGGCATCGGCATTTGTGATTACCGATATCTCGCGCGATGGCATGTTGCAGGGTCCTGATGTGGACGGACTGCGTGCTGCCGCCATGGCTACCACCATTCCCGTGATTGCGAGTGGTGGTGTTGCTTCACTTGACGATGTTCGGGCATTGGGTGACATTCAATCTTTGGCGGGAGTCATTACTGGCAAAGCCTTGTACGAAGGTCGCTTTACTGTCGCAGAAGCCGTGTCACTGCTGCGTCATGTGAACGGTACGTTATGAAGGTTGCGCGCGTTATTCCTTGTCTCGATGTGACTAACGGTCGCGTTGTGAAGGGAACCAATTTTGTAAATCTGCGTGATGCTGGGGATCCTGTCGAATTAGCTGCGCAGTATGACGCGGAAGGTGCCGATGAACTTGTTTTTCTTGACATCACAGCGTCAAGCGATGGTCGTGCAACTATGGTTGATGTCATTTCGCGCACTGCTGAACAAGTTTTCATTCCATTCACTGTTGGCGGCGGTATTCGCAGTGTTGAAGATGCCCGACGAATGTTGCGCGCCGGTGCTGACAAAGTAAGCGTCAATACCTCCGCGGTTGAGAACCCTCAATTGATCACTGAAATCGCTAGCGAATTTGGTTCGCAGTGCGTGGTCTGCGCGGTTGACGCCAAGAGTCGGTCTGATGGTTCTGCGGGCTATGAAGTGTTTCTGCACGGTGGGCGAACACCCACTGGGATTGACGTCGTCGAATGGGTTACGCGCGCATGCGCTTTAGGAGCAGGTGAAATACTCCTGACCTCGATGGATCGCGATGGTACTAAAGAGGGATTTGATCTCGAGATCATGCGCCGAGTGAGTGACGCCGTGGGAGTTCCTGTCATCGCCTCTGGTGGAGTGGGAACACTCGAACACCTTGTCGAAGGTATTGTCATCGGCGGCGCCGATGCAGTTTTGGCGGCCTCAATTTTTCACTTTGGCGAGTTCACTGTGGCTCAAGCGAAACGATGCATGATTGAGGCAGGAATCATCGTTCGGCCAGCGCATTGACTCAGTCTCTATTTGCTCACGAACCCGTAGTAGTGATTGATGGGGGACTGTCAACAGCGCTTGAATTGCTGGGGGCTGATGTGTCTGGGTCGCTGTGGACAGCATGGACTGTCGTCGACAACCCAGCACTTTTGGAGCGTGCGCATCGCTCGTTCGTTGAAGCAGGTTCACAGATCATCGCCACCGCTAGTTACCAATGCGGACATAGTCAATTCGAATCCTGTGGTCTGACTCCAGCGCAATCTCGCCAAGCGTTACTCAACACAACTTTGATTGCTCGACGAGCTGTGGCAGGGACAAACACATTGGTAGCAGCATCCATCGGACCATTTGGGGCGTGCTTGGCTGATGGCAGCGAATACACCGGTCGTTATGACGTTGAGTGGTCTGACGTTGAGGATTATCACCGTCATAAGTTGAACATTCTTGTTGACTCTGGGGCTGACCTGATCGCCGTGGAAACCATTCCCTTGGCTGATGAAGCTCGGTTGATTGCTGAGATTCTTCAGGAGTGTGGATCCCCGCCCGCATGGTTCAGTTTCGGTTTCGCTGATGGCGCTGTGACTTATGGAGGGGACACAGTGGCCCAAGCGGTGACAAGTGTTGTGGACTATGACAACTTGGTCGGTGTTGGGATCAATTGCACTCACCCCAACTATGTTGAAGGACTTTTGAGGGCCATGGGACAACTTGCCCCCACCACAGCCTTTGTGGTGTATCCCAATCACGGTCGCGAATGGGACGCTGTGGGGCGTTGTTGGATCGGTAGCGGCGAGTTGATTCCTTCAACGGCAGAACTCACGCGATGGGTGCAACTTGGTGCAAAGTTCATCGGCGGATGTTGTGGCGTCGGACCCGATGAGATCGCCGAATTAGCCCGCCGCTCTCGTCACTTGGACTGATCAACACTAAGGTTGGCACTCATGACTACTTCACCTGTTGCCAAGTTCACGCCCAATCCGAAGATGGAATATCGCCGACTCGGTCGCAGTGGGCTGCAGGTCTCGGTCTTATCTTTTGGAAGTTGGGTAACTTTTGATACCCAACTCAACGATGACATGGCACGCGATTGCATGGCGAATGCATGGGATGCCGGATGCAACTTTTTTGATAATGCCGAGGCCTATGCCGGTGGCGAGAGTGAAGCAATCATGGGTCGTGTCATCAAAGATTTAGGTTGGCGTCGCCAGGATTATGTGTTGTCAACCAAGATTTTTTGGGGCATTGAAGGTGGCGTGCCCAATATGGGGAACACACTGAATCGCAAATATGTACATCACGCCATTGAGGGTTGCCTAGATCGCTTGCAGGTTGATTTCGTGGACTTGTTGTTCTGTCACCGCGCCGACCCGAATACGCCGATTGAAGAAACTGTGTGGGCAATGAGCGATCTCATTGATCAAGGAAAAGTTCTCTATTGGGGAACCAGCGAATGGACGGCCGATGAAATTCGCGCGGCCTGGGACATAGCGGATCGTCATCATCTGCACAAGCCGGTTATGGAGCAACCGCAATACAACATGCTTGAGCGCAAGCGCGTGGAGGTTGAGTACAAGCGTCTTTATGAGGACATTGGACTCGGAACGACAATTTGGAGTCCCTTGGCCTCAGGGGTTTTGACAGGAAAATATCTTGATGGAGTTCCCGAAGACTCGCGTGCGGCGTTACCTGGATACTCATGGCTTGCCGAACGCCTGACTGCTGAAAAAGCGCAAAGTACTGTCAAGAAACTGATGCCTATTGCTGATGGGCTTGGATGTACTTTGGCGCAGATGGCACTTGCCTGGTGTACAAAAAATCCGAATGTATCAACGGTCATTACCGGTGCCAGCAAGGCTTCGCAGGTCGTCGAGAATTTTAAAGCACTTGATGTCATTGAACTTTTGACCCCTGAGGTGATGGGACAAATTAAGACTGCTCTGCGTTCTTGAGCCACTGCGCTATATGATCGGCCACCCACTGCGTGCGACCCAGTAAAAAGTGATCCACGCCGGTGATTGTTTCTTGATGCGAGTTGATCCAGTCATCAGTGGTGTGCGCGATCTGTGAAGGCGTGCTGAACTGGTCATGTTCGCTAACGAGTAAAAGTTTTTGCCGAGGATCGCTGCTGGCGAGAACTCTCGAGGGATTGGGTAGCGCAGCGAGTGGGGGAGCGACCGCTATCCATCCATTGACTCGCGGTTCAATGACATTGAGTCCGACAACTGAACCAAATGAGTAACCGCAAACCCAGACCCCGCGATCGTCCATCTGCGATAAAAAGTCGATTCCTGCGGCTACGTCAAGACGTTCGGCATCACCGTTATCGTGCTCACCAAAACTTGCGCCGGCTCCACGAAAATCGAAGCGCAATGTGTGAAATCCGTGCTTCGGTAAAGTCTGAAAGAGGGCATCAATCACGGGATTGAGCCGATCCCCGCCATACAAAGGGTGGGGATGCGCGAGGACAACCGCTCCGCGAATTGGCTGACTGGAATGCGCTGTCATGACCTCGCCGACCAACTGCACCCCATCAATAGTCATTAATGTGATCGAAGAGTGAGGGGATTCGGTTTCGTTTGGCACACTCTTGACGGTACCGTGCCCGTTGTGGCTGAGGGAAAAGATAAAAGTTCGAAAACCGAGACCGTAGTATCGAAGGATCCGGTCGGGCTAGACAAATTAGCTATTCAGATGTTGAACGATCGGTTATTGGTCAAGATTCCGGACAAGGATGCCGAACGACGCAGTATGGGAGGAATTTTGATACCTGCCACCGCTCAGGTCTCCAAGCGACTGGTATGGGCTGAGGTCGTGGCTATGGGTCAAAATGTGCGCAGTGCCGAAGTCGGGGACCGAGTTCTGTTCGGGCCCGAGGATCGCTACGAGGTCGAGGTCGGAGGCGTGGATTACATCATGTTGCGCGAGCGAGACATTCATGCCGTGGCCGCCAGCCGAATTGATGGCCATACTGGGCTGTATCTCTGACAAGGTAGGGGTTATGAATGTGATTGTTCCTACCTCTGAACAGTTAGCCGCTGTGAAGTACAACTCCGATGGCCTGGTTCCTGTCGTGGCTCAGGACATCGTCAATGGTGATGTCCTGATGATGGCTTGGATGAATTCAGAGAGTTTGTCCATGACATTTGCTGAAGGACGCATGGTCTATTGGAGTCGCAGTCGCCAAGAATTGTGGCGCAAGGGCGATACCAGTGGTGATCGACAGTTCGTGCGTGAAGCGTATTACGACTGCGATGGTGACACGCTTTTATTTAAAGTTGAACAAGAAGGAAATGGCGCTTGCCACACTGGTGCGCGCACTTGCTTCTTCTCTCGATTTGGAACCATTGCGTGACTAGTTCTTTAGAAGTACATCCGACGCGCGAAGAGTTTCATTCTTTGGCAAATCAGTACACGGTGGTGCCAGTTTGGGTTGAAGTTCTTGCTGACTTGGAAACACCAGTTGCTGCTTTTACCAAATTGGTGGGTGATGAGCCGGGTTTCCTACTTGAGTCAGTGGAACACGGCGAACGTTGGAGCCGGTTTAGTTTTGTCGGGCGTCATCCGCGTGCGACCTTGGAACTCATTGATGGTGAACTGCGCGTCACGGGTGAGATCCCTGCATCGGTACCGCGTGATCAAGGCATGTTGGCAGCCATTGAGGCTCTTTTGCTCGAATATCGCAGTCCAGTGATCCCTGATCTTCCACCTTTGCAAGGCGGAGTGATGGGATTTCTCGGCTACGACATTGTTCGTGAAGTTGAATCTCTGCCAAATACTCCACATGATGATCGGCACTTACCCGATGGAGTGATGAGTGTTATTGGTTCTTTGGCAGCTTTTGACCACTGGCGGCAACGGGTCTATCTCATTGAAAGCGTGCCCGTTGTGGCCCTCAATGCGCAGCCACTGAGCGTCAATGAACTCGATGTCTTGTATGACGAGGCGGCACAAAGAGCACTTCGCGCCGTTGAAGATTTGGCCCGTCCTTTGCCGTACACCCCAGTCGTGCCTCCCCAACGAGATGATGTTCTTCCTGTGGCTACTAGTTCAATGCCTAATGGGGCTTATCAGCGCGCCGTGGAAGTGGCCAAGGAATACATCAAGGCCGGTGACATTTTTCAAGTGGTGTTATCGCAGCGTTACGAACTGCAACTTGAAGCCGATCCTTTTGATATGTATCGCGTTCTGCGTCAGGTTAATCCCAGTCCGTACATGTATTTCTTGCGTCATCCAGGGGTCACTATCGTCGGTAGTTCTCCCGAACCAATGGTGCAGTTGCTCGGCGGTCGAGTGATCAGCCGGCCGATCGCGGGAACTCGCAAACGCGGGACTAACGATGAACATGATCGTCGCTTAGCCGCCGAACTCCGCGAAAATCCGAAGGAAGTTGCTGAACATATTATGCTCGTTGACCTCGCGCGCAACGATGTCGGTCGCGTCTCAACTTTTGGCACAGTGAAAGTAGATGAACTGATGACCCTCGAGAAATACAGTCATGTGATGCATTTGACATCTCAGGTCAGCGGTGATTTGCTTCCTGGGAAAACGGCAATTGATGTTTTGCGTGCCACTCTGCCCGCCGGCACCGTGAGTGGTGCCCCCAAAGTACGAGCCATGGAAATTATTGACGAACTTGAACCTGTCAAGCGCGGTCCATATGCCGGTGTCGTAGGGTATGTCGACTTCAGCGGCAACCTTGACACGGCGATAGCAATTCGTACAATGTTTGTTGGGCCATCGGCGGCATATTTGCAGGCTGGTGCGGGGATTGTCGCCGACAGTGAACCCGATGATGAAGATTTAGAATGTCGCAATAAGGCAGCGGGCTTATTGGCTGCAATACCCGCGGCGCGTCGGATGACGGCCCGTCGCCTTGAAGGTGGAACAAAAGCATGACAAAAAATATTCTCTCGTCTGTCAGCGACCGATTGGTGTTGACTGTGAGCGGCCCAGATGCTGGCAAATATCTTCACTCCCAACTTAGTCAAGATATTGCCTCGTTGTCGGTCGGCGATTCTCGTTATTCATTCGTGCTTGATCCATTGGGCAAAGTCATCGCTCTTGTCAGGGTCTCTCGCCGGGATCAGGAAATATATTGCCTTGACACTGAAATAGTTGACGGTTTGGCCGAAGAGTTGATAGCTCGACTGAATCGCTTCAAGATTCGCGTCAAGGCCGATATCACCTCATCTATTGAGCAGTTTTTGCTGCTGCGAAGCCAGGACGGTTTACCGATCGCACACCTACCTGGATCTCTGCTGGCTCAATGGGGTGACGGTTCGGCGGTAGATGTGCCACTCATGGGAGGTGTTTCAGACGCAGATAATGACGACTCTGAGACTGTCGAACTCACCGATATCGAGGCTGTTCGCGTACGCGTAGGTTGGCCAGTCATGGGTTCTGAGATTGTGTCTGGCGAAACCTTGCCCGCGGCGACGGGAGTTGTCAAGATCGCCGTGAGTTTTACTAAGGGTTGTTACCCCGGGCAAGAATTGGTCGAACGGATGGACAGCAGAGGTTCGACAGCACCAAAGACTTTGCGACTCTTTCAGGGCTCTCACGCTGTTGGCGCCGTCGTAGGCAAAGCTGTTCTTGTCAATGGGGCTGAGGTCGGAGTATTTACATCAGTGACTGCAGGCTTCGCCATGGGCTATGTGGCTCGCGCTGTTGATATTGGGGTTGTGGTTGGGCCCACTAGTGATTCGGTGGAGTGACCTCTTTGCGAAGTTGGATGACAAGTTCTTCAATATCGGCTCGTCCACGTAAAACCTGCAAATCAGAGAACTCGTCAAGAGCAAGTAACAGACGCGAGGAATCCTCGTCAACTCTGCCAGCGATGGTGATCCACTGCGCAGCGGAGTCAAAATATCCCATCGCACAGACGCTGCGCGCCACCTCAATGGCCACGTTCGATGATGCGTGTTGAGTAAATAATGAAGCCCCGTAACGTGCGGCTTCTTCAAAGCGCAAAGTTCGGCGCAGCACTCCCTGCAAAACCCAAGCACTGAGTTCATAGGTATCTGCTGTTGGTTCAGGTAACGGACGTTGAAGAAGCGAGACAAGTAGTTCAAGTTGTTCCGCAGTGGCGGCGTGTGGAGGCCACCATGGTGCGCGTTGTTGCGAGATGTCAAGTAAATCCTCGATGATCACCGCGGTGGGTGAAGAATGGCCAGAGCGCTGTCGTGAATATGCTTCCCACCATGGAGACATGACCTGATCGGCGTGCAGAAGGTCTGGACGGCCATTGCGCCAGGCATTGTCTTCGGCTTCAGCAACCATTTTTTGACGGAACAATTGAGCTTGACGACGCTTGTCGGGCGATGTTGAAGAAAGGTGTGAGAGCGTTTGCAGTTGTAGAAACAGAAGAATCGCAGCGAACGCTACGAGGGGTCGCAAATTTTCCACGAGTACCATGGCGGCTAAAGCGAGAGCGGTCAGTGGGACGCTGAGGCGAATCATCATCTCACGCCCTTGTCCTGGAACAAAGAAATCAATGATCTCGGCGGTGATATTGCCCCCATCGAGCGGGAGAACAGGGATCAGATTTAGGGCCCCAATGACTGGGCCAGCCCACCAGATCGCAAATGACGAATAGTTGGCGGCAAATGAATCGTGGGCTATGGGGTTGACGCCCATCGCCAGTAAAACTGCAATACCGGTGATGATCTGTGTGAGCGGTCCGGCCAATGAAATAGCAGCTCTTTCCCAGCGTCGGAGGGGGCGAACGGGGATGAATGAGGCATATCCTGCGAGAAAATCCAAGGAAATACTGGCACTTGCGCCTGTTTGACGAGCGGCAAAGGCATGACCAAGTTCATGCAGGACCGTAAAAAATGCGACCGACCCCGCAAGCCATGGTCCCATGGGAATGCCATTGATCACAATGACAAGCAATAAAAACATGACAAAGCCAGGACGAATTTGAATCGGGAAACCAAAGATTCGCATCACTACATATGTTAGGACTTGCTAGTTCGGGTTCTAGACTTCACAACCGTGCCTTACGTCTACTCTTTTGATCACAAACACCGCCGTCCTCCAATGCAGATGAAAGATCTGCTGGGAGGAAAGGGAGCCAACCTAGCCGAGATGACCAGTGTTTTAAAGTTGCCTGTTCCGCCAGGCTTCACTATCAGCACAGATGCCTGTCGCGATTACATGGTGGGTGGATGGCCTAAGAGCATTGACGTCGAGATGAAGGCGCAAGTCGCCAAACTTGAAAAAGCTATGAAGCGCAAACTTGGTGATCCGAGTGATCCTTTATTGGTCAGCGTGCGCTCTGGAGCAAAGTTCTCCATGCCAGGCATGATGGACACCGTCCTTAACTTGGGCTTGAACGACCAAAGCGTGAAGGGCCTTGCCCGCTCCACAGGCAACGAGCGTTTCGCCTATGACTCGTACCGTCGTTTTATTGCGATGTACGGGCGCATTGTTTTGGGCGTTGAGGGATCGCATTTCGAGCATCCGCTTGAGGCGGCAAAAAATTTAGCCAAAGTCAAGACTGACTCTGAGCTCACTTCCGTGGCACTCAAAGAATTATGTGTGCGTTACTTGGCGGTCGTGAAAAAAGAAACTGGCAAGGCATTCCCGCAAAAGCCCGAGGCGCAATTGCGTGGAGCAGTTGAAGCTGTATTTAAAAGTTGGAACGGAGCGCGCGCAATTGCGTATCGCGTACGTGAAAAGATTGCCCACGATTTGGGGACTGCAGTCAACGTACAAGCAATGGTTTTTGGCAACCGAGATGAGAATTCTGGTACTGGGGTGGGCTTCACGCGCAATGCAGCAACTGGTGAAAATATTCCATACGGTGACTTCCTGGTCAATGCCCAAGGAGAAGATGTCGTTGCTGGAATTCGCAATACCGAAGATCTTGATGCTTTGAAATCTCAGTTCCCGAAGATTCACAAGGAATTGATGGGTGTTTTTCTGAGTCTCGAGGCGCACTATAAGGATATGTGCGACACTGAGTTCACTATTGAACAGGGCAAGTTGTGGATGTTGCAGACACGTGTCGGCAAGCGCACTGGAGCGGCCTCCTTGCGTATGGCGGTGGACATGACCAAGGGAACCAAGGGACCTAAGGGTGTGTGGAAGATCTCGCGTGAAGAAGCCATCACTCGAGTGGCCGCCGAACATCTTGATCAGGTGTTGCATCCGCAGTTTGAAGCAGGAGTGAAAAAGGTGATCGCTAAAGGTTTAGCAGCCTCACCTGGCGCGGCAGTAGGCAAGGTGTATTTCACCGCCGATGATGCCGTCGATGCATCTGATCGTGGAGAAAAAGTAATTTTGGTGCGTAGCGAAACTAGTCCTGAAGATGTGCACGGGATGATGATCGCTGAAGGTATTTTGACGGCTCGCGGTGGCCTTGTGAGCCATGCCGCTGTTGTCGCACGTGGATGGGGAACTCCTGCCGTCGTTGGTGCTGAGGCAATCAAAATTGATGGGAAAAAGTTCACTGCTGGGTCGGTCACCGTTGTTGAGGGTGACATTATTTCCTTGGATGGCACGACAGGTGAAGTTGTTGTTGGATCACTGGCGTTATCACAAGCCAAACCGCCCAAAGAGTTTGACATTATTTTGCAATGGTGCGATCAAGTTCGTAGAGGCAAGATGGCGGTGCGCGCCAACGCCGACACAGGCGAAGAAGCGGCTAACGCCCGCAAGTTGGGTGCTCAAGGTATTGGGCTGTGTCGTACCGAGCACATGTTCTTGGCGCCCGATCGTTTGCCCGTCGTACGACGCATGATTTTGGCTCAAACGCCTGCCGATGAAGCCAAAGCCCTTGAAGAATTACGCAAGGTCCAAAAGAAAGACTTCATTGAAATCTTGAAAGCCATGGATGGTCTGCCAGTGACTGTACGTCTCTTGGATCCACCGCTACACGAGTTCCTGCCCAATGTCCATGAACTGGAAATCGAAAAAGCCACGGCGGTTGCCGGCGCTTGGTCCAGCGAACAGGAGCGGTTGCTGAAGGCCGCCCAAGAATGGTCGGAACACAATCCAATGCTGGGTACCCGGGGTGTGCGTCTCGGAGTCGTTAAGCCTGGTCTCTACGCGATGCAGGTACAGGCTTTGATGGAGGCCGCTTCTGATCGCGTGGCTAAAGGGGGCAAGCCGATTGTCGAAGTCATGATCCCGCTTACGGTGACGCGCGAAGAATTGGCCCTAGCTCGTTCATGGGTAGTGAAGGGGATCGCCGATGCCACGAAGGGATCAGCGAAAAAACCAAGGGTCTCCATCGGAACCATGATTGAAACTCCACGCGCAGCATTGCGAGCAGATCAGTTGGCGCAAGAAGCAGACTTTTTCAGCTTTGGAACCAATGACCTCACGCAGATGACATTCGGTTTCAGTCGTGACGATGTTGAAAGTCGGATGATGCCGGCGTATCTCGAAAATGGCTTACTCAAGCGCAACCCATTTGAAACCATTGACCCGGACGGAGTGGGTGAATTGGTGGAGATCGCCGCTCAACGTGGTCGGGCGGCTAAGCCAGGTATCAAGTTGGGTGTGTGTGGTGAACATGGTGGCGATCCAGAGTCGATTGAATTGTTCTACCGCGCTGGACTTGATTACGTCAGTTGTTCCCCATTCAGAGTGCCGATCGCTCGTCTGGCTGTCGCACAGTCAATTCTTGCGAGTGCCGGCAAGAAAAAGACGGAAACTAAATAGTTCTGACTTTTACAGTGAGCCTTTGTGCTCTAGATTCTTTGTGCGATGCACTTTATTTCTGAGATTATTAGCAAAGGCAATTTTGTTGAGCTCTCGGTTCCGGGCTGGGCATGGTTCGCTCTCATTGGCTTTATCTGTGGGCTGTTGGCCCTTGATGTCTTGGTGATCCACCGTCAAGCCCACGTCATCGGTCCGCGCGAAGCACTGGCTCAAACAGCAGTCTGGATGACTATTGGTCTGGCTTTCACTGGCATTATCGCTTGGGCTTTTGGGGCGTCCGCCGCAGGTGAATACATCAACGGGTATTTGGTTGAACAAAGTCTGAGTATTGACAATGTTTTTGTGTGGGCGTTAATCCTCGGTTTCTACAAAATTCCCGCAAAAAATCAACACCGAGTGCTTTTTTGGGGCATCTTTGGTGCGTTGGCATTGCGCGCTATTTTTATCTTTGCCGGATTGGCGCTGATTGAAAAGTTCACGTGGGTGTTGTATCTCTTCGGTGCTTTCTTGCTCTACACGGCGGCCAAATTGGTTTTAGGCGACGAAGATGTTGTTGATCCTTCCTCGAGTCGACTTCTCAAGGTGATCAACAAGTTCATCCCGTTGGCGCCCCATTTAGATGAGCAAAGGTTTTTCACGAGAGAGAATGGCAAACGCCTTGCAACGCCCCTATTCGCTGTTCTGCTATTGGTCGAAATGACTGATGTTTTATTTGCTGTGGACTCCGTACCCGCAGTACTAGCGGTCAGTCGTGATCAGTTCATTGTCTTTTCATCTAATGCTTTTGCGATTCTCGGTCTGCGCTCTCTGTATTTCCTCTTGGCAGACGCGCATACCAGATTCGTCTATCTCAAGGAAGGTCTCGCGGCGATTTTGGCCTTTGTTGGTGCGAAGATGCTGCTCCACAGCCGGGTCCATATTTCGAGTGCTATTTCCTTGGTTGTCATGGCCGTCATCTTGACCGTTGCTATCGTTTGGTCGATCAAAGCCGACCGCGCTAAATCTGCTCAGCCACCCATGCATTAGCCTGTCCACATGGGTTTTGTGGAAGAGGACATCGAGCGGGTGAGGGCCGCCACGTCTATCGTCGAAGTTATCCAGGGATATGTCGCCTTACGCAAAGCAGGTCGTAACTGGGTTGGCCTATGTCCATTCCACGCGGAAAAAAGCGGTTCATTCAATGTGCGTGAAGAAACCTCGCGTTACAAATGTTTCGGTTGTCAAGCCGCCGGGGATGTCTTCACTTTTGTGCAAGAGATTGAACATATTGACTTTCCGGCATCGGTTGAAAAATTGGCTGCGCGTTCGAATATCACCCTGACCTACGCCACTGGTGGCGAAGGTCAGGATCGTTCGCGACGTAAGCAATTACTCGGGGCCATGGAGTCGGCCGTTGAGTGGTATCACATACGGTTACTAAATTCGCCTGATGCACGGTCTGCTCGTGAGTATTTACGCGACAGGGGTTTGGCAGGAGATGTTGCTCGTAAGTTCCGTTTGGGTTATGCCCCCGACGAATGGGATGCTTTGAGCAGTCATCTCACAGAGCAAGGTTTCAAGGCCGATGTGCTGAGTGATGTGGGACTGGCTTTCACGAATAAAGCTAATCGCCTACAAGATTCGTTTCGTGCGCGCATCATGTTCCCGATTTTTAGCGACAACGGAGATGCTGTTGCCTTCGGTGGACGCATTCTTCCTGGAAGCACAGATCCAGCCAAATATAAGAACTCTGCAGAAACGAAAATTTACTTCAAATCAAAAACTCTGTACGGCATGAACTGGGCCAAGAGCGATGTCGTCAAAGATGACCAAGTCATCGTCTGCGAGGGTTACACCGATGTCATCGGATTTCACCGTTCGGGTGTGCCGCGTGCTGTTGCCACATGTGGGACATCGCTGACTGAAGAGCATGTCAGAATGATGAAGCGGTTTGCTACAAAAGTCGTGTTGGCTTTTGATGCCGATAAGGCTGGTCAAGGTGCGGCCGAAAAGTTCTACGCTTGGGAAGAGAAATATCAGGTACGAGTATCTGTGGCGCGGTTTCCTGACGGCAAAGACCCAGGCGATTTAGCCAGCTCTGATCCACAGGCGCTGGCCTTGGCGATCAAAGATGCAGTGCCATTTCTTCGTTTTAGGTTGGACCGAGTCATCGCCGCTCAGCCCCTACGGACTCCTGAAGATCGAGCACGGTTGGCATCTCTGGCAATGCAGGTGATCAATGAGCATCCTGATGTCAATGTCCGCAAGCTGTATGCCGGTGAAGTTGCGACCATTGTCGGTCTACCCGTGGCCGATTTGACCCGTCTAGCCGAACGTCGTTCAACTCAACCCGTCGTTGCGGCGCCCACTCCTCGTGCCTCAGGCGACAGTGATAGCGCCGAGTTCATAGCTATCGCCTTATTACTGCAGACATGGGATGCCATAGCCCCGTGGTTGATCGAAGATCTCTTCAATGCGGAGATTCCACGCCGGGCATTCCTCAATTTGGCTCGTGCTGCCGAAGTTGAGCAAGGCTCACTGTTGAATAACGCCTTGGCGAGCGCAGATCCTGAAGTGCGTGAACTTTTAGAACGTGCCGCTGTAGCAGATATAGACATTGATCCGCCATCGGTTGCTCTCAGTCTGATTGCGGTTGGTGTACGCAGAACTTTAAGTCAACGCACTGGCATCGTTGACCCTGGGGAGATACTCGAAGATCGTGCGGCACGTGTAGAACTTGAGAAACTTGACGATCCAAAGACCGTTTTTGCGACGGCTGAGTCATTGCTAAGGTGGTTGGCAATTAGGGGAATTTCAACTCGGGGGTAAAGGTGACATTCGACAGAGCCGAATCTTGCGATGCACCTCTCAACGTGACCTCAGTGCCGGTCTCAGGGATTGAATTGCAAGAATGGGTTGACCTATTGGCATACGGTCGCCGTCGTGGAGAACTGTCAACCGAAGAAATTATTGATGTCCTTCATGACGTCGAATTATCACCCTCTCTAATTGATGCGGTGCGCGTGGCTATCGAAGATGCTGGCATTGTGGTTGATCAGTCATTTGATCTTGATGACAGTGGCGAACTGCTTCGACCACAAATCCAAGGTTCTGTATTGGCGTCAACGAAACCAAATAATGTTTCCGACCGTTCTGCCACTCGTTCAGCTGGTGACTCAACTAGTCAGGATGCTGTCCGCTTGTATTTACAAGAAATCAGTCGCATTGCATTATTGACCGCCGATCAGGAGAGATTTCTTGGCCGTCGTATGACCGATGGTGTTCATGCGCAGGCTGAACTACTGGCTTTAGGTGATGATGTTTCCGTTTTGGATCGACGTCGCCTCAAGCGACTCATAGATAATGGACGTAAAGCCCGCGAAGAAATGACGCAGGCGAATCTGCGTTTAGTCGTCAGCATCGCCAAGCGCTACGCGCGGTCCTCGATGCCTCTTGCGGATGCAATTCAAAGCGGAAACATTGGTCTGATTAGAGCCGTCGAGAAGTATGACTACACCCGCGGATTTAAATTTTCGACATATGCAACATGGTGGATTAAACAGTCCATTGCTCGTGCAGTGGCTGAGGAGACACGCAATATTCGGATCCCCGCGCATGCAATGGAAAGCATCAATCGTGCGTTGCGTGTGCAACGGGAGTTATCGCAGAAGCTTCAGCGCGAACCGTCTTTGCTTGAGATTGCCCAAGTTCTCGGAGAATCTCCACATAAGGTGGCTGAGTATTTCAGTCTTGCTGTTGATACGAAAAGTCTTGATCAACCCATGCGCAGCGAAGGCGAGGCGACGTACGCCGACAATTTGGCGTCGACAGACAGTGTTGACCCAAGTGATGGGTTGCAATATGAAGATCTACGCGAGGCCCTGCAACTGGTTCTGAATGATCTCCCAGAGCGTGAGAAAGAAGTCATGAGGATGCGTTTTGGACTCGGTGGTGGGGAAAATGCCACTCTTGAGGAGGTGGGGCAGGCTTTTAACATCACCCGCGAGCGTGTCCGCCAGATTGAAGTCCGTACTTTGTTCCGCTTGCGACATGTGACTGCGAGCAGGACTCTGAGAGATTTTGTTGACTAGTGTCTCCTGACCGATAGACGGCACCTTCACGGGTATCCTGACATCGTTATGTCGCAACGAGAAGAACGCTCTTATGTCGTGAGGACCTTCGGGTGCCAGATGAACGACCATGATTCGGAGCGAATTTCTGGTCTTTTGGAGACTGATGGCCTAGTACCTGTGCAGGACGAGGACGACGCGGACATCGTTGTCCTGAACACCTGTTGTATTCGTGAAAACGCCGATAATAAGTTGTACGGCAATCTTGGAATGTTGAAGCGCTGGAAAGATGCTCGTGAAGGTCGCCAAATTGTGGTGTCTGGTTGCTTGGCGCAGAAGGATCGCGACATAGTGCGTGACCGTGCTCCATGGGTTGATGTCGTGATGGGTACCCACAATGTCCATCGCGCCGCTGAACTCGTTGAGCAAGCGCGCACCTCGGGTCCGGTGACAGAGATTCTCCAAGAAGCAGTTCTTGATGACCATGCCATGTTCCCGTCGGCTCTCCCGGCCAAAAGAGTAAATTCCTACGACGCCTGGGTCACTATTCAAATTGGTTGTGATAACTCCTGTGCTTTTTGCATCGTTCCCACAGTACGCGGAGCGGAAATTAGTCGCCCATACGAGGACATTGTCAGTGAAGTTCGAATGTTGGTCGCCCAAGGTGTCACAGAGGTGACGCTGTTAGGTCAAAACGTCAATAGTTACGGACGTGATCTGCAGTTGGATAGGCGCCGATCTGGCGAATCTGTTTCCGCTGCGCCGCGATTTAGTGAACTGTTGCGCGAGGTTGGAAATATTGAAGGTGTTCGGCGCGTGCGGTTTGTTAGTCCACATCCCAAAGACATGCGGCCAGAAACTTTCGCTGCGATGGCAGAGGTTTCAACGGTCTGCGAGCATCTCCATTACCCACTGCAATCAGGGAGTGATCGCATGTTGGCAATGATGCACCGTGGTTACTCGGCGAGCCGCTATCTGGAAAAAATTGTTGAAGGTAGGGGACTCATCGCTGATCTGGCGATTAGCACAGACATCATTGTCGGCTTTCCTGGTGAAACAGAGGCAGACTTTCAACAGACTCTTGAGGTGTCGGCAGCAGCCGAATATGACTACGCCTATACCTACATGTTTTCTCCGCGTGAGGGTACTGAGGCAGCGCGCATGATAGATCTTTTTGTCAATCCAGCCGTCATAGCTGATCGATATGCTCGCCTACGGGTCGTCGTTGAACATTCGGCCGTGCTCAAGCACGAAGCGCGTATTGGACGAATTGAAGATGTGTTGATTGAAGGTCCGTCACGGCGCAACCCTGTGGTCTATCAAGCTCGTACTCGCCAGAATAAAGTGGTGCACTTCACGCCCACAGAGCCAATCCGCACGGGAAGTTACGGTTTGGTGGAAATCACTAGTGCCGCACCGCACCACTTACGTGGCGTGCTCGTTGAAGTGACGGCAGACCCCTCACACAAAGTACGTATTCCAGTCGCTTCGCTGTGAGTATTCAATGACTTTTCGTTCATTGGTCATATTGGGCCCCACGGCCAGTGGAAAATCATCTCTGGCAATGGCCTTGGCGACATCTGATGCTGGTCGCGATTTGGGTATCGAACTCCTGTCCATTGACGCCATGCAGGTGTATCGCGGTATGGATATCGGAACTGCAAAGCCGACCATCAGCGAACAAGCTTTGGTGCGACATCACCTCATTGACCTAGTGGATGCCGCGCAAGCATTTACAGTGGCACAATTTCAAATCGCGTATGGATGTGCCGTGGAGGACATCACGAGCCGTGGTGGAAGGGCGCTACTCGTTGGTGGGACCGGACTATATGTGCGCGCTGTCGTTGACGGACTCACCCTGCCTGGTCAGTGGCCCGAGGTTCGGGCACGACTTGATGATGAGTTGATCACCCGTGGATCTCAAGCCTTACATCAACGTCTCTGCCAACTTGATCCAACGGCGGGGAGCAAGATGGAGCCGAGTAATTCGCGGAGAATCATTCGTGCCTTAGAAGTGTGTGAGGGGAGTGGACGCCCTTTCTCTTCGTTTGGTCCCGGCGTGGATACTTATCCTGCGAGTGAAGTCCAACAAGTGGCTTTGCGGTGGCCCCGCGATGTTTTAGCGAGACGTATTGAAGAGCGCGTCCGAGTGATGATTGAGCGGGGACTGCAAGCCGAAGTAGAGAATCTTTTCACTCAAGGTCTGTCTCCAACGGCCATGCAGGCTTTGGGGTACAAAGAGATGGTTGAACATATTGAGGGGCGCATGTCACTTGAAGAAGTCATTGCCACCATTGTTGTGAAAACGCGCCAGTTCGCAGTTCGTCAAGAGCGCTGGTTCCGTCGGGATCCGCGAATCAACTGGTTCGACATCGAAAGTGACCCAGTGACCGAAGTGGCACCCCAACTCATTGGGCTTTTGGCGTAACCTGAGAATCATCGCTATGGATATCAGACTGACAAAACACCATGGGCTTGGCAACGATTTTCTCGTCGTGGATCTCGCTCAGGGAACTCCGCAAGTTGCATGGTCTGAACTCGCGCGTCGGTGGTGTGATCGGCGTTTCGGCGTGGGCGCTGATGGACTTTTACTTTTGGATAATCAAGGTCCTCAACATCTGAGCATGGTGCTCTTCAACGCTGATGGAAGCCGCGCTGAAATGAGTGGCAACGGCATTCGCTGTCTAGTTCAAGCGGCACACCGCCAGGCGAATGCATCGAGTTCCTTGGCGACGACCTACACGGTGGAAACCGATGCTGGGCAGCGGATCGTACGCGTTGAAGGTGGAGATGAGGGTGAGACTTTGCAGATCAGTGTTGATATGGGTTCGATCACTGATCTAGACGAACCGCAGAATTGGTCTGAGTTGCAATGCAACCCAGATCGTCCAGTGCGACATCTCTCATTAGGTAATCCTCACGCCGTCGTGGGTGTTGATGATTTGGACGCTGTGGATTTGCAAAGACTCGGTGCTCTCGTGCCTCAGGTGAATTTGGAAATTATTGCAGCTGGACCAGAAATTGATGCCATCACGATGCGCGTGCATGAACGAGGCGCGGGAATCACCTTGGCGTGTGGGACGGGGGCCTGCGCTGCGGCGGAGACAGCCCTTGCCTGGGGCCTTGTTCCAGCGTCAACTCCAGAGGTCATCGTGCATATGGCTGGTGGCGATGCGCGAGTCCGTATTGACTTGTCGGCACGAACTGCCACTTTGATCGGTCCCAGTGTTTTCATTGCATCAATGTCGGTGTCCGTGTGACCAACTCAAGTCCTAATTCGCCGTACAACCAAGCCCTCGGTCAAACCCTTATCGAGCGCAGCATTCGCGAACGCATTGTCCTTGTCGGCGTCACTTTGCATGGTCACAGCGAAGAAGAAACTGAATCAAGTCTTGACGAGTTGAGTTTGTTGATCAACACCGCTGGCGCTGATGAAGCGGGTCGTCTCACACAAAAGCGCGATACTCCAGATCACACGTGGTTCGTGGGCAAAGGTAAAGCCGAAGAGTTGCGTGATTTATGTTTGGCGGTCGACGCTGACACGGTCGTATTCGACAACGAACTATCTCCCGGTCAGCAGTACAACTTAGAAAAAATGTTGGGACGCACAGCAATTGATAGAACTGCTGTCATCCTTGACATATTCGCCCAAAACGCACACACCCTTGAAGGTAAAGCTCAAGTAGAGCTCGCCCTTTTACGTTACCGACTGCCGCGTTTGCGTCGCGGTGCCGAAGCCAACATGTCGCAACAAAGAGGTGGTGTGGGATCGCGTTTTGGTAGTGGTGAAACAAAACTTGAAGTGGATCGCCGGCGCATCAAAAATCGGATTTCTCGTCTTGAACATGAACTTGTTGACTTGGGTCATACCCGCGATCTGCAACGTAAAGGTCGGGCGCGAAGTGGACTCGCCAATGTCGTGATAGTCGGCTACACCAACGCCGGCAAGTCAACATTATTGAATCGTCTAACCCACGCTGGTGTACTCGTTGAAGATCGCCTCTTTGCCACTCTCGATCCGACGACACGACGCTTATCTTTTCCCGGTGGTGAACCAGTCTTAGTAACCGACACTGTGGGGTTCGTGCGCCGTCTTCCACACGGTCTCGTCGAATCTTTTAAGAGCACGCTCGAAGTTGCAACTCGCGCTGATTATTTGGTGCATGTGGTGGATGGATCGGGATCTGATCCTGAGGGTCAGATTGATGCGGTGCGGACTGTTCTGCGCGAGATCAAGGCGGATCAAGTGCCCGAGTTTTTGGTCTTCAACAAAAGCGACTTAGACCCGGTGGGGGTGAGCGATGTTGTCTCCTGGCATCCGGGTTCTGTAGCTCTGAGCGCCCACACGGGGGATGGCATTGAACTGTTTTTGCGCACTCTGTCGGATCGACTCCGTTCAGTGAGCAAGGTGATCGAACTGTTTTTCCCCTATGACCGCGGTGATGCTTTGGCTGCAGTGCACCGTGAAGGAGAAGTTGTCTCCACCACACATGAAACTGACGGAGTTCGGGTGCGAGCCCGTTTGGCCGACGCCTCAAGTGGGCGCTTAAGTGAATTTATTGTTCTTGAAGGCGCTCAACCACCGGTCGCATGAGACAAAATGAATGAAGTATGAATGCACCTGATCGCCCTGCTGGTTTCGTACCACCTCCATATCCCTATGAGCGCTTGGACTCGTTCAAACCCCTAGCAACAGCTTTTCCTGGGGGATTGATTGATCTCTCCATCGGTACGCCATGTGATCCGCCACCAGCATGTGTTCTTGAGGCCTTGGCAGTGAGCAACAGCGAACGCGGTTATCCAGCGTCAATCGGTTCGCAAGCCCTACGGGAGGCCTTCGCCAGTTGGATGGATCGCCGTTTTGCGGTCACTATCAAACCAGGCGATATTGCTGCCTGTATTGGGACTAAAGAGTTCGTTGGCACATTGCCACAATGGATGAAGTTGAGGACGCCTTGGCTAGACACGGTTCTCTATCCAGCAGTTTCTTACCCAACCTATGAAATGGGAGCCACTTTGGCGGGCTGTCGGGCTGTCAGCGTCCCGAGCAATGAAAATGGCGGAATTGATCTGTCGGCAATAAGTCCCGATGACGCCAAGCGCGCCCTTTTGCTGTGGGTCAATAGCCCGTCCAATCCAACCGGCGCTGTGGATGATGTGGGTGCGGCCGCACAATGGGGACGAGACCATCAAGTTCCTGTTTTTAGCGATGAGTGTTATGCCGAATTTATTTGGGCGCAAGAAAACGGGAAGGCCCGCACTCAATCGATTTTGCAACATGGTTCGCAGGGAGTGATTGCCGTGCATTCCTTGTCCAAGCGCTCAAACTTGGCCGGTCTACGCGTCGGCGCATACGCCGGTGACAGTGAACTCGTGCACTATTTGTCCGAGGTGCGCAAACATGTCGGGATGATGCTTCCGGGACCTGCGCAAGCTGCCGGTGTCGCAGCGTTAGATGACGATCAGCATGTCCTTTTGCAACGCGACCGGTATCGCAACCGTCTTGAGCGGATGGCCGATATTTTGTCGAAGTGGTCGGATGTTGAAGTGCCGTTGCCAGCGGGCGGCTTTTACCTGTGGTTCAATGTCGGAGATGCATGGGGTTACATCGAGAAGTTAGCGCGTGCAGCAGGTGCATTAGTCAGCCCGGGAGATTTGTATGGAGAGCAAGGAACCGGATTCATTCGCGTTGCTGTCGTGCAGAACGACGAAGCTATTGAACAGGTAGCGCAGCGTTTAGGCGTTGCGTAACGAGATCTGCTGCGATTTTACAATCGTCGTAAAACGGTCACTACTTTGCCAAAAACGTGTACCTCGTCAGCGGGGAAATGCATCGGTTCAAGGCGCGGGTTAGCTGGTAGCAAAATAATTTCGCGGCCCTTGCGAGTGAATGTTTTGACAGTTGCTTCGTCGCCTGGAATACCAGCCACGACGATGTCACCGTTGTCGGCCGTGACTTGTTGGCGAGCCACGATGTAATCACCATCAAGAATGCCGGCATCAATCATCGAATCTCCACGCACACGCAACATGAAAAGATCTCCATCGCCAGTGAAGTCAGCGGGGAGTGGTAACAGTTCTTCAACATTTTGTTGAGCAAGGACATCGGTTCCAGCGGCGACATCACCGATCAGTGGCACATGGTTGACCTTGCTACGAGAAATAATCGCTCCACTATTGCGGTCCCAGTTGACCTTGATTGCTCGTGGCAGGTTGGGATCTCGTTCCAGATAACCCAAGCGTTGCAAGGTGCTGAGGTGATTATGAACTGTCGACGGGGAGTTGAGACCGACTATTTCACCGATTTCTCGGACGGAGGGGGGAAAGCCACGCTCCTCCATGCTGGTCTCTATGCATTCCAGGATGCTGCGTTGACGGAGGGTGAGGGTGAGTTCGCTCATGGGTGCATCGTACGGGTGTTCGCCCCAGGAGTCAAACACCTGTTCGTATTTTCTACAAAATCGCTGGTCAGAGATGAATTTTTATATGAAGGTTGACACCGAACGCCTGTTCGCATAGCGTTCTCTATCAATACGAACAGGCGTTCGGTTCGGGGATTGACAATTCCTGCCATACCCCTGCGGCAATCTCAGACAACAAGTTCTCAACCCAAACCACAATCCGAAAGGTACATCATGGCCCTCGCACTTGATCCCCGCTACATCATCGAGATCCGCCCTACTCGGCGCGCATCTGTACAGTTTTCTTCGGTCCCGACCTGCGCCGTGTCGCACAACGTTTATTTCCGTCGGCGAGTGCTCGCCGGTTTGGCCGTCCTAGCAGTTGTGGTTGCCGTCTGCCTCGGCATCCGCACTTTGGCGAGCCGTGGGGATGGGACTGCCTCTCTCCCCGCGGTGACGCCCCAATCGCTGAGCGTCGACAACGCTGCATTAGATCCAGTGTCTCTCGATCTATCGCTGGCTTATGTCCAGGGGACTGATTTTTACATCGTGCAACAAGGTGACACCTTGTGGTCCATCGCCTCATCGCTGACAGACGGCAATTTGCGAAACTATGTCGACGAGCTCGTGGACCTCAATGGCGGGGCTTCTGTGGATATTGGTCAACGCCTTGTGTTGCCCTCTGAATAGCACGGCAAAACTCGGTCAATTAGCAATAAAAGTCTAGTTTTATTGAGATTTTTACACTACGCTGTGGACATGCGTTGCGTTGTTTGTCGCCATGAAGACACCAAAGTGGTGGACTCTCGAACTGCCGAAGATGGCGGGGCAATTAGGCGTCGTCGCGAATGCCCGCAGTGCATGCATCGGTTTACAACTTTTGAGCGTATGGACGAAGTTCCTTTGATGATCACTAAGACCAGGGGCACGCGTGAGTCCTTTGATCGCGGCAAACTCATTTCTGG
>JBAWVW010000027.1:0-23292 GCA_037147055.1 Actinomycetes bacterium
GCTAGCGCTGTTTCCAGTTCTGCCTCGGCAGATAAACGATGTGCTTCAGCCTGCGTGACCTCGCCAACTAATGGTTCTTCAACCATCTGTGCGTTTTCACATTCATTACGCAAACGTTCAATATCGTTGGCATAGCGAAGATCACGTTCGGCCAAGGTCTGCATCCGCGCCGCAAGTCGACGGTGCTCAGAATCGGCCGACTCAACCGAGGCTCGTAACGTCCTTAACTCACCCCGCACTTCAGCAGCAGCGCTCGCTGCTGAAATTGTGGACGACGAAATATGATCAAACAAAGTTGCGGCCTGGGTTCGTTCGCCTTCAAAGGCCGCTTCATCGTTAGCAAGTTCAAGATTTTCTGGTTCCAGTCGGCTGATTGCTATTTCAACTTCATCAAGTTCGCTGTGAAGTCGTGCGGCATCCGCTTCGAGATTGGCTACAACACCAGAATCCATCATTTGACCACGGTCACGCTCATAGGAACGGCGGCGCTCGACTAACAGCATTGAAATACCCCGCGAGCGTTCGCGTAGTTGTTCAACGCGCACTAACTCGTCGCCCAATCCACTTTCACCCCGAGCGGACAGTTCGGCTTCAGCGGCCATGACCTTGGTATCAAGTTCGGCAAGCAGTCGACGCAGTTCGTCTTCTTTTCGAGTTGCCTCGGATCGATCAATCGCCAGGGCTTCTAGGCGAGTACGAAATGCAGAAATCTCTCGTCCCGACAAAAACAAACGTAAAGCATTGAGTTCGCTGACCAAGTCGCCGTGACGACGCGCTGCGTCTGCTTGTCGCTCAAGTGGGCGGAGTTGACGCCGCACCTCGCGTAAGAGATCCTGCACGCGCAATAGTGAAGCCTCGGTTGACTCCAGTCGGCGCTCGGCTTTTTCTTTACGCTTACGGAATTTCAGCACTCCTGCCGCTTCTTCAATGATTGAACGCCGGTCTTCTGGACGGGCGTTCAACACTGCATCAATTTGACCTTGGCTGACGATCACATGTTGCTGACGACCTACACCAGCGTCGGATAAGAGTTCTTGAACATCCAGCAGACGACAAGAAACACCATTGATCGAATATTCGCTCTCTCCAGTGCGGAACAAAATACGGCTGACGCTGACTTCAGACGCATCAAGATGCAACATGCCTGAGGTGTTATCAAGGGTCAAAGTAACTTCACAACGTCCCAGCGGCGCTCTTTTGCTGGTACCCGCAAAAATGACATCATCCATTTTCTGGCTACGCACTGCACTTGGCGCCTGCGCTCCGAGAACCCACGCAATAGCATCGACCACATTTGACTTGCCCGAGCCGTTTGGACCGACCACAACCGTCACCCCTGGTTCGAGGTGCATGACTGTGGTGTCAGCGAACGACTTAAAGCCTTTGAGAGTAAGAGATTTGAGAAACACGACATACCAACCTTAGTTCACAGGAGCATCTATCGCCCCCGTTCACGGCGGTTGGGGCACACGATTTAACGCTGACAGACCCGGCACCAGCAAGAGGTTCGGCCGCCAATATTGGCACTAAAAATCTTGCCTCTATGGCAAGAGAGACACAGTTCGCCAGCGCGGCCATAAACCCGATGCTGATTCTGGAAAGAGCCAGATTCTCCCTCAAGATCGACATACTGCGAGTCACCCAAAGTTGATCCCCCTTGGCTAATCGCCGCCTCCAAGATCTCGTGAATTGCCCGATGTATTCGCACGGATTGTGCGGGGCCCACATCTCGGGCGGGGCGCAACGGATTGACTCGTGCTTGATGCAAGATCTCATCGCCGTAAATGTTTCCAATCCCTGCCACTAAATGTTGATCCAATAATGCCGCTTTGATCGGACGCACGGTGGTACGCAAAATCTTGCGCAATTGAGCCAGACTCAAGCCATCAGTGATCGGATCAAGACCGAGTCGTGCGAGTTCGGGGACGATCGAATCGGCGTCTGCGGGATCAAAAACAACCACCTCCCCAAAAGTTCGCGGATCAACGAAACGGAGTTCTTGAATGGATCCAGAAATGTCGCGCAAGGTCAAGACCACATGGCTGTGAGCCGGCCGTGGTGAATCAACTCCGTCAATCAGCACTCGTCCGCTCATGCGCAAATGAATCATCATCACGTCCCCTGAATCAAGTGGACAGAGCAGATACTTACCTCGCCGATGAGCAGCGATTGCCGTCACCCCTGTGAGCCGGGCGATGACCTCTTCGCGCGAGGTCCGTCGCACTGAGCGCTGGCGACCGACTTCAACCTTATCGATACGGCGACCTATGAATTTTTCTTCAAGCCCCCGACGTACAGTTTCGACTTCTGGTAATTCAGGCACGGCCAATATCGATGCCGCGTGACTGCAACTTTGACAAGGCGATCGTTGATGCTGCTTGCGCTGCAGCCTTCTTAGTTCTTCCGATTTCCGCGCCCATCTCTTCGCCATTGATCACTACTCGGGCGGTGAAGGTCGGTTGATGAGGAGCCCCCGAAGACGTGACTTCGAGCACCGGCGGACGCGTGAACTCGCGCACACAAATGCGGATCAAATGGCTACGAGCATCAAACTCATCAAGCCGCTCAGCTTGATCGATAATTCGATCACCCATCAAATGTGTCACGAAAGCGCGTACTTTGTCGGCCCCGCCATCCAAGTACAGAGCGCCAATCAGGGCCTCCAAAGCATCGGCCAAAATTGAACCCTTGAGACGCCCTCCCGCGGCATCTTCGCCAGCACCGAGTTGCAGCCATTGACCGAGTTTGATTTCCACAGCGATATTGGCCAAAGTCTCGGCGTTCACCAAAGACTTTCGCAGGTCGGTCAAAGCGCCTTCATTCAAAGATGGATGTGCTTCAAAAATCAGATCGGTGACAATCCACTGCAAGATTGCATCGCCCAAAAATTCAAGGCGTTCATTACTCGGCTTTCCACCGTGTTCTGCACACCATGAACGATGTGCCATTGCTTGGCGCAGCAAGGGTTCACTGGTGAAGACATGGTTGGCAGTATTTCGAGTCCAAGCGTGGATATCCCCTACTGGAACTTCTTGGCGACGCAAGCGCCGATCTCGACGACTTAACTTGCGCGGCAATGTGCGAAGAGCGGAGAAAACCGCCATAGACAATCAGCCCTTTTGACCGTGAGCCACGACATGGGCGTAGACGAAGTCAACTGCATCGCGCACCGTCTTGAGATCAGCCAAGTCATCGTCTTCAATACGAAAGCCAATCGTTCGCTCGCTCAAAGCCTCTTCAAGTGCGTCGACTAATTCAACCAAAGCCAGGGAATCAGCATTGAGGTCATCTTTGAAGGACTGTCCTTCAAAGATGTTCTCGGGATCGGTTTCAAGGATGTCCACGAGTTGATCACGAACAATCGCAAAGACTCCGTCGCGATCAAGTGGTGCAAAATTTTTAGGCATCTCAGTGGGCACAATGTCCTCCGGGTTAATAACGGGTCAGCAAATGATAACCCGCATATCGGCTAACTATTGGTTGATCGCACGATGTATTGCTTCAACGATGCCACATTGCACCATGTCATTGGCGACTTTGATGCCGTTGACGATGGCCCGCGATGAAGACGAGCCGTGGGAAATAATGCATACCCCATCTACTCCGAGCAGTATTGCCCCACCAGTGCTCTCAGGATCCACGATCTCGTAGAGCGGCAACAAAGCAGGCAACAGTGCATCGGCGTGTGGCTTATATTCGGGCAGTGCCGAAAAGGCGGCCATCAACGCTTTAACGAGCGTCTTCATGCCACCTTCAAGAGTTTTCAAAACTACATTGCCGGTGAATCCATCCGTGACCACAACATCGACATTGTCCGACATCACATCGCGACCCTCAACATTGCCAATGAAATTAATGCCTGTCGCATTGGCAAGAAGTTCGTAAGCCTCTTTACGCAGAGTGTCACCTTTGCCTGGCTCTTCACCAATTGACAACAGACCAACTCGGGGACTCTCAATGCCATAACGATGATGAGCAAAGACTGAGCCCATAATCGCGAACTGCACTAGCCATTCCGCCTTCACTTCAGCATTTGCCCCAGCATCAAGTAAAACAGTTGGCGTGCCACCAGGAACCGGAATCGGAGTAGCGATCGCTGGGCGATTGACATTCTTGATGCGCCCCATACGCAACAGCGCAGCTGCCATGGTGGCTCCTGTATTGCCGGCTGAAATCATTGCTGAGGCGCGACCATCACGAACTGCTTCAGCGGCACGAATCAGGGTTGAGTCTTTTTTTCGACGAGCACCGTGCGCTGCGTCCTCATCCATCTCAATGACCTCGGAGGCCACGATCAGATCAAGACCTTGGCGACCCTCAAGATTTTCTGGGCCCACGAGAATGACAGGAATACCCAATTGCGAAGCCTGCACGGCGCCAGCAACAATTTCATTGGGGGCGTTATCTCCGCCCATAGCGTCTACGGCGATGGGCAACATCAAGGCGACCTAACTCAGGATCAAATCAGACTTCGATAGCAACGCGGTTTTTGTACCAGCCGCAGGCCTTACAAACCGTGTGTGGCAACTTGGCCGATCCGCAACGGGGGCAGAGACTCCGCGAGGGAGCTTCCAACTTCCATGCTCCAGCCTGGTGGCTGTGGCCCTTCATTTTTGATTTTTTCCTCTTCGGAACAGCCATGGCGACCTTCTCTTCGTTATAGCCCTTTGAGGTTAGCGTCAGGGCAGGCACTTCCCCACATCGATATCCCAACTCTCTGGGAAACAGACTTTACGGGATTATTCGGGAAATTGGTCCCGTAAACCGTCAAGAGCAGCCCAGCGTGGGTCTGTGGCCTCGCCCCCACAGGCGCATTTCCGATGATTCAGATCAACGCCACAGGTTGGGCAAAGACCTAAACAGGCTGGTTGGCAAAGCGGGGCATCGGGCAACTCCAAAAGCACGGTCTCGCGCACCATGGGGGCCAGATTGATCTGGTCATTGGTGATCTCAAAGGCATCGGGATCGGTGAGCACCAATTGATATAACTCGTGCACCGCAATATCCATGCTCGCCCCAACTGGTGACAAACATCGTCGACATTCCCCTTGGAAAACAACTCCGATATGCCCGTTGACAACGATCCCGTCAGACAAACTTTCACAGTTTAGAACGACCGTTATTTCAGTCCCTGGCACCAAGCGGGGATCGTCAATGTCCACGACTTCGGGCAATACAAAAATCTCTACATCTTTGGCCGTACCGGGACGCCGCAGCATCTCGAGGGCATTGACCAAAAGTGGGTTCCTCACCCGCCGGAAGTGTTGTCTTGATCGAAGAAAACGGCCCCAGAGTCATCGGAATAAGACTCCGTCTGCGCGCCGCCGTCGAGTGCCAGGGAACCTTCACCGCGATTTTCACCAATTGACAGCCGACGACGACCAGTAGCCACCGTCTTGGACAATTTGTCCAACAGGATCTCAAAGCTTGCCAGGCGCTGATCGAGAAAATCTTCCATTTCGTTCTTCACTCGACGAGCATCTTCGTCGGTTGCTTCGGCGATTTGGCGAGCCCGCAATTCAGCCGCGCGCACGACTTCAGCGCGCTGCACAAAACGCTCAGCTTGCACTTTGGCGGCATCAATGATTTCGTCGGCCTCACGACGCGTCCGAGCGATGAACTCGTCACGCTCCTTCATCATCCAACGAGCCTGGCGAAGTTCGTCAGGCAAACTTTGTAGGGCTCCCTCCAGGATGTCGATAATTTCATCACGATTGATTTTTGGAGTAGCAGATAAGGGCATATTCGGGGCAGTAGCAATAATGTCGATGGCATTGCGCAATAGTTGGCCCGAGCCACCTATCTGATCGTCTTCAGTCCGATCGTATGATCCAGTGTCTTCATCAAAATCTTCGAAATTAGGTTTCATGAGTGTCTTTCGGAATGTGGCCGGTGATCCACCGTTGGTTCTCCAAAGATACCCGCCAGAGCAAGCGCGATTGGAGCAGGTACGAGATGGGCGATCTGCTCGTGACCTTGAGCGATCTCACGGACGAACCGACTGCTGATAAAACCTTGATCGGCACGACAGGGCACGTACACCGTACGAACACCTGCCACCGAATAGTTCATATGCGCCATCTGCTGCTCGACCTCGAAATCAGCTGAGGTTCGCAAGCCTTTGACGATGAAGGAGGCGTACTCTGCGTATGCCGCATCAACCGCTAATCCGGGATGCGCCTGAACTCGTACGGACGGCAAATGTGCAACGCAAGCTTTAATCAATGCAACGCGATCCGATAGTTCAATCAACCCGCTGGGCTTTGCGGGATTGTGGATCACTGCCACAACGACATTCCCAAAGAGTTCAACTGCCTGTTCAACAACGTCAAGATGCCCGTTATGAAAGGGATCAAAACTGCCCGGATACAGGGCGGTGAGAGCGGTGATTCCAGCCATGTCCTAACTACGGTATCGGCTCAGACCTCAGCGCGTTGCAGAAATGCCACCCAGGCCCGCCCATAACGCTTTGAACGGAGGATTTCCCAGCCCTCCAGAGCCTTGATTTCTCGTCCACTTTCGGCAACGATAACCCCGCCTGGGGCCAAAACAGGCAGCAAAATCTCCAGCAGTCGTGTCCAATTCTCAAAATCATAGGGTGGATCGGCTAAAACCAGATCGACATTGCGCATAGCCACCACGGCAGTCATCACGTCGCCGGAAGTCACCGAGGTCCGTTGACCCAATTCAAGTGTCGCTATGTTCTGACGGATGGCATCAAGGGCTCTGCGGTCACGCTCCACGAAGGCACATGATGCGGCGCCACGAGAAAGAGCCTCAATGCCCATGGCTCCACTGCCGGCGAAAAGATCGACGACTTTGGCCCCATCAACAAAACCAAAACTGTCCAAAGAATTAAATGTGGCCTGTCGGGCACGGTCGGTGGTCGGACGGGTTGATTCGCCCTCGGGGGCAATGACGACTCTTCCTCTCAGGGATCCAGCAACAACACGCATGCGGTCCATGATAAGGGCAGACTGTACGGGTGACCCCAGAACCAGAAATTGTGTGCGTCGATTGTGGGGGTCGCTGTTACCTCACGTCATATCCGCCAGAAGACGGATTGTGGTTCCCGGGAGACATCGTGACCTACAAATGTCGCGACTGTCTCGACCGGTGGGATTTGGTTATGCCCGACGAGGAGGACAGCGATCTTGAGTGGTAGTTCTGACGTAGGAAAAGCTCTCAGCAGAAAACATCGCATTGCTATTTACTCACTGACGATGTGGGCTGCCGTATTGGCGGCTCGAGTCATTGCAGGAGATTGGGAATCCAAGTTCCCGATTGTGTTTCCTGACTCTTTCTCATTTATTAAAATTGCAGATCGTGGATTTTTGAGTCCTCATTTTTGGTTTGGCGAACGTCCGTTGTTGACTCCTTTCATTTTACGGTCCGTAGGCGGAGGCGTACGCGAGTTCGTTCTTGTTCAGACTTTGCTGTATTTCATGGCCGCCGCTCTGCTCTGCTACATCTTGTTAAGAATCCTGAAGTCCCGCATCGCACAGGCCATGTCAAATATCTGCATTCTTGCCGTCGTCGTTCAGTCAAGATACGCGTTGTGGAACACCCATGTATTGAGCGAATCTCTCAGTATGTCCACTTCGCTCCTGACCATCTCGGCCTGGCTGTGGTATTCGCACGTTCGGACAAACAGATCTATCGCGCTTGCTTGGATCGCCTCTGTTTTATGGATGCTTGCTCGTGATTCGAACGCCGCGACAGCACTCTTCATGCTGGTTTGCGTGATCGCAGTACCTCGTATTGTTAGACCCCGCGCTGCACGACCCTTAAACAAAAAGTTTCTTCCCGGTGCACTCGCAATTCTTTTGATCGGAGTCTTTTCCTACGTGGGGCAGAACGTCTCAGGCCGAAATGACAATCCCGTGATGAACAACATCGGACTGCGAGTTCTTCCCAATCCCCAACTATCAAATTGGTATGAGAGTCACGGCATGCCAATCTCTGAATCGCTCATCGAGAGAACCGGGAAAAATGCCTTTGACGATCAATGGAAAATGCTCAACGAACCAAATTTGCAACAATTCCGAAAATGGTCGCGTGACAGTGGTCAATTTTGGCAGATGCTTTCGTTTATTCGATTTGCACCCCATTGGATCAACCAGTCATTCCAAGAAATCGATAGCGAACTCGCCTACGACAATCATGATTACGACCTATTTAGAACTGCGCAAAAATTACCTGATGGTTCGTGGCTCGGTATCGGCGGACCACAAAGTGAAATGGCCTTACTGATATGGCTGCTTTTAGCTTTGATCTCCCTGTACCTTATTTGGCGTAGTCAACATCGAATCAGAGCAATTGTTTTGATGGTCCTTTTGCTCTCATCTTTTGTTGATTACATAGTTTCTTGGGTCGGCGACTCCGTAGAAGTGAATCGACACCTCGTGGGCTGTTTCTTTCGAACTTCAATCATTCTTGGCGTTGTACTTGCATGTGGAGTCAACGCCTTCCTCACCGAAAATCGCAAGAAGATGGTTCCCAGTGTCGCAGAATAAGGTTCACACGACATCAAAACGAGAGATGATTGCCAATGCCCTTATTCTTTCATTCGGTGTATTGCTCGTCATTGCCGCGTTTTTCAGCAATTCACTGAGGTCAGCTGATTTTGATCCACAGCAGATGCGTACATACGTTGAACGCACAATCCGATTTGGTGGAACCTTTTACGAAAATGGGCTTCACAACAAGGGTCCGTTGGATCCGATCATCTATCGCTTCGCATTCACCCTTGGTGGTTACGACGCCTTTTGGTACGCAATATCCGGATTCATCGCAATCGGGACAATCCTCATTGCCTATGCCGCGTACAAATCTTCAAGTGAGCGCGATGCCCCCAAGTCGCTGGGGCTTGCGCTTGCATTTATCGCTTTTTTTCATTTTGCGTTAGCCAAAACTGCCTATAGCGGCGTGCTCTACAGTCGCAATGAAGTTTCCTATGTGCTCGTTTGTGCCTGGATCCTCGTACTTTCTAGAGGCCCGTGGAGTTCCGATAAAAACTGTCGCCGATCAGCAATCCTCCTTGGAATACTTCTCGGCCTAGCAATTCAAACGGTACTGACCACGATCTTTGCAGCGGCGGCAATCGCCTTCGTCTGGCTGTCGTTCATTGCAGCGAGAAATAGCGCACCCGTATTTCGCACATTGATTTTGCGATTAGGCGCATCAAGTGTTGCTACTTTCATTTCGGCTCCCCTTTGGTATTTGGCTCGGGGAAAGTTTGACGAGTTCTGGGGTGGCTGGTGGATCTACGCCCGCTTTCAGAGCGATGCCACGGGTCGAAGTTTAGGATCACAATTTGGTTGGGGCTGGGACAACATCACCAAGTACTACGGAGATTGGCCATTGTCCTTTGCAATCATTCTCACCTCGCTGGTGATGCTTGGGCTCTACTGGCGAACAATGAGCCATCGCCAAAAGACTTTGTATATCGGCTCAATATTCTGGCTCATCGGTGGATGGATTGAACTCATTCTTAGCCAGAGATACAGCACCCACTATTTCGTTGTGATCGCCGTACCAACCATGATGCTCGCGTCACTTCTCATGGGGCACCTCTTCCAAGTGGCATCACGCGTGAGACGCATTCCTCTGCAACGCGCACTTCCCATTGTGGCAATATGCGCATCGCTGATCTACTTTCAAAACAATTCGGTCACAAAAGGTCTCGAGAGTTTCAGTAATTTCCAGGGCATAGAACATCAAACAGCGAAGACTCAGGAATCTCAAAGTGGTGACACGAGAACACTGCGGGCAATTTTAGATGTTGTCTCGGCCGACAACGATGCCTTATTGGCGTGGACCGGATGGCCGTGGTCTTATCTCGAGGTTCATCGCGTGAGCGCTTCCCGCATGATCTGGAGTTCAATGTTTCTTGGCCAAATTTACTTGGCCGGGAGTGGACCCCAGTGGGTTGTCCCCCATACATGGGAGTGGTTTGCCCAAGACATGCAACAAAGCAATCCGAGCGCCTACACCGAACGAAATGACTTCCCCCGTCAACCGGGAATTCCGTTTGACCAATATGTGAACGAAAATATGACCCTTTCATTTGTCGGGGAACAAAGAAGAATTTGGATACGTAATGACATTGCGAAAAGACTTTCAGACGTATCTGTTGATACCGACACAAAGCCACCATTGTCACGAACGATCCCCATCGGTACCGGATGGTGCAAAAGTTACTCATTGACCATCAAATCATTGATACTGGGACCATCTATGAATATCGTATTCATTGACCAGCCCGACGATCCAACAGCACATGTCAGTGAAATTGACTCGGAATATATTCGGACAAAATCTCACGGAAGTGTTTTTAACCAAACAACTATTGGTCAACCATTCCAAGCGCACGCCGTCCAAATCATTACTGGAAATCGTTCTGCAATGGTCACAATTGACGGCCAGATCGTTAGCGCACATCGTCTGAACGTTCATTCGTCCCCCGAAATCTCTATTGAGATCCTTAATGAGAATCTCAAATTGTCTCAAGCGCAAACCAGCGATATCACTTGGCCAAGTGGTTGTTCTAGTTCTTAAATAAGAATTCTTCGTCCTCAGGCTTCAAAAAAAGCGCCAGTTCAGAACGAAGTTCGGGCTGTTTGGACAAAGTGATATCTGCATCAACGATCTCGTAGGCGGCATCACGCGCTAATTCGACTAACTCTCGATCCCGCCGCAAAGATGCCAACTTCAGATCACTGCGCCCCTTTTGCTCCTTATTCATCAATGTGCCCTCGCCGCGCAACTCAAGGTCAACCTCGGCTAGATAAAAACCATCATCTGATTCCACCAACGCATCAATACGCGGGTTGGACTCAGTTATCAGTTGATCGTCAGCCTCTTTCGCAGTGGTCACTAGCCAACAACGAGATGCGTGGATACCACGCCCTACGCGTCCCCGCAACTGATGTAATTGAGCAATACCAAATCGATCGGCATCCAAAATCACCATGATCGTGGCATTGGGAACATCAACACCGACTTCAATCACGGTCGTCGCCACAAGAACATGGGTCTCGCCAGAACGGAACCGATTCATGACTTGTTCTTTTTCAGCAGACGACATACGACCATGCAACAATTCAAGCTTGAGACCTTGCAGTTCGCCATATGCCAGCTGCTCAATGGTTTCCTCGGCTGATGCCACCTCAAGTTTTTCACTTTCTTCAATGAGTGGACAGACCACATACACCTGGCGACCAGCAGCGACCTCTGCCCGCACATCAGCCCACAGTTCTTCAAGTTGATCCTCGCCCTGGGCGGAGCGCGTCACGATTGGCGTCCGCCCTGGTGGCTTTTCATCAAGCACACTCACATCAAGATCCCCGTACACAGTCATTGCCGCTGTCCTCGGTATCGGCGTGGCTGTCATCACGAGCACATCGGGCACGGCGCCAGCACCTTCACCTTTGGCGCGCAACGCGGCTCGTTGCTCAACACCAAAACGATGCTGTTCATCAATGACGACGACACCCAAACTATGAAAGACAACAGTGTCTTGAATCAAGGCGTGCGTACCGATGGCAATGTCTACCCTTCCATCGGCCAAGCCGGCCAAGACATCTCGTCGACGTTCGGCAGTCACACTGCTCGTCAATAACTCAACACGCACTTCTCTCTCGCCAAAGAGACTGTCAGAATCGGGGATGACCAGACCCTGCAACAATTGACGAATACCCACAGCATGTTGTTCAGCCAACACCTCTGTCGGCGCCATGATGGCCCCTTGATGACCGCCTTGCACAGCAGTCAACATCGCTGCCACCGCAACTATCGTTTTACCTGCACCCACATCGCCTTGCAACAACCGATGCATCGGATGCGGACCAGCTAAATCGGATTCAATTTCTGCGATCACCCGATGCTGGGCGCCAGTGAGTTGATAAGGCAAGTGTTGATAAAAGCGCGAGACCAATTGTCCATTGGTTTTGTGTTGAATACCAACCGAGTCGCGTTCGATTGCACGTTTACGCATCACCAAAACCAACTGCACGCGCAGCAGTTCATCAAAAGCCAAACGCCGGCGCGCCATTTCCTTTTCAGCAAAGGTTTCTGGAACATGAATACCCATCAGAGCCGACTGGCGATCCATCAATTTATATTTCTTGCGCATCGCTAGAGAGACAGGGTCATGGATGCCGCGAGCGCGACAGCGAGTGAGAGTCTCATCAACGGCTTTTAAAACGAGCCAAGAGGGTAAGTCAATTTTTTCACTCTGCGGATACACAGCAATGATCGGACGCGGTCGCTCATCGGGGTCACCTAAAATATCCACTGTTGGATTAGCCATCTGCTTAGTGCCGTTAAAACTTCCCAGTCGCCCAAATACCGCCACAAAGGAACCGACTTTCAGTTGTCGTTCGCGCCACGGCTGATTAAAAAACACAATTGACAGTCGCCCACTTTCATCAGCGATGGTGGCAGTGACGCGCGATGGACCGCGTCGCGCTCCCTTCGGTGGGGCCGTCACCGACTTCACCTCACCAATAACCAATGAGTCGGCACCTTCAATAGCGCTAGCAATGGTGGCTTCTTTGGTGCGATCAATCCAACGGCGCGGATAGTGAGTCAAAAGATCAAGTAAGTTCTGCACCTCAAACTTGCCGAAACTCTCGGCTCTCTTTCCATCTCCAACCGACTTCAGCCGAGTCAGCGACATTCGCGAGAGTTCTGGGAACGTGATGGGGCCCGTTGGGGCTGTCTCAGACACGTCTCACCGTGCTATTCAACACCGAACAAATACGGGTACAAAGGCTGACCACCTCGGTGACATTCGATCTGCAGATCTGGGTATTCAGCCTCGAGCCAAGCACGTAATGCAAGCGTGGTCGTCGTAGGCGCGTCCACGCCTTCAATGATGGTCACGATTTCGCGCTCAGCAGTAATGAGATGACTGAGAAGTGCTTGCGAGGCACCCTCAAGAGTTCCGCTGACCGCAACGATGCCATCGCCACGAACTAAACCAATCCAATCCCCGACAGTGATTGCACCAGCATCGCTCTTCGTGTCTCTAATTGATTGAGTGACCTCACCCGTGACCATGGCCTGCGCAGCGTCAATCATTTCTGCCATGTTTTCATCGACACTGGCCTCAGGGTCGTAGACCACGAGTGCGGCCAGAGCCTCTGGCATTGATTTCGTCAACACCACGCGCACTTCTTTGGTTGTCAGGGCATTCAATTGTTCTGCTACGGGAATGATGTTTTTATTATTTGGCAAAACAATGACTTGTCGTGCATTGACGTGTTCCACTGCGTCAAGTAATTCAGCAGTTGAAGGGTTAAGCGTCTGTCCACCTGTCACCACACCTTGCACACCTAGCTGAGCAAACAATTCTTCGAGTCCGCTTCCACTGCAGACAGCGACAACTGCAGTTGTCACCGCAGGAAGACCAGCCGCCGCGCGTTGAGCGTCATGAACGGCATGTCGTTCTGCGACTTCTTCAAATAAATCGGTGACACGAATTTGTTTTGGCCGTCCACCGAGGTCGATGGCTGCCTCAATGGCTGCCCCGATGTCATTGGTGTGAACATGGCAATTCCAAATCCCGTCGCCCCCAACGACCACGATCGAATCGCCTATCTCGCCCCAGTCATTCTTGAACTCGTTGATCTTGCCGTCTTCAAGGTGCAGAAAGTACATCACTTCGTATCGCAGGTCAGCTACCGAAAGTTCGCCGTGAGAGTCTGGTGCCCTCATCGTCATTGCCGCAGGAAAGGCCTGATCCATGGAGTCGCCACCAAAGGAGTCTTCGCTGAGCGGCATTGGTTCACCTTCAACCACATTGAGCGCGGCGTCAAGCAACAACATGAAACCCGCACCTCCGGCATCAACGACACCCGCGTCTTTCAGAACTGGCAACAATTCAGGCGTGTGATCAAGAGCCACTCGGCCCGCATCGCGCGCTGCTCGCAAAGTGACGGCCAAGGTCGCCCCCGTGGCAGCCGAGGCTTTGGCGGCCTCGCTGGCCTCACGAACCACGGTCAAGATCGTGCCCTCAATAGGCTTTAGGACCGCCTGATAAGCCGAAGTGGATGCGGCACTGAGAGCCTCGGCGAATTCGCTAGCGGTGCTGCCAGCCTTGGCCGACAACTTGCCAACCATGCCACGCAAGATTTGTGCCAAAATCACCCCCGAGTTACCCCGGGCTCCCATCAAAGACCCGTGAGAAATGGCTTCACATGTGGGCTCGATTTCTGGCCCCGCCTGATCCAATTCGGCAACAACAGCGTCCAGTGTACGAGCCATATTCGTTCCCGTATCGCCGTCTGGAACGGGGTACACATTGAGCCGATTTATGCGCTGGGCGTGGGTTTTGACCGCATCGCGAAAGGTGACCACAGTTCGACGGAGTCGGTCGGCGTCAAAACGGTCAGATGACGCCTCGGAGGGCTCTGGTGGGTTCACCTGACCGATGGTACTTGTCGGGAGACATGCTGGTGTGACTGATGAGTCCGTAAAATCCCATGCGAGAAATCTTGGATCACTTGGGGCGCAGGCAAATCCGCTGGTAGCGTTCTATCTCCGAGATCTGGCTTGGTCATCCAAGTGAAAAGAAAGAACGTGTTATGGCAGCAGTATGCGAAGTCTGCAAGAAGCATCCTTCATGGGGCATGTCCGTGTCGCACTCCCATGTGCGCACCAAGCGTCGTTGGAATCCGAACATTCAGCGTGTCCGCGCCCTGATCAACGGTTCACCAAAGCGCCTCTACGTCTGCACAAGTTGCATTCGCGCTGGCAAAGTCACCAAAGTCAGCCGCGGCACTGCTGCATCGGATAAGTGAACTAAATCCCTCGATGCAAGGTGTGATCAAAGCCTTTGACCCGGGCTCCGGCACTGGTCTGATACTGCGTGATACAGATCTCAGCGAATACGAGCTAGCCGCTGACGCTCTTGAAGGAAGTATCTTTCGAATGTTGCGTCCTGGTCAGCGAATTGTTTTTGATCTCAATAGTGAAGGTTTGGCCACGCGACTGCGTCTTGGCTCCGAAGTAGATATGGGCACGCCAGGATTCTGATTAGCAGTTCGTTGCGCTCACCTGCCAAACTTTTAAAAATCAAGATTCCCTACTCCCCGACAAAATTTCCATCCACAGCGCGACAGTGCGCAAGGAGCACCACATGAGCGGTTCAAGTAACAACGAACGCCTGAAGGCATGGGTCACCGAGTGGGCAGCGATCATGCAGCCGGAAAATATTTATTGGTGCGACGGCTCGGCTCAAGAGTACGAAGAACTCTGTCAACAACTCGTGGATAATGGCACGTTCACCAAACTTGATGAAGCCAAGCGACCCAATAGTTACTGGGCACACAGCGATCCAGGTGATGTGGCTCGCGTTGAGGATCGAACCTTCATCTGCTCAGCCAAAAAAGAAGATGCTGGCCCAAACAACAACTGGCGCGAATCTGCCGACATGCGCGTTGAAATGACCGCTCTCTACAGCGGCTGCATGAAGGGTCGCACGATGTATGTCGTCCCTTTCAGCATGGGACCACTCGGATCCCCCATTGCACATATCGGCGTGCAGTTAACCGACTCTGCTTATGTGGCGGTCAACATGCGGATCATGACTCGCATGGGTCAAGGCGCTCTTGATGTACTCGGCAATAACGATTGGGTTCCGTGCCTTCATTCTGTTGGCGCACCTCTTGCAGCGGGTGAATCGTCATCCTCATGGCCATGCAACCCAGACAATAAGTACATCGTGCACTTTCCTGAGACGCGAGAAATCTGGTCATTTGGTTCGGGGTATGGCGGAAATGCTTTACTCGGCAAAAAGTGCTTCGCCTTGCGCATCGCTTCGGTGATGGCTCGTGACGACGGTTGGCTTGCTGAGCACATGTTGATTCTCAAACTCACGAACCCTGCCGGCGAAGCTAAATACATTGCTGCTGCTTTTCCCTCGGCCTGTGGCAAGACAAACTTGGCAATGCTGGTACCAACGATTCCAGGCTGGAAGGCCGAGACCATTGGTGACGACATCTGTTGGATGAAGTTTGGTCCAGACGGACGCTTGTACGCCATCAACCCTGAAGCCGGCTTTTTCGGTGTCGCCCCCGGCACCGGCTATGACACCAATGCCAATGCGATGCACACTTTGTGGGGTAACAGTATTTTCACGAATACCGCACTCACATCCGAAGGCGATGTGTGGTGGGAAGGCATGAGCAACGATGCGCCAGCTCGGGCTACCGACTGGAAGGGCAACGCTTGGACACCAGAAACAGAGACTCCAGCGGCCCATCCCAATGCTCGCTTTACTGCACCTGCTTCGCAGTGCCCATCAGTTGCACCCGAATGGGAAGACCCCGCTGGCGTACCAATTTCGGCGATCTTGTTCGGTGGTCGTCGGCGAACCACGGTTCCCCTAGTGACCCAGGCCTTCAATTGGGAACACGGCGTCTTCTTGGGGTCGATCATGGCGTCTGAAACCACAGCGGCCCAACAGGGCGCAGTTGGCAACTTGCGTTTTGACCCGATGGCGATGTTGCCTTTTTGCGGATACAACATGGCGGATTATTTTGCCCATTGGTTGAAACTCGGCGACAAAGCCGATGCCGCAAAACTTCCGCAAATATTTTTCGTGAACTGGTTCCGCCGTGACGAAGACGGTCGCTTTTTGTGGCCGGGCTACGGCGAAAATAGTCGTGTTCTGAAGTGGGTATTTGAACGTGTTGCTGGCACCATCGGTGCCGATGAAACACCCATCGGCTTGTTGCCAAGTGCCGGCGCACTTGACATCAAAGGCTTGCAAGTCTCTGCCGATGACCTCACAGCACTGCTCAGCGTCGATATTGAAGGTTGGAAATCAGCCATCCCACAGATCAAAGAGCATTATGCACAATTTGGCTCGGCGTTACCATCACAGTTGTCGGGTCAACTAGATGCTTTAGCACTCGCTCTTTAGGTCATCCGACCGACGAGCAGGGCACGGATGCCCAATCCCATCACGAACAAACCACCAAAGCCGTACAGCAGATATAGGCGATGCTTCATTTGGTTGCGATAACTATAAATAATCGCTACCGCAATAATCGCTACAAAGCCGTAGAAGGCATGAAACTTTGGAAACTCCAGTTTGTACTTGTTCACCAAAATCACTCCCATGGTGACCTGCACAAAAACCGTGAGTTCAGCAACAATTGTGAACCACCACAATGCGCGAGTACGCAGAGACTCAAGTTTGTGAGCACCAAGAGCCCACGCCCCAGCAAGTCCATTAGAAATAATGACGAACCAGGCCCAAGATTTATGCAGGTCAACCAACATCAATGCGTTCATACTTCAACCGACCTTAGTTGTTTACGACTCACTGGACACAGGCGTTGCCGCCATACATTGCGATCACCACTCCGTTGGGAGTCTGATCGCTGAGAATCCCTGAAAGTGTGCTCTCAAGGGTGAAACTAGCTCCGGCCACATCATCCATAAAGATCTCTGCCGATGGGTAGACCCGCAACAATTCGGCGACTGTTGAGCCAAGGGTGATATCCCCATCCGTCGTCGGTCCCATGGGAATCGGAGCGATCCCCGCAACCGGTCCGTAGTTCCAGGAGAAGAAATGCAATCGCCCTTCGGCATACGCGCTTTCATCGCCAAACATCAACATCAAGTCACCCCAACGTACAGAACGAACCTGTGTGCCAGGACACAACTTGTACTTCTTAGTCGTCGGTACATAACCAGAATCAGAGTCTGGCTTTCCTAACAATTCAGTGACGATCGCAATCATTGCTGCAGCGTCAACTCCAAAAAGCGAATCACCAAGTCCGTCACTGCGCAAAACCAAAGTCTCTGCGGGCGATACTGTCGTTGACGTGGATGAGGTACTACTGGAGACTGTCGTCGATGTCGTCGTGGTCATTGGCGGCAACGTTGTCGGCAGTGTTGTGGTTGGCGTTGTCGGTAGTGGCACCAAAGTCTCTGTCGTTGCCCCACCGCCTCCGCAAGCGGCGAGAATGAATACTGCTGTGGCGACATAAACGGCGAGGCCTTCTGCGTGCCCGATTTTGTTACGATGGGAAACCATATCTACAGTCTGCCCGATCAGCGGATCAGAGTGTCGGCTTGCCGCCCACGTTCAACCAGCCTCAGATTGCCACCTGCATCACTTTCAACGATCGTCACTGAGGCATTATCTAAACTGTCAATGACCAATCGGTCGTCTTTAATGCAGTGACCGATCACTGCGTTGATAGCAATGAAGTGACTAAAAATCACCGTGTCCACATCACGTGTGGCGACAAAGTTCACGACCTGATCGCGAAAACCTGTGTATTGCGGACCTAATTCGTCCCATGTGCCAGCCATCGCTTTGCGCAACCACTCGATACGTTCACCAAGCTCGTATCCATCTGGTGAAGGTATTTCTGTCACGAGAGGCTCAACATTGACATGTGCGTTATCCCACTTCGCTGACAAGAAGCCCGCGGTCTGTTGACAGCGCAACATCGGACTAGAGACCAATTTCATAGGTGACAGATGGGCGAGAATGACTGCGGTCTCCTCCGCCTGTTGACAGCCCAAATCATCAAGGCCAGGGTCAATGTCGCTATCCCATCCAGCAGAGGCCCGACCATGACGAACTAGATAAATCCGTGTCACAAAAACCAACCTCGTTGCGCCCCACCAGGTTGACCTTGTTCAATAAAGAATTCTTCACCAAAAGCCATGTTGAACATCTCTGGGGTCATCTGCAAAAACATGCTGCTGTCAGTCACCTGACTTGCGTGGCACATGATGGATGCACGTTTGGCTTCCACAAAAGCGGAAACATCAACTGCCATAGTGATTTCCTCCTCTAACGATCCGAAGGGATTTCCATCATCAGCAGGACCATCAGGGTCAAACTCTCCAACGCCCATTTGCTTGATCATTTTGACAATGCGCGTACGATTCATCGTTGATTCTAAAACGCGTAGGGATTTACCAGATTCTTGTAGCAGTTCTGCCGCTCGATGCCCCACACGATGAATCTGAATATGATCGGGATGCCCATAGCCACCGTGCCAGTCATAACAAGTAAAGACATCAGCCGCCTCTTTAAGCAAAATTTCTGCAAGTTCAGCGGCCGCTTGATGTACATCCGCCGCCATGAATGCTCCCGGCTCATCATTTTGTGGCCAGCCAGTCATCCCACTGTCGTGATAGCCCAACCAGTACACAGCACTGATGCCGAGCACCTTGGCAGAATTTTCTAATTCCTGACGGCGTCGGTCTTGGAGAGATTCTCCCACTTCTAAATCATTTGGTTTTTGGCCATGCCGTCCATCTGTTCCCATCACCAACACAACGCGATGTCCTTCACTGACAGCCCGCGCAATAGTTCCCCCCGTAGCTATCGATTCATCGTCAGGATGAGCGTGAAAACAAACAAGTGTACTCACGCGTCAACAACCGCTCCCGCAGCAAGCAAGCGCTCAATCTCTGTTGCGGCAAAGCCCCAGCTGGCGAGAATCTCGCGCGAGTGTTGGCCAGGATGCGCTGGTGGTCGCGAAACCTCTGCAACTGTTCGCGAAAATCGTGGTGCTGGCGCGGGTTGCTTTGTCCCCGCGATATCAATGATCATTTTGCGCTCGACGTTATGGGGATGCTGTGCTGCTTCGCTCATCGTCAAAACTGGGGCGAAACATACATCCGTCGTTTCCATAATTGCGCACCATTCGTCGCGGGTCTTGGACTTGAAAACGTCAGCAATTCGCTTCTTCAGATGAGGCCATTGAGTCTTATCCATTTGCTTGGCGAACTCTGGGTCACCTTCAAGCCCAGTCAGTTGCATTAATTGTGCATAGAACTGTGTCTCAATGGAACCGATTGAAATGTACTTCCCGTCTTTGCATTCATAGGCGTCGTAAAAATGCGCGCCAGTGTCAAGCAAGTTGGTGCCACGCGCGTTTTCATCATGAGCCCCCATTTGCGAGAAAGCCCAAAACATTGTCATCAGAACCGAGGTTCCATCAACCATCGCGGCGTCAACAATCTGGCCCTGTTGGCTCTTGCTTGCTTCGAGTAAGGCGCACACCACACCAAAAGCCAGGAACATTCCGCCACCGCCAAAATCACCAACCATGTTCATAGGTGGAACAGGGCCCTCGCCAGCGCGACCAAAATGAGCAAGCGCCCCTGCCAATGAGATGTAGTTGATGTCATGACCAGCCGCCTGGGCGTACATTCCCGTTTGACCCCAGCCAGTCATTCGCCCGAAAACTAATTTTGGATTGCGTGCCAAACACACATCGGGCCCAATGCCCAAACGCTCCATGACACCTGGACGAAAACCCTCGATGAGCGCATCGGCTGACTCGACAAGTTGCAGCAAAGTCTCCACGCCCTCAGGATTTTTCAGATCAATGGCGATATTTTGACGACCTCTTTGCAATACATCAAAATAAGGCGTTTCAGGTGCCGGCCCACGAACCGCTTGGGCGCGCTCGACGCGAATCACCTCTGCGCCCATATCGGACAGCATCATGGCGGCAAATGGACCCGGTCCGATGCCGGCAATTTCTACGATACGAAAACCTGAAAGTGGACCAGTCATACCTTCATCGTATTGCGTGACCAGTTGTCCTATGCCACTCAGCGAGTTTGACATGTGACCCGATGACACTAGTGAGCAAGGGATGCAACGGTTCAGGCATATCGTGACCCATATCGGCAACCATGAAGAGCGTCGATCCAGGAATCAGATCAGCAGTGCGCTGACCACCGCTAGGTTGCAACAAGGTGTCATCTTTTCCGTGAATCACCAAGGTTGGCAAGGCAAGTTTTGTCAGCGCCTCTTCGCGCGAACCACTTGCGTAGATCGCCGCCAACTGCCGACTTGCCCCCTCGGGGTAGAACGAACGGTCATACGAGAGGGCATAATCAGTCTTAATTTTTTCTTCGTCAAAATACCGCTGAGAGTGCCAGACCCGTGCCTTAACACTGTCGTTGATGTAACTCTGACGATCGCCAGCGGGTGCCTCGAGCAACACCACAGCGGCCTCTGGAGTGGGAGCACCATAATCAAGATTTCCTGACACCGACATCACAGATGTCAAAGATCGAGCTCGCTGCCGATGCTCAATGACCAAAGTTTGCGCAATCATGCCTCCCATTGAGGCCCCCACGATGTGTGCTGCGTCGATACCTAAATGATCCAGTAGTCCGACAGCATCAAGGGCCATATCGGACAATGTGTACGGCACTGCAGGCGTGGGTTTGTTCTCAAGAAAAGCCGACATCACGGCCATTGGGTCAGCGGCTACACCATCCAATTTCGTTGACAAACCGCAGTCACGATTGTCAAAGCGCACCACCTGAAAACCGTGGTCCACAAGCATCTGACAAAAATTGTCGGACCAGGCGATGAGTTGAGCAGTGAAACCCATGATCAATAAAATCGTTGGGTCAAGGGGCGAGCCCATCGTTTCGTATTCAATCTCAACCGTACCGATATTTGCAGGGACCGTGGCTCTAGGCATGCGACGACTCTACGCCCTCACCACCATGTCCCGCTTAGCGAACCGACTACCGTAGGAGCATGGCTTCTGGCATGTTCCCCCATATGCGCTTCGGTGTCCACACCGGATTGCAGCACACCACCTATGATGTTCTCCGCCCAGCATGGCGCAAAATTGAAGATCTTGGCTTCGATTGGATTTCAATCTGGGATCACTTCTACGGAGCGACTGGCAAACCAGATGATGCTGCCTGCTTTGAGGCGGTAGCGATGCACGCCGCCCTCGCCGCGGAAACTTCACGTGTTCGCGTTGGTTCTTTGGTCTATTCGGTGGGATATCGCCATCCTGCAGTCCTTGCCAAGATGATCACGGCCATCGATCACATTTCTGGTGGACGTGCCGACATGGGTCTCGGTGCTGGTTGGGCTCAAGTGGAGTACAACGCTTATGGCATAGATTTTCCGGGAGTTAAAACGCGAATGGATCAACTCGAAGAAGCCGCACAATGTGTTCGCGGTTTACTTCACGAAGATGTCACTGACTTCACAGGCGAATGGTTCAATTTGGTGAACGCCCGCAATGAACCCCGCCCAATTCAAAAGAAAATACCCATTTGGATTGGTGGTGGCGGAGAAAAACGTACTCTCAACATCGCTGCCAAATACGCAGATGGCTGGAATGTTCCCTTCGTCTCCCCCGAGGCCTTTACTCACAAAAGTGCGGTGCTGACAAGTCATTGTGAGGCCGTCGGACGCGATCCCCGCGATATCAAACGAACAGTCAACTTGGCCATCGCTTGGACTGAAGAGAGTTTGCAGTCCCAATTTGGTGTCATGGCCAATGCCGTTCGCCCAGGTGTTCTCACTGGGTCGGATGAAGAAGTGATTGATCGCATTGGTCAGTATGTTGAGGCCGGCGCTGAGCAGATCAACCTTGCACTGCGGGCACCTTTTGATCTTGATTCGGTTGAACGTTTCAGCCACACCTTGAAACTGATGTGACTGACACTTCGCCAATGATCTCAGTATCGGTTCCTGGACGGGTCAATCTGATCGGCGATCACACTGATTACACAGGCGGTCTAGTCCTGCCTATGCCATTGGACCAATACACCACGATCACCGGCACTAGGACTGACGAACCGATGTGGCATCTGCATTCTGCCGACGAAGATCTCCCGGTCACAATTGCCTTGCCTGTGATTGATCCCTTAGTAGTCGAGCCGCGCTGGGGTCGCTACGTTGCCGGAGTCCTATCAGAACTCCACGCGTTAGGTCAGCCAGTCTCAGGATTTCGTGGCACAGTCACGACGACTCTTCCGATTGGTGCTGGTCTCTCATCAAGTGCGGCATTGGAAATCGCAGTTGCGCGCATAGCCCTCGGCGACACCTCACACAATCTCTCTGAGACCGATCTGGCGTTGCTCTGTCAACGGGCTGAGCACAGAGCTTGCGGAGTGCCGTGCGGAATCATGGACCAACTATGTATCGCTAGTGGAAAACCTGGGTCAGCCACATTGATTGATTGCCACGCCTTGTCCGTTACCCACATCGCCATCCCCGAGGATCTTGAAGTGATTGTGCAATTCATCTCACAACGCACACTTCTCGGCAGCGAGTACGCCGATCGGGTTGCTGATTGTCGCGAGATCGAAATGCTCATCGGACCTCTTCGACTAGCAACAGAGGATGATCTCGGGCAAATCAATGATCCCCGACTGCATCGACGCGCGCGACATGTCATTTCTGAAAACCAACGCGTGCGAGATTTTGTTCAGGCAATCATCACCATGGACTATGTATCTGCGGGGAAATTAATGCAA
>JBAWVW010000028.1:0-23120 GCA_037147055.1 Actinomycetes bacterium
GAAGAAGGCTGCTCCTGTGAAGAAGGTTGCGCCTGCGAAGAAGGTTGTGGCGAAGAAGGCTGCTCCTGTGAAGAAGGTTGTGGCTAAGAAGGCTGCTCCTGTGAAGAAGGCTGCTCCCGTGAAGAAGGTTGTGGCGAAGAAGGCTGCTCCCGCGAAGAAGGTTGCTTCCGCCAAGAAGGTTGTGCCTGCGAAAAAGGTTGCGCCGGTCGTAGCCAAAGTCGTTATCCCAGTTGTCCCGAAAAAAGCACCCAAGCCAGTGTTCGTTAAACCAGTAGTTCCCGGTAAAAAATCCGTCACCAAGGATGGAATTATTTCTAACAAGGATTTTGATTTGGCTTTTCTGCGTAGTCAGCGTGGATTACTCGTTGCAGAGCGCGACCGTCTATTGGGGCGTGCCGAAACTCTCGAGAGCGAACTTGAAAAGCTGATTGAAGAAGCCGGTATGGGCGACGATCAGTTCGACGAGGACGGGGGCGAGGGCGACACGATGGCCGTTGAGCGCGAACGAGACCGTGTGTTGTCCGATCAAGCTCGCCAAACTGTTGAAGAAATTGATGCTGCATTGGTGCGTATCTGCACTGGCGATTATGGCTACAGCGTGCTTTCAACGCGACCGATTCCCCGCGAACGTCTTGAGGCCATTCCGTGGGCGATTGAACTCGTTGAGGAGAAGGTCGGCGGAATCGGGCGCCGATAGGTGGCTATTTTGAACAACGAGGAATCTTTAGTTCCGGCGGTCAAAGGATCAATTGAACGCCGCCTTGGAAATCTTCCCATGGCGGTATCACTAGTTGTTCTTGTTGCGGTTGCCGTTGATCAATTAACCAAACATTGGGTCATCTCACATCTCAATGATGGTCATGTTGATCATGTGGTGTGGACACTGCAGTGGAACTTGTCCTTTAACGGCGGTATGGCTTTTGGTAAAGGGCAAGGATTTGGCCCAGTTATTGGGGTCATTGCCACGGTTGTCGTCGTCATGCTGTTGTTGTCGTTGCGTCAGCAGGGGACCGCTCGATCAAATGTCGCGATCGGACTTATCGTGGGTGGAGCAATTGGAAATATTATTGATCGATTGTTTCGTGGTGAGGGTTTCTTACAAGGAAAAGTTATTGATTTTATTGATTTTCAGTGGTTCCCAATTTTTAATGTCGCTGACATGTGTGTGGATATCGGGGGAGCGTTGTTAGTTCTGAGTTATGTGTTAGCAAAACCGAAAGTAGATCATGTCTGAGATTGTCACCGAAGAGATACCTGAATCCTTGGCCGGTGAACGACTTGATCGAGTGGTCTCGTTGATAGCCGAAATTAGTCGCGCTGATGCGGCGGCGACAATTGCGAGTGGCGCAGTTGATCTTGATGGGGTGACTGCTGTGACTGGAAAGGTTCGCTTGAAGGCAGGTCAAGTAGTTTCGGTTGATCTTTCGAAATTGCCTCAGGTAGAACTCCCTGGTCCAGACCCGAGTGTGCTTGTAGACATTGTTTATGTGGATGAACACATCATCGTTGTCAACAAAGCAGCTGGCGTGGTCGTGCATCCCGGAGCGGGAAACATGGCGCACACTTTGGTGAACGGCCTGCTCGCCTTATATCCCGAAATATCCTCAGTGGGCGAAGAGCATCGACCAGGAATCGTGCATCGTCTTGACATCGGAACGACGGGGTTACTCATCGTCGCGCGCACTCAAGAGGCCTACGAAGAACTTGTGGCCATGATGTCGCTGCGAGAAGTGAAACGCCACTACATAGCTTTGGTTTGGGGACACCCCTCGGCACCGATGGGGACAATTGATGCACCCATTGGACGTGACCCCCGTGATCCCTTGCGGATGGCAGTCGTTGCTAGTGGCAAACCGGCGCGCACCAACTATGAAGTCATCGTGACATTCCCAGAACCCGAGGTAGCACTCGTCGCCTGCGAACTTGAAACTGGCCGCACTCATCAGATCAGGGTCCATCTTCAGGCCACTGGTCACCCTGTTGTGGGAGATCCTAACTATGGTGGGGCGCGGGCCCCGCTGGTGCTCGGACGTCCTTTCTTGCATGCCGAGAGATTGGTATTTGATCACCCGATTACTGGTGAGCCCCTCACCTTTGAGGTTCCGTTGCCGGCGGATTTGGAAGCCGCCTTAGACCGCTGCCGACAAGAGGTTTGACCTGCTAACATTCAATCAACCGTGAAACGAGTCCCGTGAGGCTCGAACGGAAGGAAATATGTCAAATCTTGAGGACCACGGTCTGTCAACACAGAGAATCTCGGTACTCGGTCAAGCCGATGTGAATCGAGCGATTACTCGTATTGCTCATGAAATTATTGAACGCAATCGTGGACTTGAAGGTGTTGTCATTGTTGGTCTGCAGCGTGGCGGAGTCTGGTTGGCGGATCGACTCGTGGCAACGATCAATCACATTGAAGGTGAATCTGCCCATCCACTAGTCACTGGTTATCTTGATGTCTCGCTCTTTCGCGATGACATCTCTCTTCGACCTGTCACTCCACTCTCGGTGACTGATATTCCCATTGATCTTGATGGCTCAAAAGTGGTTCTCGTGGACGATGTTCTGTTCACCGGTCGAACCGTGCGAGCTGCTCTTGACGCGCTGAACCAGTACGGCCGCCCAGCATCGGTGCAACTGGCCGTGATGATTGATCGCGGGCATCGCGAGTTGCCGATACGCCCAGACTATGTTGGAAAAAATTTACCGACCGGCCGAGATGAGGATGTGCACGTCACTCCCGAGGCAGTGACCCTTGAGCGCAGGGTGACTCAATGAAGCATTTGCGCAGCATCGAAGAACTTGGGGTTGATGGCATCGTTCGAATCTTGTCGTTAAGCGAACACATGGCGCAGGTCAATCGTCGGCCCGTGCCCAAAGTGCCAGCGTTGATCGGGCGCACGGTTGTGAGTTTGTTCTTCGAGGACTCCACACGAACGCGCATCAGTTTTGAGACAGCCGCCAAACGCTTGTCAGCTGACACGATGACATTTAGCGTCGCAACTTCAAGCGTCAATAAAGGTGAAAGTCTGCGCGACACTATTGAAACCGTGAGCGCCATGGGCGTTGCCGCATTCGTGGTACGCCATAAAACAAGTGGTATCCCGTGGCAATTAAGCCAATGGACTGACGCATGCATTATTAACGCCGGAGACGGTTGGCATCAGCATCCCACGCAAGCGCTTCTTGATACCTACACCATCATGAACGCGCTTGGTCGAACGCCGAGTGCGACTTGTTTGGCTGGATTGCGGATAGCCATAGTCGGAGATGTTCGCCATAGCCGAGTTGCACGGAGCAATGTCCAAGCATTTACAGCACTCGGAGCGCAAGTGGTACTGGTAGCTCCACGGACCTTGCTTCCACCCGGAGTTGAAGACTGGCCTGTTGAAATCTCGAGTTCGTTAGACGAAGTCATTGGAGATGTTGATGTCGTGTACATGTTGCGGATGCAACGTGAACGGATGAACGAGGCCTTAGTTCCCCGTCTTGGCGAGTATTCGCAACGCTTCGGGCTTGACGAACGTCGCGCTGGTTTATTGCGCGAGACGGCCTTAGTGATGCACCCAGGACCGATGAATAGGGGAGTGGAGATGGTGGTTGACCCCGCAACTTTGCCTGGCAATGTGATTCCCCAGCAAGTAGCCAATGGGGTCTCGGTGCGAATGGCTGTGCTCTTTGATGTGCTCGGCGGTAGCGAAGTAACGACTGGAGTGCAAACATGACGAATCAACAGACGATCAACATTCGTGGCGGACGACTGATGGATCCACTGACGGGTCGCAACGGTCGTATGGCCGACATTCATATTGCCGCTGGACAGGTTCGTGCTGTAGTCGACACGGGACTTGATCTCCCGACAGCGGACATTGAATTGGACGCCACAAACTGCATTGTTAGTCCTGGATTAGTTGATCTGCATGTTCATCTGCGTGAACCTGGACGCGAGGAATCTGAGACAATTGAAACAGGAAGTCGTGCTGCGGCTCTCGGTGGATTTACGGCGATCGTGGCGATGCCAAATACCGAACCCGCTCAAGATTCACGCATTGTTGTGGAATTTGTTCGCGCACAAGGCGAGCGTGCGGGACTGTGCGAGGTCGTCCCCGCTGGTTGCATTACTTTGGGTCGTGCAGGTGAGGCTCTCGCTCCTTACGACGAATTACGTGCTGCAGGTGTGCGATTGTTCACCGATGACGGCAACGGCGTCCAAGATCCATTATTGATGCGTCGTGCTCTGGAATACGCACGTGACTTAGATGTGACCTTGGCGCAACATTGTGAAGTGAGCCGACTGACAACGGGAGCGGTGATGCATGAAGGCTCATGCTGTGGTCATCTCGGACTCCCAGGGTGGCCGGCGATTGCCGAGGAGTTAATGGTTCACCGAGATATTGAACTCGTTCGTCTCACTGGCGCAAGAATCCACTTCTTGCACTTGTCAACCCAACGAAGTGTAGACATGGTGCGAGTTGCAAAATCCCAAGGACTCGCAATCACTGCTGAGGCTGCGCCGCACCACTTCACGTTAAGTGATGAAAGCTTGAGGAGTTTTGACAGTGTCTTCAAAGTCAACCCACCTTTGCGAACTGCCCTCGACATTCAGGCTCTCAAAGATGGGTTGGCCGATGGCACGATTGATGCCATCGCCACTGATCATGCCCCTCACGCTCCTCACCTCAAGGAGCAACCACTCGATCAAGCACCACCAGGAATGTTGGGCTTGGAAACTGCATTGGCACTTGCATTGAGCGAGTTGGACATGGATGTGTATGACGTTTTGGCGGCACTCAGTTGGAAGCCTGCGAAGATCGCTGGCATTGACGATCGACATGGACGGCCAATTGCTCTTGGTGAACCGGCGAATATCACGGTATTCAACCCATCCCTCGAGTGGACAGTGGACCGCGACTCAGGGGCCAGCAAGAGTAAAAACACCCCTTACCACGGTCGGGTTGTCTCAGGGAAAGTCCGACACACGGTGCTCAAGGGCCATGGCGTGGTTATCGAAGGGGTTGCCCAACTCTGATGGACAATCATTTTTTATACAGTACAATGAATAATCATACAAAAAAGGAAATCTGATGACAATTCGTGAAGCAGCGTTGGTTCTTGCTGATGGCAGTGTGTTTGAGGGTGAGGCCATAGGTGCTGAGTCGGCAACGGGGATCTCGGCTGGAGAGGTCGTCTTCAACACTGTTCTGAGCGGATACCAAGAGGTCATTACTGATCCTTCATACGCCGGCCAAATCATCAGTTTCACCTATCCCCACATCGGCAATTACGGGGTGACGTCACTGGACAATGAATCGTCGCGCCCTTATTGCCGAGGTGTGATCGTGCGTGAAATGGCGCGTCGACACAGCAACCATCGCGCTGAAAATAGTTTGGATGCACTACTGGTCAAAAGTGGTGTCTCAGGCATCGGCGGTATCGACACACGCCGTTTGACTCGCGTGTTGCGCGATGTGGGTGCGATACCAGGGGCATTCGGTACGGCCTCGTTCGAGCAATTGCTGGCGGCGGCGCGCGCTGAACCCGGTACCGATGGAGTCGATCTAGTTTCCACTGTCACCACCGACAAGCGTTATAGCGTCGGCAGTGGTCCTCTCAAAGTGGTGGCCTACGACTTTGGTATCAAGACGACCATTCTTCGCTGCCTATCAGACATAGCCACGATTGAAGTTGTACCCGCATCGACGACGGCGGCTGAAGTTTTGGCGATGAATCCTCAGGGCGTATTTTTGTCAAACGGACCCGGAGATCCAACGACTGTTCCGTATGCCGTTCAAGCCATTACTGAATTAGTTGGACAGGTTCCGGTTTTCGGCATCTGTCTCGGACACCAGTTGCTGAGTTTGGCTTTGGGTGGTCAGACCTACAAGTTGTCGTTTGGTCACCACGGTGGAAATCATCCAGTCCAACATCTGGCTTCTGGTCATGTTGAGATCACGAGTCAAAACCACAACTTCTGCGTTGACGCCGAAAGCCTCGGCGGACGAGTCTCAACGACACATATCAATCTCAACGACAAGAGCAATGAAGGTATGCGGGTCAATAACGCTCGGGCATTCAGTGTGCAGTATCACCCAGAGGCTGGGCCTGGTCCTCACGACAGTCGTTATCTTTTCGAGCAGTTTGCCGAACTCATGAAGAATGGAACTTTCTGATCATGCCCAAGCGCACTGATATCTCATCAATTCTGATCATCGGATCGGGTCCTATTGTCATCGGTCAAGCCTGCGAATTTGATTATTCGGGAACTCAGGCATGTCGCGTTCTCAAAGAAGAGGGCTACCGCGTCATTCTGGCCAATTCCAATCCAGCCACCATCATGACTGACCCAGATTTTGCTCACCGCACGTATATAGAGCCGCTTACTTGGGAAGTGATCGCCAAAATTATTGAGCGCGAAAAGCCCGATGCTGTTTTGGCCACGCTCGGCGGTCAGACAGGTCTGAACTTGGCGATGGCCTTGTTTGAGCGTGGATTGGTCGGAGTCCCAGGCACACCTGAACTCATCGGCGCCAATGCCGAATCAATCTCGACAGCTGAAGACCGTGGCAAGTTTAAAGAGGCGATGATTGAAATCGGACTCAAGGTTCCTGCGAGTGGAATAGCGCACACCCTCGAAGAATCTTTAGAGGTCATTAAGGTAATCGGCCTTCCAGCGATTATTCGACCTGCGTATATTTTGGGTGGGCGCGGTACTGGTATTGCGGCAACGCATGAAGAGTTTGTCAAATTGGCATCAAACGGATTGCATGCCAGTCCGATCAGTGAAATCTTGATTGAGCAAAGCATCGCTGGTTGGAAAGAATACGAACTTGAAGTGATGCGTGATACCGCTGATAACTGCGTGATCATTTGCTCTATTGAAAACTTTGATCCCATGGGCGTCCACACTGGTGATTCAATCACTGTTGCTCCTGCGCAAACTTTGAGCGATGTTGAATATCAACTGATGCGCAATGCTGCTTTGGCTTGTATCCGACGCGTGGGTGTGGAGACTGGTGGCTCAAATGTGCAGTTTGCCGTCAATCCCGAGACTGGTGAACAAGTCGTGATTGAGATGAACCCACGAGTTTCGCGTTCAAGCGCATTGGCCTCAAAGGCCACAGGATTTCCTATCGCCAAGATTGCCGCCAAGCTGGCGGTGGGATACACACTTGATGAGATACCCAATGACATCACCAAGATGACTCCAGCGAGTTTTGAACCGACGATTGACTATGTCGTGACAAAGATTCCGCGTTGGGCATTTGAAAAGTTACCTGGGACGAGCGGAATCTTAGGAACGCAGATGCAAAGCGTAGGTGAGGTGATGGCTATCGGGCGTACCTTTCCAGAGAGTTTGCAAAAGGCATTGCGATCCCTTGAACAAGGGCGATTAGGACTCAACTGCGACCCAGCAGAAAAGCAGTTCGCTGATCTTTCAACTCAAGAGTTGCTGAATTCAGTTGGCATTGCTACACCCGATCGCATCTTCACAATTGGAGAGTTGCTTCTACGAGGTGTCTCTGTGGACGAGGTGTATCAAGCCTGCAACGTGGATCCTTGGTTCCTTGATCAGATGCTGATGATCATTGAAGAGCGCGAGGCCGTGAAATCTTTGTCGCCATCGACGATGAGTAAGCAAGCATGGAAGCGCATTAAGCGAGTCGGCTTCAGCGATGCACAGTTGGCATATTTATGGTCAACCCACGAAGATGATGTTCGTAGGATTCGCGAAATGGCTGGCGTTTTGCCGACCTATAAAACCGTCGACACTTGCTCAGCCGAATTTGCTGCCCAAACTCCGTATCACTACTCGACATACGAAGATGAAAATGAAGTCCGTCCCTCGGAGCGCGAGCGAGTGATCATTCTCGGTTCAGGTCCCAACCGCATCGGACAGGGAATTGAATTTGACTATTGCTGCGTCCATGCCTCATTTGCATTGCGCGATGCCGGTTATGAAACAGTGATGATTAACTGCAATCCTGAGACAGTCTCCACTGACTACGACACATCTGATCGCTTGTATTTTGAGCCACTCACTCAGGAGGATGTCTTGAATGTCATCGCCGCAGAAACCGCTGCGGCCGGCGGACGTGCCCCAAAAGTGATCGTCTCACTTGGCGGTCAAACACCATTGAAACTTTCGGGACTCATTCCCGCAGAACTCATTGCTGGAACTTCCCCTGTGTCCATTGACTTGGCTGAGGATCGCGAAAAGTGGAACGAGTTGTGTCAATCCCTCAAGATCCCGCAACCACCCGGTGGTACAGCGATCAATCTTGAACAGGCGATGACGATTGTTGATCGAGTCGGATTTCCGGTGTTAGTGCGCCCGAGTTACGTGCTCGGTGGGCGAGCCATGCAGATTGTGCATGATCGAGATCACCTGACGCGCGCCATGGCTGAACTTTCTGATTTTGGCAGTCTTGGAAAAGAGGGTGGACTTTCAGCAGAGCGTCCAGTTCTCGTGGATCGTTTTCTTGAAGATGCTACTGAGGTGGATGTGGACGCGATTCGTGATCACGCTGGCGAAGTTCTCATCGGCGGGGTCATGGAGCATGTAGAAGAAGCGGGCGTTCATTCAGGAGACTCAGCCTGCGCGATCCCACCACAAACATTGCCGAAGTGGGTAGTTGAAGTGATTGAGGCGTACACCGCAGCGATCGCTGCGGCATTAGATGTACGTGGTCCGATCAACGTGCAATATGCGGTTGTTGGTACAAGTGTGTATGTGATTGAAGCCAACCCGCGAGCCAGTCGTACCGTGCCCTTCGTAGCCAAGGCCACTGGGGTGCCATTGGCCAAGGTGGCCACACGGGTGATGCTTGGATCTTCATTGGCTGAACTCCGTCGTGAAGGACTTCTCACGCGCTCGGTCCTACTTGATTTCCCTGACACAGTCGCGGTGAAAGAGGCTGTTTTACCTTTCAGTCGATTCCCTGAAGTGGATACTGCGCTCGGACCAGAAATGCGCTCAACGGGTGAGGTCATGGGTATTGACAAAACGTTCGGTCGAGCCTTTTACAAAGCCGAACTCGCGGCAGGCACAGTATTGCCAACAACTGGGATGGTTTTTCTCTCCTTGGCAGATGGTGACAAACCAGCGGGCATTGTGGTTGCTCACCGATTGCGTGCTTTAGGTTTTGGTATAGCCGCGACAACTGGAACCGCGGCGTATCTCGCACGCTTTGGAATGGATGTCGACAAGGTAGTCGGAAAGGTCAACGAAAATGCAGCCATCACTGCTGTGGATTTGATTGCTTCGGGCGAAGTGTCATTCGTTGTCAATACCCCGCAAGGTCGTGGTGGTCGTACCGACGGCGAAGCAATTCGCAAAGCAGCCAATGTCAATCATGTGAGTTCGGTGACCACTGTTGAGGCAGCATTGGCGGCGGCGCAAGGGATGGCCGAACAACTTGACCATCCTCTCGAGGTCAAGAGTTTGCAGGAGTACCATGGCCGCTGATCGCACCGTTGTCGTTACGAGTGTCAAGGTGGGAGCGCTTCAATTGGCACATCCGATCATTGCTGCATCTGGAACAGCCGGCCATGGTGCCGAGTTGTCTGCCTACGGTGACCTAGCAACACTCGGAGCAGTTGTTGTGAAGTCGTTAAGTGCAGAGGCTTGGGCCGGCAACCCAGCACCGCGCGTGCATCCGATCGCACAAGGAATGATCAATGCTGTGGGTCTGCAGGGATCGGGAGTGGCACATTGGCTGGCCAATGATTTGCCGGCCATGGCGACTGCGCAAGCCAAAGCCGTTGTCAGTATCTGGGGTCGATCGGTTGAGGAATACCGTCAGGCTGCCGAGTTGTTGAGCAAAGGTTTAGATAGTTCGCCATATCGCGACACGGTGATTGCTGTGGAAGTGAACTTGTCATGTCCGAATCTTTCGGGGCATGGAATTTTTGCCCACGACACTGAACTCTCAGCGAGCGTGATCGCAACGTGCATGATTCTTCAGCGACCGTTGTGGGCCAAACTCAGTCCCAACACGGATCGTCTCGTTGATGTGGCGCGTGCCGTGCAGAATGCTGGGGCGAGCGCAGTGACATTGATCAATACAGTCGTTGGACTTGTCCTCGACACGCACACGGGGCGACCCGTTCTGGGCAATGGGGTAGGAGGTCTATCGGGACGGGCGATTCATCCCGTGGCGGTGCGGGCGGTCTTTGATGTCCATGCGGCAGTCCCCGATCTGGCAATTGTGGGTGTTGGCGGCGTGGCTTCAGGTTGGGACGCTGCCGAGTTGATGTTGGCTGGTGCTAGCGCCGTTCAAGTCGGTACCGCCACCTTCGCTGACCCTCGGGCTTGCTTCAAAATCGCCAATGAACTCGAAAAATGGGCAAAGGAGCACAAAATAGGTGCGCTAGCAGATCTGACGGGTCGTGCACATCGCGCTGGTATCCACCCATAGCGTGCACTATCTCTGTACGGTTCTGTTATGGCTACTCCTCCGATACTCACACCCGAACAGCGTGCAGCGGCCCTCGTCAAGGCCGCCGAAGCTCGTGCCGCACGGGCCATCATCAAAGTTCAACTCAAGCAAGGGACCTTGAGCGTCGCCGATGCTGTCGTTTCGACTGACCCTAATGTCGGCAAACTTCGAGTCTTGGCGATGCTGGAAAGCCTTCCTGGACTGGGCAAAGTCAAGGCCCGAAAGATCATGGAAGAAGTCGGTATTGCCGACAACCGCAAGATCCAGGGTCTTGGTAACCAGCAGAAAAAAGCTCTGCTCGAACACCTCGCCAAATGACATCGCGGGCCACACCGCCCGCATCCTCATCGCCGGCGCTTGCGCTGATCATTATTGTGTCCGGTCCAGGTGGCGTAGGTAAAGGAACAATTGTCGACGCACTTTTGCAGCGCGATCAGACCTTGTTGCTGAGCCGCTCCTGGACAACACGGTCCCAGCGACCGGGAGAAAATGACGAGGCTTACGTTTTCACCACCCGCGAGAAGTTTGAGTCTCACCTGGCGCAGGGTGGATTTTTGGAATGGACCGAGTTTCTCGGTAACTACTACGGCAGTCCAATGCCTGATCTTGCTGCGCGTCGAGACATTGTTTTGGAGATCGAGGTTGATGGGGCGCAACAGGTAAAACTTCGTCATCCCGAGTCTGTCCTGATTTTCATTTTGCCTCCCTCGCGTGATGAGCAGCGACGACGTTTGATCGGACGCGGTGATCCCGACCACAAGATCCAAGAGAGGCTCCGCAAAGCCGAAGAAGAAGAGCCAGTCGGCCTAGCTCTGGCTGATTATTGCGTGGTCAACGACGATCTGAGCCGCACGGTGGATGAAATGATGGCTCTGATCGCCGGACTTCGTTCTGATATTGGGCGCTGAAATGCCTCTTTGAGAGGCTAGGATTCATCGCTGAACTATTCGGCGTTTTAGCCCACTCAAAGGACAACTGAATCACCATGCCTGCAAACAACGATTCGATGATGACACCCCAGTTGGAAGAACTCCTGGCGAAGGTTGATTCAAAGTTCAGCTTGGTTACTTTGGCCGCCAGTCGCGCTCGTGAACTGCAGCATTACTACGCCAAGATGGGCTCAGTGAGCTCGAAGGTTGTTCCTCCTCAAGTTGCCTCGTTGCGCAAGCCATTGAGCATGGGTTTTGAAGAAATCTTTGCTGACAAGATCGTTCGTGTGCCTGCCGAAGAAATGGCTGAGCGTGCCGCTGCTGAAGAGGCCGCCATGGCTGATGCTGCTGCGTTGCGTGCTGCTGAAGCCGCTGCGATTCTCGGCACTGCCGTTGCTGTCACCGAAGTTGGCGTCCAAGACGCTGATTCTGGCGACGCCTGAGTTTGATCATGGCCGATGTGGCCGGCAAGCGAATTGTTGTTGGCGTATGCGGTGGTATCGCCGCGTATAAAGCAGTCGAAGTTATTCGCCATCTGGTGGATGCTGGCGCCCATGTCATTCCCGTGATGACGAAAGGCGCCGAACATTTCATTGGTCGAACAACTCTTTCTGCGCTGGCCAGTGAGCCCGTGCAGATGTCATTATGGGATGAGGTTTCGCCTATTCCGCATACCAAGTTAGGGCAGAATGCCGATCTGATTTTGGTTGCTCCGGCAACAGCGCGTTTACTTGGGGCCTATGCGAATGGGCTATCCACTGATTTGATGACCAATGTTTTGATAGCAACTCGAGCACCAGTCATTGTCTGTCCTGCGATGCATACAGAAATGTGGGAGCACCCGGCAGTACAGCACAACATTGAGCTTTTGGCCTCGCGCGGAGTTCATATCGTCGAGCCTGAAGATGGACGTTTGGCCGGTGGCGATTCGGGTAAGGGTCGCTTAGCTTCCACTGCGGCGATCGTGGCCCGTGTACACAGAGTCTTGGGAGCCGGAGATTTACAGGGCGCGCATGTTGTTGTCAGTGCCGGTGGAACTCGTGAACCGATTGATGCAGTACGGGTGATAGCCAATCGTTCAAGTGGAAAACAGGGTTACGCCGTGGCCGCTGAGGCCGCTTCTCGTGGGGCGCGTGTCTCGCTTATTTCGACAGTGGATTTGCCGATCCCCGTTGGAGTGAGTCTGGTCGCAGTCGAAACAGCAGCGCAGATGCAAAAAGCCATTGAAGGACTGTGGAGCCAAACTGATGTGATGGTGATGTGCGCCGCAGTAGCGGACTTTCGTCCTGTCTCTTGTGCCTCAGACAAGATCAAAAAAGAGGGTGGGATACCGCAAATTATCCTTGAGTCGACTCCGGATATTTTGGCTGGTCTTGGTGCCACGAAGCGTTCAGACCAGGTTCTTGTGGGTTTCGCCGCTGAGACCTCAGATCTCATAGCTAATGCTCACAGCAAACTTGAGCGCAAGAACTTGGACCTGATGGTGGCCAACGATGTCACTCAACCCGGAGTTGGGTTCCAGCACGACACCAATGCGGTCACCTTTTTAACCCCCAACCAACCTCTACAGTTGTTGGCGTTGAGTGATAAGCGAAATGTTGCCCGAGTCTTGTTGGACATCGTGGTCAAAATTCGCCAGAGTAAGGCAATCAATCAGTAGTTTTGATCTTCTCATTTAGTTTTCGTCATCGTTTAATTATAAGTAGAGACATTTGGAGTCATCATGAGTCGTAACTGGACATTTACATCAGAGAGCGTGACCGAAGGGCACCCTGACAAGGTGGCCGATCAGGTTTCAGACGCTGTCTTGGATGCGATCCTTGCCGAGGATCCCCATGCTCGCGTGGCCTGTGAAACTTTAGTGACGACTGGTTTGTGTCTGGTGTCGGGAGAAATCACGACCGATGCCTATGTTGACATCGCCGAGACGGCGCGCTCAGTGATTAAAGGCATCGGCTATACCAATGCTGATTTCGGTTTTGATGGTAAGACCTGCGGAGTTTTGGTCGCTCTTGATGCACAAAGTCCCGATATTGCACAAGGCGTCAATAAGAGCGAAGAGGTACGCGGGCGTACGGGAAGTGATGATCTCGATCTGCAGGGTGCTGGAGATCAAGGAATGATGTTCGGCTATGCATGCAATGAAACTTCAACTTTGATGCCATTGCCGATTCACTTGGCCCACCGGTTAGCGGAACGCTTGACGCAAGTGCGTAAGTCGAGCCAAATTCCTTACCTGCGTCCAGATGGCAAGACTCAGGTCACCTTTGACTATGAAAATGGAAAGCCTGTGCGTCTGAACACTGTGCTGATTTCCACGCAGCATGACGACGGAATTGATCGCGATACGGTCATCCGTCCGGATTTGATTGAGCAAGTCATCCGTCCAATGATTCCTGCTCAATTCGCGCAGGATGATTATTCGATATTTATCAACCCAACTGGCAAGTTCGTTTTGGGTGGACCGCACGCCGATACTGGTCTCACCGGTCGTAAGATCATCGTTGATACGTACGGCGGCATGGGCCGTCATGGTGGCGGAGCATTCAGCGGTAAAGATCCGAGCAAAGTGGACCGCTCAGCGGCTTACGCTGCGCGCTGGGTTGCCAAGCATGTTGTGGCTGCTGGTGTTGCTGATCGTTGTGAAGTTCAGGTTGCTTACGCTATTGGTATGGCACATCCAGTCAGCATCTTGGTCGAGACATTCGGTACCGAAACGATTGCAGTGGAAAAAATTGAAGCAGCTGTTAAAGCCACTTTTGACCTTCGCCCAGCAGCGATCGTACGGGATCTGCAATTGAAGCGCCCGATTTACTTGCAGACTGCGGCCTATGGGCACTTCGGTCGTGAACTGCCAGACTTTGAATGGGAAAAACTATCGCGTCTCGATGAGTTCTCTGCGGCATTAGGCCTTTGAGAGTTCAGGGTTGACGTTCGTAGATTGCCTCTGAGATGACGGCCGATACGGTCGTGCCTGAATTTGTCCTTGGTTTTCCAGTTGTTGCTGGGATTGTTCCTGACGTCACAGGACTTGATCGAATTTTCGATTATCTGGTTCCGCCAAGTTTGATTGGTGTTGTAGAGATTGGTTCACGAGTGCGGATGTCGTTGAATGGTCGTCGGGTTGGAGGCTGGGTGGTGTCTCTCGGTACGCAGACATCAGACCTAGCGTCGAGCAAATTAAAGTCAATCGATAAATCGAGTGGAATCGGGCCAGATGCTGAGATTTTGGATCTCTGCCGTTGGGCATCGCATCGCTGGTGTGCCTCACGACTACGCCCATTTCTCGTTACAGCGTCACCCAATACGGTTGTCACCCGCGCCGCTCCGAAGCGTCGTACGAAAGTATTGGCCGAACCAGTTTCGCCTGCTGCAACAGCACTGTTGGCCCAAGGTGGGGGAGTTTTACGACTTCCACCAAGTGCCGATCAGATGCCCACGGTATTGGCTGCTGCTCGACTCGGGCCAGCCTTAGTTGTGTGTGCATCAGTGGATAGCGCTCAAATTCTTGCCACGCGTTTGCGTCGTACAGGTATCTCCGTTGCGTTGATGCCTCATGAGTGGGCTCAAGCTCGAGGCGGAGTTGATGTTGTTATCGGATCACGGGCCGCCGCTTTTGCCCCCTGTCCCGACTTGGCGGTTGCTGTGGTTCTTGACGAACACGAGGAATCGCTACAAGAAGAGCGCGCTCCAACGTGGCATGCGCGCGATGTCTTGGCCGAGCGGGCGCGTTTGGCTCATGCTCCATTGCTCTTGGTATCGCCGTGTCCGAGCGTGGTCGGGTTGCACCAACGCACGTTGCTCGCTCCCAGTAGTGAACGCGAACATGCTTCATGGCCAACAGTGCAAGTGGTGGATCAAAGTGATCTTGAACCGTGGAAGAGATCGTTGTTGTCCTCAGAGTTGATTGCTCACTTGCGTCATGCCGATCTCCGCGTGGCATGTGTGCTCAATACCAAGGGTCAAGCACGGCTCCTGGCATGTCGATCGTGCAAGATGCTGGCCCGTTGTGAGCTATGCGCTGGAGCACTCGTCGAAGAGGTGGCGGGCCAACTTGACTGTGGCACCTGTCAGCGCAGCCGACCAAAAGTCTGCGCAACATGTGGATCATCAGTGCTCTCACGGATTCGGCCGGGAGTTGGGCGACTGCGCGATGAACTTGAAGCGGCGGCTCAACGTGATGTGCTCTCAGTCGTAGCTGGCAAAGATAAGGGTGAAATCCTCGATGACACTACTGCTGATGTCTTTATCGGCACTGAAGCAGTCTTGCATCGGGTGCGCCGTATTGATGTTGTGGCCTTTTTGGATTTTGACAGCGAGTTATTGGCTCCGCGCTATCAAGCCAGTGAGCAAGCTATGGCCTTAGTTGCCAAAGCGGCGCGTTTAGTAGGAATCCGCGAGAGGGGTGGACGAATCATTTTGCAAACCTCTCTGCCGGACAATGATGTGGTTCTGGCTGCCGTTGCCGGTAACCCAGGAATTCTCAGTCAAGCAGAATTGGCCCGCCGTGAAATGTTGGGTTTCCCACCTGTCTCGGCATTAGCGGTGATTGAAGGTGAAGGTGGAGACGCATTTGCAAGTTCCTTATCCGCAATGGGTGGGATCACCGTGGTGGCACACCGCGAGAAATGGCTGGTCAGGGCGAGTAGTCATGATGTGCTCACTCACGCTTTTATGAATACCGAGCGGCCAGCGCATTCAAAAATCAGAATTGAAGTTGACCCTCCGAGGATCTGAACTCAGTCTCTGTTTTACAAAAAATTAATCAACTTCAGATGATTTTTAGCGCTCGCCTCGTTGTTCTGGCCTCGGGTTGGGGAAGTAATGCGCAAAGCATTATTGACGCCCAAAAAGCCCAACTTCTTGACGTCCAAGTGGTGGGTGTGGTGTCAAATCATCTTGACTCATTCGTTTTAACGAGAGCACGTGATGCAGCGATACCTGCTTTTTATGTGGGTCGTGAGGAGGGTGAAGATCGCCACACCTATGACTCACGCCTCGCTCATGTCGTCAAGGCCCTGAAACCTGATGTCGTGGTGCTAGCGGGTTGGATGCGCATCCTCAGCAATCATTTCATCATCCCTGTTGCAACTCCGATCATTAATGTGCATCCCGCTCTTCCGGGTGAATTTACTGGGACACAAGCCATTGAACGGGCCTTCGCTGAACGAGATAGCGGTCGAGTATCAAGCGGTGTCATGGTTCACCTGGTTCCTGATGAGGGAGTAGATGATGGGCCAGTCCTAGGGACTACTGTCGTACCAATCCTTGAGACAGACATGCTGGAAGATTTCGCCACACGGATGCACCAAGCAGAGCACCATTTACTTGTCAATGTTCTCAGTCAGTTCACGGCGACTATCTCACATCTATCCTCTTGAAAGGAAATTAGGTCATGACGGCAACGACAGCGCGCGAATCTAATGAATCAATTTTTACCACGACTCAGGCCTACACCTTCGACGATGTTGTCATTGTTCCTGCGTTTAGTTCGACCCTTCCGGACGCCGTGGACGTGTCGGCAGTTTTCTCGCGTGATATTCGTTTAGCCTCGCCATTGATTTCTGCTGCTATGGATCGTGTCACGGAATCCAAGATGGCCATCGCCATGGCGCGCTCGGGTGGTCTCGGGGTCATTCACCGCAATATGTCCATCGCCGAACAATCTCAACAAGTTGTCAGAGTGAAGCGCTCACAATCGGGATGGATTACCGACCCAGTGACTTTGTCTATTTCGGCAACATTGCAAGATGCCGAAGACATCATGTCGCAGTTTCATATTTCCGGCGTTCCGATCGTCAATGCTGAGCGCAAACTTGTCGGCATTTTGACGAACCGAGATACGCGTTTTTGTGAGGCCCAAGACTTCGCTCGTTCAGTCGCCGACTTTATGACGGCGGCCCCTTTGATCACCGCTCCGATGGGCACAACATTGGCTCAGGCGAGAACAATTCTCGGGAAGCATCGCTTGGAGAAGTTGCCCCTTGTTGACAGCGACGGGACCTTGATGGGTTTGATTACTGTCAAAGATATTTTGAAAGCAACAGAGCATCCCAATGCCACGCAAGATGATCGTGGCCGTTTGCGTTGTGGAGCCGCAGTGGGCGTTGGTGCGGATCTTGAAGAGCGAGTCAGCGCACTCGTAAAAGCAGGAGTTGATGCGGTGTGTATCGATACTGCTCATGGTCACTCGCTGGGTGTACTTAACGCCATTCGTCGGATTCGTTCGGACTGGCCCGACTTGGCGATCGTGGCTGGCAATGTGGTCACCGCCGAAGGTGTGGAAGCGCTCGTTGAGGCGGGTGCCGACACAGTCAAAGTTGGGGTCGGAGCGGGATCCATTTGCACCACTCGTGTGGTGTCGGGCGCTGGTCTTCCACAGCTAAGTGCGATTTGGGAAGCAGCGCGTGCGGCTGATCGTTTGCATATTCCAATCATCGGTGACGGAGGAGTGGCTTATTCTGGCGACATAGTCAAAGCCATCGCAGCCGGTGCATCAACGGTGATGATCGGATCAATGTTGGCGGGTGCAGATGAATCGCCAGGCGAAGTGGAGTTGTTCGAGGGTCGTCGCTACAAGAGTTATCGCGGCATGGGTTCGCTCGGTGCCATGAGCGGTTATTCGGCGGACCGTTATGGTTCAGGTCAGTCAACAGTTGAATCGCAATCGGAGCGCTCGGGAAAGATTGCTCCTGAGGGTATTGAGGGGCGAGTTCCGGCAACGGGTTCGGTGCTTGATGTCATCGCCCAGATGCTCGGAGGTTTGCGTTCAGGAATGGGATATGCCGGAGCAGCCTCAATCGCAGAGTTGCAGACTTCTGCTCGTTTTCGCATCGTGACGGCAGCTGGTCGAGCGGAAAGCCATCCTCATGACGTCACGATCACCAAGGAAGCGCCGAACTACCAACGCTCATCACATTAGGAGCGACGGACGAGTAACACTCGATAGCCCTGGCGCGAGGAAATGCGTTTCACATTCCATCCCAAATCACCGAGCCATTTTGCCAGTGAGTCACTTCCTAGATTTTTGTTCACGACGAGCACGGCTTTACCCGTTGGTGTGAGGCGCTCAAGCCAACGAGTTAACAAATCGTGGAGTTCTTTCTTGCCAGCTTTGATCGGTGGGTTACTCCAGATGACGTCAAAGAGGAGTTCTGGAGGTACATCATCGGGAGTGGTGACGGTGACATTGGTGAGTAATAGAGATGTTGCATTATCGCGAGTGAGTTGGCGGGCTCGTTCATTGACATCAATCGCCCACACCGAAGATTGTGGAGAACGTCGAGCCATCGTCATCGCCATTGGGCCGGCCCCACAACCGAGATCAAGAAAAGTTCCGGTGGTAGGCAATGCAGGAGATTCCATCAACAAGACTTTGGTGCCGGCGTCAACTCGACCATGGGAAAATACACCGGTATCGGTTTGAATACTGAAAGTTCCGTCCGCCAAGGACACTTCAATAGTCCGCCGTGCCGAAGCAACCTCGGGTTCGGCATTGAAGTAATGGGGCGTAGGAAGATTTTGGGGAGCATCGGGTGAAGACATGACATGGGTAGCCTGTCAGGTATGACGTACAAAATTCGCACTTTCGGTGATCCCGTGCTTTTAACTCAGGCGGCAGCGGTCACAGACATTGATGGAAAAGTCGTCCGCATTGTTGAAAAAATGTTTGAAACCCTCTACGAGAGCGACTCCGGTATCGGTCTAGCCGCCCCGCAGGTCGGTATTCAGCGCCAGATTTTTGTCTGGGACATGGACGACGAGCCGCTGGTGATTTTGAACCCGAAGATTGTTGAGTCGGACGGTGAATGGGTCTACGACGAGGGGTGCCTGAGCATCCCTGGCTTGTATGTCGAGATGACTCGCCCAAAGACTGTGCTGATGAAGGGCGTTGACCTCAACGGCAATGAGATATCCATTGAAGCCGATGAGTTGGAGGCGCGATTGTTCCAGCACGAGTTAGATCACCTCAATGGGGTGTTGATGTTCGACCGTATGCAGCCAGAGCAACGCAAACAGGCCATGGCGCAATACATCAAGATCACTGAGCAGGCGGATCCCGTTGAAGGCATCGTCCGCCTGCGCGCCGAGTGAACATGATGACACAGGTTCTGGCGCCCTTACCCAAGGGTCCTGTGCGCCGCGTTGCATTCCTTGGCACTCCAGAGATGGCAGTTCCAGTCTTGAATGCGCTTGTTGGCGCAGGTATTGAAGTTGTCCATGTGATCACCCGTGCTGACAAGCGTCGGGCACGTGGGAATGATCTACATCCCAGTCCAGTCAAAGCAGTTGCGATTGAACTCGGACTGAACGTCTCTCACTCAGCGCACGACCTGATTGACATTTATCAGAAAAAACCTTTTGATCTTGCCGTGGTCGTGGCCTACGGAGCGCTCATCAAAGTGCCTGTCTTGCAGGTCGTGCCGATGCTCAACTTGCATGTTTCGTTATTGCCGCGTTGGCGTGGGGCCGCACCCATTGAACGGGCGCTCCTATCTGGCGATGAAGAGACTGGCGTATGTTTGATGCAGGTCGAAGAAGATCTTGATACTGGGGCAGTTCTGGGCCGCAGCACAATGGCCATTACTGCATCTACGACAGCTGATGACATACGCAGCACTTTGATAGTGGCTGGAACACAACTTTTACTTGATCAGTTGCGGGATGGTTTGCGTGAACCCGTTGCACAGCAGGGTGAGTCAACATACGCAAAAAAGATTGAACCCGCTGAATTGTGTATTGATTGGTCTGATTCGGCAGAACAAATCTCGCGACTGATTCGTTTGGGTGGAGCCTGGTCATTGTTTCGTGGCAAGCGTCTCAAAATTCATGAGGCGACTGTTGTTGAAAGCGCTTCTGATGCTCCAGGTGCATTACGAGTAGATAAGACAAGCGTACATATCGCTACCTCACACGGATCACTTGATCTACGAGTGGTGCAACCCGAAGGAAAACCGCGCATGGATATCGCCTCGTGGATCAATGGCGCACGCCCAATAACTGGAGAGAAGCTAAGTAGTGAGTGAGACATCGCGTTCAATCGCATTATCTGCGTTAATGCGCATTGACCATGATGGGGCTTACGCGAATCTTGTTTTGCCAACGATTCTCTCGCGTTCGAAGCTTTCTGATGCTGATCGACGATTCGCCACAGATTTGGTGTATGGAACGACTCGGATGCGTCGGGCTTGTGATGCGTTGATTGATCGTTTCGTGATGAGCGAACCCGATGATGCGACGCGAACACTTTTGCGTCTCGGGGCGTATCAATTGGTTTTTGGGGGAGTGCCACCGCACGCAGCAGTTTCCGCCACTGTTGATCTTGCTCCGCGCAAAACAAGTGGTTTTGTCAATGCCGTCTTACGCAAGGTTTCCACAGTCACCATGATCTGGCCCCAAGACGCGGTGCGACTGAGTTATCCCGATTGGATAGCGCAACGGTTTCACAAAGAAATGTCAGCCGAAGATGCGCTCATGTCTCTTGAGCGGATGAATGTCCCGCCTCCGGTTTCGATGCGCTCTGACGGTTACGTACAAGATGAGTCCAGTCAGTGGGTCGCTGCCGCTGTGGGTGCCAAGAAAGGTGAGCGGATTTTGGATGTGTGTGCAGGACCAGGTGGTAAAGCCACTGGGATTGCCGCATCTGGCGCCACGGTGATCGGCGCGGATCTGCAGTTCACGCGAGCAGGTCTCGTGGCGCAGAACGCACAACGCATGGGATATCACTTGCCAGTGGTTGCTGCTGACGGAATGATGCCACCCTTCGGCGACAATAGTTTTGATCGTCTTTTGTTGGACGCTCCATGTTCGGGTCTGGGAGCGTTGCGCCGGCGTGCCGACGCCCGTTGGCGGATGACCGCCGCAGATGTTGATGAGTTGGGTCTTCTCCAAAAGAAACTCATTGATGCCTCAACATCACTGGTGAAGCCAGGTGGGGTCTTGGTATACAGCGTGTGCACGGTGACGGCATCTGAATCTATTGATCACGGAGTGCCCGCAGGTTTTGATGTCGTTGGGCGCGAAGGTGATGCGGGTTTGCCACCCCTTGGTGACGAGTGGAGCGATTTCGGTATCGGGACCCGAGTGCTCCCACATCACGCTGATACTGATGGCATGGTTCTCATCCGATACCGTCGCCGTTATGACTGATCAACCGTCACCGATTCAAGCCAAGGTTCTCACCGTCAGTGACGGAGTGGTGCATGGTACGCGCCAGGACATATCTGGCGAGAAGTTGGCAGAGGCTCTCGAGCGGCACGGGTTTGTGGTTGTCGAACGGGCCGTGACGGCGGATGGCGCCGACAATGTGGAGCGAATTCTCCGGGCTCTCACAGAAGGCTTTTCAGGAATTGTTGTCAGCACGGGTGGCACGGGCTTTGCTCCGCGTGATCAAACCCCCGAAGGCACACGGCGCGTGATTGAGCGTGAGGCTCCAGGTTTGGCTGAAGCGATGCGTTTGGTGAGCCCCTTAGGTCGGCTATCTCGGGGGATCGTCGGCATCCGCGGACAAGCCATCATCTGCAATACACCGGGTTCACCGACAGGGTGTGTGGAACAGATAGAGGCCATTGTGGATGTACTACCACACGCAGTGAAGTTACTCGCCGATGCGCCCACCACCCACTAAATCAACCCGTGGGGCTCGCCTGATACCGATAGCGTAAGCAATGTGTTACGCATTGTGCTCCCCAAAGGCTCATTAGAGAAAGCCACCTTTGATCTTTTTGAAGCAGCAGATTTGCCGATTCGGCGCTCCTCTAATGTTGATTACAAAGCGTCTATTGATGATCCACGCATCATCGACGTGCGAATTCTGCGCCCACAGGAAATACCGCAGTATGTGGCTGAAGGTTTATTTGATATCGGTATCACTGGACGCGATTGGGTTGAAGAAACGCAGAGCGATGTGCACAGTCTCGGTGAATTGAAGTACTCCAAAGCAACCAGTGACCCCGTCAAGGTTGTTGTCGCAGTGGCTCAAGACAGCACCGCTCAAAGTGTGGCTGATTTGCCGCATGGTGTGCGCGTCAGTTCTGAATACCCAAGCCTGACCGAGCGTTATTTTGCCGAGCGCGGTATTCAAGCTGACATCCGTTTGTCCTATGGTGCCTCTGAAGCAAAGATCCCTGATATCGCGGACTGCATTGTTGACATTACGGAAACAGGACGAGCGTTACGCGCCGCCGGTCTGCGCGTGATTGACACGATGCTGGTGAGTTACACCGAGATGATTGCTAATAAGCAAGCATTCGCTGACCCAGAGAAGCGTCACGCGATGAACCAATTGATGACCTTGTTGTTAGGCACTCTCGATGCGCGTGGCAAGGTGCTCGTCAAACTCAATGTTGGTACCGATGATTTGCAGAGGGTTCTCAGTGTTTTACCATCTGCCAAATCGCCGACGATCAGCGAACTCGCCAGTGGTGGTTTCGCGGTTGAATCAGTTGTAGAAAAGCGCACGATTAACACCCTCATCCCTGCTCTCAAGGATGCCGGCGCTTCAGATCTTTTGGAAATGCCGATTTCCAAAATCGTGGCCTGACTTCATGTCATGTTAAGCGGCACTGTGACGTCGTTTGATGCCCATGTTGGTCTTGGGCAAATCACGACTAGCGATGGCGCGATAGTGATGTTTCATTGCGCGGAAATTGCCGATGGCTCGCGAGCAATAGATGTCGGCATTACCGTGAATTTCGAATTGCTGACGAAGTTCAGTCGAAACGAAGCCAGTGCAATTCGTCCTGCCTGACGACCG
>JBAWVW010000029.1:0-22321 GCA_037147055.1 Actinomycetes bacterium
GCACCAGAACCACAACGGGGTCAGCCGACTGAACCTTCCATCTGGAGTTCAATCAAACGACTCCACTCAACGGCGTATTCCATCGGCAAGGTACGTGTCACGGGCTCAATGAAACCGTTAACGATCATGCCCATGGCCTGCTCTTGTGAAAGACCGCGACTCTGCAAATAGAACAGTTGCTCATCGGCGATCTTGGACACGGTTGCTTCGTGGCCAATCTGCGCGTCTTTCTCGCCCACTTCCATATATGGGAAAGTGCGACTTTCGCTTTGATCGTCAAGAATCAAGGCGTCACACTGCACATGACTCTTGCAGCCGTAAGCACCTTCATCAACGCGCACGAGTCCACGGTAAGCAGTGATGCCGCCGTCTTTACTGATCGACTTGGAGACGATTTTTGATGTGGTTTCAGGTGCTGCGTGAACCATCTTCGCCCCAGCATCTTGATGTTGCCCTGCGCCAGCATAAGCAACGCTCAGCACTTCGCCTGTTGCCTTAGGTCCAACCAAGTACACACTTGGGTACTTCATGGTGAGCTTTGAACCGATGTTGCCGTCGATCCATTCCATATGGCCTTCTGCTTCAACGCGCGCACGCTTAGTCACCAAGTTGTAGACATTGGGTGACCAGTTCTGAATCGTCGTGTACGTCACATGAGCGCTGGGCTTGACGATAATTTCAACAACAGCCGAATGCAGCGAATCGCTGGTGTACACCGGTGCCGAGCAACCTTCAATGTAATGAACCTTGGAACCCTCATCGGCAATGATGAGCGTGCGTTCAAACTGACCAGCATTTTCAGCGTTAATTCGAAAGTACGCCTGCAACGGCATATCGCATTCAACGCCTGGTGGAACGTAGATGAACGATCCGCCCGACCACACGGCGCTATTCAAAGCAGAGAACTTATTGTCCCCTGGAGGAATCACAGTGCCGAAGTACTGCTTGATAAGTTCGGGATACTCACGCAACGCCGTATCCATGTCACAAAACAAAATGCCCAATGCTTCTAGATCTTCGCGGTTGCGGTGGAAGACAACTTCTGATTCGTATTGCGCAGTGACACCGGCCAAGTACTTACGCTCGGCTTCTGGGATGCCCAACTTTTCGTAGGTTGCTTTCATCTGCTCGGGGAGATCGTCCCACTCATCGACTTGCGCGGTCGCAGGACGGAGGTAATAAAAGATGTCCTGAAAATCGATGTCCGGCATGTTCTTGGAAAACCATGGCGACATTGGCTTCTTCTCAAACAAGCGCAGGCTCCGCTCACGGAAATCAGTCATCCACTTGGGCTCGCCCTTCCACCATGAGATCTGGTCAACGACTGGCTTACTCAAACCTTTTTCGGGCTTGAACGCGTATTCCACGTCGTCGCTCCAACCGAGGGAGTATTTGCTGAGGTCGAGATCAAATGAGGTCATTTTGCGGGCTCCAAACGCTGGGAGGGCCTGTCAAACGACAAACCCAACTAACTGAATTAACACTACGGCCATAGTAACAATTAATCCAAGGTTTGAACTGTTGGGCGGACAAAAGAATTGCCCCAAAAGTCACACCTTTTAGAGACTGAGGGACAATTCACCAACGCTTTGAGCAGGCATTTCAATAAAAATACACTCACCCGGGCAGGCCTCGGCGGCGTGCACCACAGCCTGGTAACTCTTCAATGGGACCCAAGCCAGGCTCCCTGACCCACCTGGATCATTGAGCGGCGAGCCCAATTCGGCGACATAGGCGATCCCATCTTCAAGTTGCACAAACACGTCGGGACAATGGTCGAGGCAGAGTCCGTCACCAGTACACAAATCTTGATCGATCCAAACCCTCATTGCCGATCAGGATAACGGCGACACGCTCGAAGGGTCTGATCGGGCGTACCCTCACACCGTGCCTTCTGACTCCCACGGCCCCGTCGCCAAACAAGTGCCCCACGTCCTCCCCCGCCCCACCGGACCGACAAACGATCCGTATTACTGGATGAGTAATCGCGATGACCCTGAGACCATTACCTACCTCACGCAAGAGAACGAACACTGCGAAGCGTGGTTTGCCCCACATGCCGAATTAGTTGAAGTTCTTTTCAACGAAATCAAATCACGAGTTCAAGAAACCGATGCCAGTGTGCCCACTCTCAAAGATGGCTGGTGGTACACCACGCGCACCGAAGAGGGATCACAGTACGCCATTCATTGCCGTGGTCGCTCACGTGATACCGCAACTGCAAACATCATTCTTGATGAGAATGTTTTAGCCCACGGACATGAATACTTTTCATTAGGTTCCTTTGACATCAGTCCGGACACAAATCTGTTGGCTTGGGCCGTCGATACCGACGGTAGCGAGCACTTCACCATGCACATTCGTGATCTCCACACTGGCATTGATCTTGCTGATGAAATCACCGATACATCGTGGGCTGGCACTGCGTGGAGTACCGACTCGGCGTATCTCTTCTATGTCACCTACGACGAACAAGAACGTCCAAGTAGCGTTTGGCGCCACAAAGTAGGCACCTCGGCATCAGATGATGTGCGGATCTTTGAAGAAACAGATGAGCGTTTCTATGTCGGAGTTGATCTGACGCGTAGTGGTGCATGGATCGTGATTGATGCTGACAGCAAAACATCAAGTGAATGCCGTTTGATATCTGCAAGTGATTGTCTTCATGAACCGGTGGTTGTTCGCCAGCGCAGCGAAAATCTCGAATACCACCTTGATCATTGGGGTGATTGCTTTGTTGTTTTGACCAATGACAAAGCCGTTGACTTTCGCATCATGCAAGCCCCAGAAAATGATCCTGGTACCTGGACAGAATTGATCGCCCATGTTGTGGGTAACCGCATCACTCGCGTTGAGTGCTTCGCCACTCACCTAGTAATTCATGAATGGATCAATGCGCAGCCGCAATTAAAGATTGTGTTGCGCGACTATTCATCAATGCCCATTGATCTAGGGCAGATGCCGCACGACGTGGACCTTGATAGCAATCCGGAGTGGAATACACAATGGCTACGTTTTTCAAGTGAAAGTATGGTGAGCCCAGCAACAGTCTGGGAACAAAATATCGCAACCGGTGAGCGCAATATGCTGAAGCGTTCACCAACACCCAATATTGATCTCAATGATTACGAGACACAGCGCTACTGGGCGACGTCACTTGACGGAACGAAAGTTCCTTACGACATCGTGCGTCACAAAAATGCTCAACCGAACGGCACTGCACCAGCCCTGGTCTATGCCTACGGAAGTTACGAGATCTCCATTCCACCATGGTTTAGTGTCGCCCGATTGTCACTCGTAGATCGCGGCTGGACATGGGTCTTGGCCCATCCTCGCGGCGGTGGCGAGATGGGTCGAAACTGGTATCTCGATGGTCGCCTTGAGAACAAACGCAACACTTTTGATGATGTCAACGCAATCGCTGACGCTGTCATCGACGCCGGTTGGGCTGCAGCAGGATATATCGGTGTGCGCGGTGGTAGCGCTGGCGGTTTGATGGTCGGAGCATGTATCAACTTTCGGCCAGAACTTTGGAATGCAGTTGTCGCCGAAGTTCCTTTCGTGGATGTGGTGACGACAATGAGTGATCCATCCATACCTTTGACTGTCACCGAGTGGGAAGAGTGGGGAGACCCAAGAATCGAGCCATATGCGACGTGCATGTTGCAGTATTCGCCATACGACAATGTGACTTCCCGCGCCTACCCAGCCATTTTTGCTACCGGTGGACTCAATGATCCGCGTGTTGCGTACCATGAGCCAGCCAAGTGGGTAGCCAAGATCCGTTCATTGCGAACAAACGATGCCCCACTGCTCTTGCGCACCGAGATGGGCGCCGGACATGGTGGCCCGAGTGGACGTTACGAACGTTGGCGAGAAGAGGCGCGGGTCAGCGCTTTCTTGTTATCGACTCTCACCTAGAACGATTCGCTAGAGGACAACTGTCAATAGCGCCAACGCCATCAAAATAACATTTCGTACAACATGTTCAGGACCCAAGGGACGCGAACTCCAAGCACCGAAACATGCACATACAGGACGATGGCCAAGCCGTAGTTGACGCACAATTAAAAAAGTAAAAACTGTAAGAAGGACAAAAGCAATCATCCCTGTGATCACTGGAGCGATGTGCGCCACAAGTAACGCACCCAAGATGATCTCAAACCACGGGACAATAGGCACAAGTACGTCAGGCGTACCTAAGGCGACGGCGTCTATTGGCCAACGTTGACCACTGGCAATCTTTGAAGCACCGGCCACACAGATCACGACCCCGACAATGACCGAAGGAATAGTGCCGATCATCAAAGGCTATTCAGTTGTAGGCATTGTGACCGAAGCAACTTTTCCTCGAAAGAAAACCATCGCAGCAGCAACATCGTCATTCTGGGCAAGGTCCTGAACACGACCGACGACAAAAAAATGATCACCAACTTCGTACACAACTTCAATCGTGCAATCAATCCAGCCAATCACGCCAGCAAGAATCGGTGAACCATTTGCTGATGGCTTCCATTCCACGCCAGCAAATTTGCTGGTTTCACCATCACCGGGTTCTTTGGCAAATTTCCAACACAGTTCATCTTGACCGTCAGCCAAAATATTGACGCAGAATTTTCCAGACTCAGAGATTGCGGGCCAACTACGCGACTGCATTCCTGGAAAGAAGCCGACCAATGGTGGATCCAACGAAACAGAAGAAAATGAACCGATTGTCATGCCATGAGGCGCTCCAGATGAGTCAAGCCCAGTGACTACCGTGACCCCAGTCGGAAAATGTCCCAGTACATGTCGATAGTGGCGCGGGTCGATCTGCGAATCGGTCATGTCATGTACCTTAGATGTTCTGACCTCAGGTAGCGCACTCTGATTCGGCGACGTCGGCAACGAATGGTCCCGTTTCGTCGTAATCAGTGAAGTAAGCCTCGTTCTCCTCGGGAGTTGGAATGACATCGAGGTCACGGAGTCCGTCAGCGATCTTGCTCGCTCCGCCAACACGGTTCATCCATGTCGCAAAGAGTTCTCCAGCGTTACGCTCCTCAGCGAAGCGACGTACGACTCGCGCCACTCCCTCTGGGGCCGTCTTCGCCGGAAGCCGAAGAGCCTTCTCACCAAAGTGAATTTGCTCATCACCAACGTGACCACCAAGCAGCAACTGATACCCCGGCAAGGAGCGACCATGAGCACGACGTTCAGCTCCGAATAAGCCAATGTCTGAGGCATGGTGTTGGCCACAACTGTTCGTGCATCCCGAAATATTGATACGCACTCCGCCTACTTCAGCCAAACCCTCGTCTTCAAGGCGCTCACCTATGGCCTTGGCTAAACCGCGCGATTGGGTGACAGCAATATTGCACGTATCCGCGCCTGGGCAAGCAACCACATCACGCGCTAACTCAGCACCGGGACGCGCCATGCCGATTTCGTCAAGTCGATCAAATAATTCGCGTAACTGGGATTCTTGGAGATTGCGAAAAACGACATTCTGACGATTTGATAAACGAACATCGGCTCCAAGTGCTCGCTGAATGTTTGCAAGTGAGGCAAATTGCGAAGCGGTAATATCACCAAGAGCGGCGTAAGCAACCGCAGAGACTGTGCCCTTGCCTGCACCACGGATCACACTGGCCTGTTCCCAACGAGCAAAGGGATCAGACGAACGAAGTGTCACACTGACACCTTGACCGACCTCAGACACCTCACCCGAAGTGGCCATTCCGGCAGGTGTATCGCCAGCGGCAGTCACCTCTGGTGGAATGCCACCAGGCCACGTGGACGAAGCGGGCAATGTATGGCGGATTTTGATGACTCGGCGACGCACTTCATCAATGCCGATTTGATCGACGACCCACTTCAGTCGGGCGCGCAACTTATTGTCACGATTTCCCGTCTGTTCAAATAAGCGCAACACGGCTTCAATCGTTGGCAAAAGATCTTCACGGCTCGTGAAATCTTCAAGGGACTGAGCGGGGTGTGGATTGGCTCCTAAACCGCCGGCAACATAGACCCGAAAACCAACCTCCGTTGTCCCATCTTCTCGCTGACGAGTCGCACCAACGACACCAACGTCGTTGAACATGGCTTGCCCACAGTCGGTACTGCAACCCGAAAAGTTGACCTTAAATTTGCGCGGTAAACGCTGACCTAATGGGTTGCGCACGAAGTGACGATGAACTGCTTCAGCCCATGGAGTGACATCAAGTTTTTCGTATGGACAGGCACCAGCCAAGTGACAGGCCATGACGTTGCGAACCGTGTCTCCACAAGCTTCACGCGAAGTCAAACCGACAGCCGCCAGACGACGCAACAAATCAGGAATGCGGGCCAACTGCACAAAGTGGAATTGGATGTTCTGGCGTGTCGTAATGTGCCCCCATCCACGGGAGAACTCGGTTGCTAAGACGCCCATGAGTTCCATTTGTTCGGGAGTAATCGTTCCCGCGGGCAACTTGATACGAACCATCTGGTTAGTGCCGCCTTGACGCTGTCCGTACACACCGTTGTTCAGACGCATCACTCGGAAGACATCTTCTCCAATTTCACCACCTAAATATTGACTAATAGCGATCTCGAAGCGTTCGATATCGCGCATCTGCTCGGCATCTAAGTCTCGGGGTTGTGGTGCGGGTGCAATTGTCATCAGTTTTCCAATCTCAAAAATGGGTAATACATGTGGCGTCTCTAACGCCCGACTTCTTCGCCTGCTTCGCGCAACGCATCATGGATTGCTCCACGTAAACGCCGAGCACTATCACTTGATAAATGAGCAACTAGGCCCGTCCCTGGACGGCCCGCTTCTTCAACTGTCAGAACAACTCGCGGGGTCGCATCGTCATAATCATCGCAAATTGCGATCGCCCATGAGACTGCAGTGGCATCCTCATCACCTGGTGGGATATCACTCAGAGTCATCGGCTGATCATCTATCGAGCGACGCATCTCAGACTCCCCGCGCCCAGACAGATGTGCCTGCAGTTGGCGAGAAATCAAAAGCCGCTACTGCACCAATAATGATCGTGCTCGGAGATTCGAGCGGCGCCTCTGCCAACTCCCCCAAGGTGGTCCGCAACGTGTTCTGCTCAGGTCGTGTTCCATAGCGCACCGCAGCCACGGGAGTATCGGCGGCAAGCCCTCCGGCCATTAACCGTTCAGCAATGACGGCTCGTTCTGATACTCCCATGAGTACCACGATGGTTCCGCCTACCTTGGCTAGTGACTCCCAATCAATACCCGTTGCTCCACCATTTTCGCGATGCCCAGTCACCACTGTGAAACCAACCGAGATGCCACGGTGTGTCACGGGAATTCCCGCTGCAGCAGGAACGCCGATGGCTGAACTAATTCCGGGCACGACGTCAAATGCGATATCAGCGTCGATCAAGGCTTGCGCTTCTTCGCCACCACGACCAAATACATACGGGTCGCCACCTTTGAGACGAACAACGTTCAAACCTTGACTACCGAGATGCACCAACAAGGTGTTAATCATCTCTTGCGGAGTCGGACGACCGGGTTTCTTGCCTACGTCAATCAACTCAACGCCCACGCGTGCCAGATCAAGAATTGCCTGATCGGCCAAACGATCATGCACAATCACATCGGCTTGTGCGATCAGACGCGCTGCCCTCACTGTTAAAAGTTCGGGGTCTCCAGGACCGGCGCCTACAAGATAGACGGTCATGTGCTGACTACCGTGTTGAGTATTTCTCGTGGGCATGACATATGAATGCCATGATTGGCGACAATCGCTTCGATGATTGGCTTCCAATCAATATCTTCTGTGCTCTGACCCTGGCTATGAATACGCTCACGTTCAAGAGCCAGTTCTTGTACGACGAATTCAAATTCGGCGCCAACTAATGCTTCAAGTTTTTGGCGCATCCACGATGAGAGCGCCGGACTGTTGCCGCCAGTTGACACCGTGACCATGAGGTCGCCACGTCGTACCACTGCGGGCAAAGTAAATGCGCAACGCTCGGGATCATCAGCCGAGTTGATCCATAAGCCGCGTGCTTCGCACTCATCGTAAATCTTTTGATCAACGTCGGGTGACCCAGTAGCAGTGATCACCAAACGCTGCCCATCAAGATCACTGATCACAAAGTTGCGTCGCAGAATAGTGACTGGCAAGCCAGCAAATTCATCAACTACCTGTGGAGCGACAACAGTGACAATCGCTCCTGCGGCGAGGAGTTGTTCAGTCTTTCGCAAACCAATTCTTCCCGCGCCCACGACCAAGCACGACCGACCTTCAAGATTGAGGTTGATCGGGAATTGGTTCTTAGTCACTCGGAGTCTCGAATCATGAGAGCTGCACAGGTCATGCCCGTCGCTTCATCGATCAAGACTGCCGCACCACCGGGACGATGGCGGTCATAATTATCAATCACTAGCGGAACTGAAACATTGAGATGCACGCGGCCCAAATCGTTGAGACCCAAACTTTCGGCAGGACTATGGGTCGCCGTTGCCACATCGTGCCGCAACTCAATCGCACTCACGAACGCTTTTGCTGTTCGGGTCTGATGCTTAATGATCCAGCGACTCCCAGTTTCGAGTGGCTTGTCAACCATCCACGAAATGTCCGCGATAATTCGGTCAGTCACAATCGGCGCCTCACTTGCGACGGCGGCGACCAATACATCACCCCGCCCGATGTCAATGTCATCGGCTAGTTGGATGCTGATTGCCTCACCAGGTTGAGCAGTGTCTTGCGGAACTCCACCACGATCAATCCCGATCACCGTTGATTGCTGTCCACCAGGTAGCACTCGAATCAAGTCACCAATTGCCAAAGATCCACCCGTGAGCCGTCCCGCAAATCCGCGATAGTCGTGATGTTCGGTTGAGTACGGACGAATCACCCACTGCACCGCGAGTCGAGCACCGACGTTGTGATCACCTGGCACTTCAATCGTTTCTAAAAGGTCGAGTAGTGGCAAACCCTTAAACCACGGCATGTTTGTCGAAGCATCAACAACATTGTCACCTAGCAGCGCCGAGATCGGTAACGGATTCAGAACCACTGGCGCCGGTAATGCGTCGGCATGAGCAGTCGCCTGAGCAACGATGCGGTGATATGTAGCCTCATCAAAATCAACGAGATCCATTTTATTTACGGCCAAGATCACTAGTTTCACTCCGAGCAATGAAGCAACAAACAGGTGCCGACGAGTTTGTTCGGTCAAGCCATTACGTGCATCGACCAAAACGATTGCGACATCTGAGGCCGAAGCACCAGTCACCATGTTGCGTGTGTACTGCGCATGGCCTGGAGTGTCAGCAACAACGAATGTGCGCTTAGGTGTCGCGAAATAGCGATATGCGACATCAATGGTGATGCCTTGTTCACGTTCGGCGCGCAGACCATCAGTCAGCAAAGCGAGGTTCAAAGATCCGTCACCATAACGGGTACTTGCTTTTTCAACGGCCGACAACTGATCTTCGAAAACAGTTTTTGTGTCGTGCAACAAACGGCCAATCAATGTCGATTTACCGTCGTCAACCGAGCCTGCGGTAGCGATACGCAAAACCATCAGAAATATCCTTCGCGCTTGCGATCTTCCATCGCTGAATCGGAGAAGTTGTCATCGGCACGAGTAGCACCACGTTCGGTAATTCGTGCAGCCGCTACTTCAACAAGAACTTCATCAACATTGCTGGCCGTTGAGCGCACTGCACCAGTACAACTTGCATCACCAACGGTGCGATAACGAACTGTTTCTTCAAAAGGCATTTCGCCTGCTTCAAGAACGACAGGTCCGCCAACGCTTAGCAACATTCCATTGCGCTCAACCACGGTACGGCGGTGCGAGAAATAGATCGACGGCAAGGCCACATTTTCAATACCGATATAACGCCAAATATCAAGTTCGGTCCAGTTGGAAAGTGGGAAGGCACGCAGGTGTTCACCTGGACGGATCTTGGCATTCAACATGTTCCAAGGCTCGGGACGTTGAGCACGCGGTTCCCATTGACCGAAGTGATCACGAAAAGACAAGATGCGTTCTTTTGCACGGGCTTTATCTTCGTCGCGCCGTCCTCCACCAAAAGCTGCGTCAAATTTGTGCTCAGCAATGGCATCAAGCAAGGTCACCGATTGCAAACGATTACGACTAGGGCGGGGACCCGTTTCCTCTACGGCGCGCCCCGAGTCAATTGATTCCTGAACGCTGGCCACGATCAACTTCACTCCATAATGCTCAACCAAAATATCGCGATAAACGATGACTTCATCAAAGTTGTGTCCAGTGTCGACATGCATCACTGGGAAAGGCAAACTCCCGGGACGAAAAGCTTTGGCGGCTAGATGCAAAAGAACAGCCGAATCTTTTCCGCCCGAAAACAACAAAACCGGATTGCGACATTCGGCGGCGACTTCACGGATAATCGTGATTGCTTCATCTTCGAGTTCGGCCACACTCTGCTTGATTTCGGCAGGCGTTGCTTGTGTTCCACTATCGATCATTGTCATGACTGTCCTTCAGACGCTGTCGTTACTTTCGTCGTTACGTGTAATCCGCATTCAGTTTTGTTTTGGCCAGACCAGCGGCCAGCCCGCTTATCTTCACCTGGGGCGACTGGACGTGTGCATGGCCAGCATCCGATCGACGGATAACCGCGCTCCACAAGGGGATTGCGCGGGAGGTCGTTGTTCACGATGTAGGACTCAATATCGTCATCGCTCCAAGCGACGAGAGGATTGATCTTTGTGAGACCACGCACTTCGTCGTACTGAACGACTGGCGTGTCGGCGCGTGTCGGACCATCGACTCGGCGAATGCCTGTGATCCAACCACTACGTCCCTGTAGGGCACGGTTCAGCGGCTCAACTTTGCGGCGCGCACAACATCCTTCAACATCAAACTGCCACTGATCGTCGGGACGCACATCCTCAAGTGGGCGAATGATCTCAAGTGGAAACTTCAAACGCCGCTGAAGGTTTTCTACTAACCAACGAGTCTCGGCAAAGAGGTACTGGGTATCAAGCAACACAATGGGCACACCTGGAGCGTGAGTGGCGACCAAATGGACCAGCACTGGGTCCTCGAAACTGGCGGTGAGCACGAGTCCATTGCCGAATTCGCGATGAGCCCAAGCGACTGTCGCTCCCGCATCGCTCTCATCAATCTCGTTGGGGATGGGGCTGATCTGCGTGCTCATTGCCCTCATCGTATCCAATACCTGACTAATCCTGTCATATTTATGGCAATTATCATTTCCGCCGATGTAGGCTCGTTATTGACCTCATACTGGTGCCCACAATGACCCCTGCCGCCCTTGCCGATACCTGGAAGATCAAAGCCATCACTGGCTCCTTTGGCGCTGAATTATCGACCGGCGATGTGCGCTCGGATATGGCGCCTGGTCAATTACTGGACATTCTGGAGAAGAATCTCGTCGTCGTGTTACGCGACCAATTTTTGGACCACAGCGAGCAAGTGGCCCTAGCCCGTACCCTCGGAGAGCCAACACCCGCTCACCCAGTGGTCCCTGGTCACCCGCAGTATCCAGAAATTCTTGAACTTGACGCTGCCCGAGGGGGCAAAAACGCTCAATGGCACACGGATGTCACGTTCGTCGCCACTCCGCCGGCTGGCTCGGTTTTGGTCGCCGATGTTTTACCCGAATCAGGTGGTGACACTTTATGGGCTGACATGCGCACGGCATATGAACGCCTCAACCCCAGCCTTCGTCATCTCGTCGACGGGCTTGAAGCGGTACACCGGATTTCACCGCTCGCCTATTGGGGTGAACCATTTGACTCGGCCATGTCGCGTGACGACGCGCAAAAGTTGTATGACGACGCAGCCAGAGTTTCGCCCGTCATTCACCCAGTGGTGCGTGTACACCCGAGCACCGGTCGCCGATCTCTGTTCGTCAATCCAGGTTTCACCAGCCACATAGTTGGATACTCACGAATTGAGAGCGCCAACCTTTTAACGTTGTTGTTCGAACATGCAACTCAGCCGGAATTTGTGATGCGTCATCAATGGCGCGATGGCGATGTCGTGCTGTGGGATAACCGAGCGACAATGCATTACGCCATTGACGATTTTGGAGATGCGCCACGTCGCATGCGCCGGGTAACTATTCGTGGCGGACATACCGTGGGGCCGAATGGGACGACGAGTCACATCGTCGCCGATCCCCTCATCGCCGTGCGCTAACCCTTAGTGGAACTGGTGGGTAGGGAGACAAGGAGTTTCTCGGAGGCCGCGAATACTTCAACGCCGTGTTTCTCACCACGACGACGAGCGGCTGCCAACAACTCGTCAACTGCGGCATCGCTACGAGTCGGGTCATGGTGAAAGAGCGCCAATTTTTTCACACCACATTCAATTGCAGTCCACACCGCATAATCAACCGTGCAATGACCCCAATCACTCTTGTCAGCAAACTCATCTACCGTGTACTGCGCATCGTGAATCAGTAAATCGGTACCTTGACAAAGTTCACGTGCACCGTCGGTGATCCCCATCGAACCATCTGTCGGCATTTGATGATCCGATATGTAGGTAACACTTGTTGAGTCATACGTGACCCGAAAGCCAAGTGTTCTTCCAACGTGTGGTACGAGACGACTCTTGATCTGCAGATCGCCAATCGTGAAATCAGTGTCATCAATATCGTGGAACTCAAATTTTCCAGGGAGTGAGGTGAGACTCACAGGAAACATCGGAGGCTTGATGATCGACTCAAAAACTTCACGCACGGTACGACCATCATCTTGGGTCGGGCCGTAGATATCAAATTGCGCTCCATCGCGCAATGTCGGAACAAAAAATGGAAGGCCCTGCACATGATCCCAGTGCATGTGTGTCAGTAGACAGTTTCCCTGAAAAGGACCCGTCGCTGGAACTCTTTCTCCGCAATAACGCAATCCTGTTCCAAGATCAAAAACCAAGGGTGCTTGATCGGGCGCGCTCAACCCAACACAAGATGTGTTGCCGCCATAACGCCTCGTGTCATCATCATGGCAAGGCGTGGAACCGCGCACGCCAAAGAATGTGACCTCAATATTTTGATATTCCCCGATAACCCTGAACGCTAAGTGACAACAGGGGGTAAATGAAATGGGCAGAGTAGGTGACCTTCGTCGCAGTTGAGGTTGAGCGGTGTCAACACTGGCGAGTACCGTTGCGCTATGAACCCAATGTCGGAACATTCAATTCGGGTCAACGATCTAAACATCACCTACCTTGCGGCTGGTCTTGATAACCCTGGACCTTTGGCTATTTGCTTGCACGGATTCCCTGATTCAGCCCATACCTGGCGCCATTTGCTGCCTAGATTGGCCGACGCCGGCTATCGAGCCGTGGCACCGTTCTTGCGTGGTTACGCCCCCACGGAGGTGCCAAGCGATGGTCGCTTCCAGACTGCCGCCTCGGCCATGGACGCACTTGCTCTGGGTGAGGCCCTCGGAGGTGGCCCTGATTCAGTCATCATCGGTCATGACTGGGGCGCGGTGATTACACACATCGCCGCCAATTACCGATCGGACGCTTTCGCCAAGGTGGTGACAATGGCCGTGCCCCCTGGCAACGCCGTGGGAGTTGCCTTCTTGTCAAACCTGGCACAGATTAAGCGCAGTTGGTACATGTTCTTTTTTCAACACCCGTTTTCGGACTTCGTCGTCGCAGCCGACGACCTTGCCTATATCGACATGTTGTGGGCTGACTGGTCTCCCGGTTTTGACGCCACCGAGGAGTTATCTCTCCTCAAGCCAAGTCTTCGTGATCCAGCGAACCTAGCCGCCGCATTGGGTTTCTATCGCGCCACACTCGGTGCTGGTTACAACGATCCGGCATTACAAGCCGCGCAAGATATGTCCTCAACAATTCCACCACAACCCCTGCTGTACATACATGGGCGTACTGACGGTTGCATGGGTCTCGAAGTTGCCGATTTTGCTGCAACTGAATTAACACCTAACGCTCGTATGCAGATCATTGATAACGCTGGACATTTTGCTCACCTTGAGCGGCCAGATTATGTGAATGACATTATTTTGTCATTCCTTGCTGAGTAGCACATCGTGAACCGACCAATACTCCCCGATGGTCTCGTCATCGTTGTCAAACGCGAATGCGAAACTTGTCGCATGGTTGTGCCAGTCATTGAGCAACTCATCAATGGGTCGCTGCCAGTCACTGTCTATGTACAGGATGATCCAACATTCCCTGAATCACTTGCGCCGATTCATGACGCGAACTTGTCTGTAAGTTGGCACCACGACATAGAAACTGTGCCCACGGTTTTGCGTATTGCAAACGGAGTCGAAGTTGCGCGAACTGTTGGCTGGGTTCGCGACGAATGGGAACGCCTCACCTCGCAGATAAGTCTTGGCCCAAGTCTCAGCGCTTTTCGACCTGGTTGCGGTTCATTAAGCGTTGACCCTGATCTCGTTGACGAACTACGCGTTCGCTTTGGGGTAAGTACTCTTACGGCACGCCGTATCGAGGTTGCCGACGCAGAGGACGAGTTTGAAGCAATGTTCGATCGTGGTTGGACTGATGGACTTCCTGTCGTGCCGCCTACCGAACAACGCGTCATGCGCATGCTCACCGGAACAACTCGTCAACCAACAGATGTTGTTGCCATCGTTCCACCGGACCTAGTAGAAATTACCGTTGAAAAAGTTGCCATAAACGCTGTCATGGCTGGGTGCAAACCCGAGTACTTGCCATGGGTGATTGCTGCACTTGAGGCCGTCTGCAACGACACCTTCAACATTCATGGTGTGCTTGCCACAACGATGCCGGTTGGTCCAGTCATCGTGTGCAATGGACCGGGAACTCGCGCCATTGGTATGAACAGCGGGATGAATGTTTTCGGCCAAGGAAATCGCGCCAACCTGACCATTGGTCGTGCGGTGCAATTGATCATTCGCAATATCGGTGGTGGACGTCCTGGTGAAGTTGATCGTGCCACTCACGGGAATCCTGGGAAATTATCTTTTTGCTTTGCCGAGGATGAACTTGGTACGCCATGGACAACACTGAGTGAGAGCCGCGGCATATCGCGCACCACTGACGCAGTCACCGTTTTCCCGGGCGAAGGTCCACGTTGTGTTGTTGACCAACTAGCACGCGACCCCGAGAGTCTGACAAATACTTTTGCTGCATGCCTACGGACCCTGCACAATCCCAAATCGGTTTTAGCTTTTGACGCGATCGTCGTCATGGGTCCAGAGCACGCCCGTGTGTACGCCGAAGCCGGCTGGGACCGCGATCAAGTGCTGAATGAAATCCATGCCCGCTTGCAGATTCCTGGATCAGAATTGATCCGTGGTGCCAATGGGATCGCCGAAGGGGTGCCCACCCACCTCAGCGGCATGACTTTGCCAAAGTTCAGGCCCGGCGGGCTTTTACTTGTGCACGCTGGCGGAGGCGCGGGCCTTTTTTCTGCCATCATTGGGGGCTGGGCTAATGGAGACATCGGAAGCCAACCAGTCACGAGAGAGGTGCGAGCATGACGACATCAGCACATAGGTTCGTTCTTGATCCAACCAATGAACGCCGAGCGTCAACGATTGAGCGCGTTGGCCGACCAACGTCACTCAAAGGTCTCACGGTTGGATTACTAGATATTTCCAAGGCGCGAGGCGACATTTTTATTGATCGTCTTGAAGAACGTTTGTCAGAGATGGGTGCCGATGTCAAGCGTTATAAAAAGCCAACCTTTACAAAGCCCGCACCTGTCGATCTACGCCACGAAATTTCCATCAACTGCCAAGTGGTCATCGAAGCACTTGCCGATTGAGGCAGTTGTACGTCGTGCAGTGTGCACGACATTGTGGATCTAGAGCGTCGAGGTATTCCTGGCGTATTTGTAGCGTCTTCTGAATTCATTTCAGCTGCCGATGCTCAGTCAAGATCTTTGGGTTTCCCCGATGTGGCGAGAGTCTTTACACCTCACCCCATTCAAGATCGCACCGACGACGAAATGCGGGCCTATGCCGACGCTGCCCTTGAAGAAATTGTGGCCGCAATTACGCGCAGCTAATAAAGAGTTGATTATGGCAATAGGAGTTCGTCATTGTGACGAATCACCAGACCTTCATCAACGAGATTCACTACCAATCGCTCTGCTGTTGCGAGTGGGCGATCCATAATCTCTGCCACCGCATGAATGGGCACTGCACATTCTCCGAGTTGTTTGATGAGACGACCACGAGCCTGACGATCTGAACCCTCAAAGCGAGCCTGAGCGACACTCACTCCTGCCGAACCAACGCTTGGGTCATCGCCAATTCCACGCCACGAGCAGCGATCTAGCAAGGGGCATCCTTCACATAATGGCTGCGGTTTACATACAGTTGCACCCAAATCCATGAGAGCCTGATTCCATAACCAAGATTCACCCGCAGGAATCCAATCATCGGCCAGTTGTTGGGCCTCACGCAGTTTTAGTTTTCTGCCATGGAATCGTGCTAACACTCGCGCAATATTTGTATCAACAACTGCCACATCGCTTTCGAATGCAAATGCCAAAACCGCGCGCGCCGTATACGGTCCGATACCGGGCAATGCAAGTAGTTCATCAAGCGTGCTTGGCGTGAGACCATCATGCTGCTCCACAATGCCTCGCGCGGCAGCTTGCAGATTTCGTGCCCGACGCGGATAACCGAGACCTTGCCACAGACGCAGAACATCACCCAAGGGCGCCCCAGCACAATCGGCAGGTGTGGCAAATGCATCAACAAACATCTGCCACTTCGGTAGCACGCGATTGACTCCAGTTTGTTGCAGCATCACTTCGCTGACAAGGACGTGCCAAGGATCTCGTGTATCACGCCAAGGTAATTGCCGCAGTCGTGGAGTGATCCACGAAAATATCGATTCGTGAAGACCAGTGTGGTCGCTCACAGAAGAAGCAACTTTCAGGCTTCGCCCCATGCGGCATCCCCGTTGTAGGGACGCTCACGACTTGGAGCAAACTCTCGCTTCCAAACCATCACCCGACGACGGAAGTAACACACTTCTTTGCCGTCTTGATTAAAGCCTTTAGTTTCAACGGTGACGATGCCGCGATCATTCTTTGACTTGCTCTCTTGCTTTTCAAGTACCCGAGTTTCCGCGTGAATCGTGTCCCCGTGAAAGGTCGGAAACTTATGCTGCAAAGTTTCCACTTCAAGATTGGCGATTGCCGCTCCACTGACATCAGGCACGCTCATGCCAAGCACTAGGGAGTAGACCAAGTTGCCAACGACCACATTGCGACCCTGAACACTCTTGCCAGCAAACCAATCATTGGTATGTAGTGGATGATGGTTCATGGTGATCATGCAAAACAAATGATCGTCATATTCAGTAATAGTTTTTCCTGGCCAATGGCGGTACACGTCGCCAATCACAAAATCTTCTAGGCAACGGCCAAATGGGCGCTCGTGAATAGTCATACCTAGAAACTAGTCCTGCTGACGCCGAAAGTTTTCGGCAGAACGAATCTCTTCTTCAGATGGGGTCCGAATTTGACCAGTTCTTTCCTTACCTGGGAAGCGTTCAGAGAAGTCCAATATCCGTTCATCATCCGAACCCGCCGTCGCCACGACATTTCGCAATGGCTCGAGTCGGTTGCGATCAATAGCCCACGGACCGATCCGCAAAGACAGATACGTCAGACCCCCAATCAAAATCGGGAGCCAAAATTGAGCCACTCGGTAGGAGACGACTCCGACCACTGCCGTCGCTCTAGTGAGACCAAATCCCACCAAGACTGGAACGTAGATACCTTCGACCAGACCCAGTCCCCCAGGTGTGAGAGGAATTGCAGCCAGCACATTGGCCAAACCAAAGGCGACGATCAATGCATCAAAAGTCAGCGATCCACCAAAAGCGCGCAGAAAAACCCACAGTGCGGCCGCGTCAATCAGCCAGTTAGCAGCAGCCCACCCAACGAGGCGTCGCAACATCGCCTTGTCGCCTGCCAATTCTTTCATTCGTCCACCGATATGACGCACCGCTTCTCCTGCGCGCTCTTCGTTTAAGCGCAGTCGACGCGCAATGGAGCGGAGAATTTTTTCTGACCGTTCTTGACCCTCAATCAGCCCAAAGATGATTGCCACGGCGATACCCATGACAATAATTCCTGCGACGGCAGCTGTCCCATAGACGGGGTTCACTCCATGTAACGGGATTGAAACGATCAATCCGCCCCATAAAATAAAGTTCAGAACAACTGCTGAAGTCAAGCCCGATGTAGCCAAGGCGAATCCAGCATCAGGACCGGGCACACCCGAGGCCACCATCAGACGGAAGCCAAGCGCCGAACCAGCAGCGCTTCCACCTGGCACCAAACTTGATAGGGCGCGCGTTGATAACTGAATACGGAACAGATGTACTATCGAAAGGTGGTGTCCGACTGGTCCGAGCGCAGCGCGAGTCATCACCGAATAACAAAACAGGGCAACTATTTCAAGACCTAGTCCAAGCACTAAGAGTTCTGGACGGACATCGTTCAGTTGATCCACGGCATTACGTAATCCCGGAATGTTGAGAATGAGAAAATAAACGACAAACAGGGTGGCAAGAACCTTGAGCACTCTGATCGTGGCGCGTGGGCGGGATCGCCGTACATGTGGATTGCCTTTATCGGTCCCTGACCTCTGCGGAGGCACGACTTGGTCTCCACCAAATTCACTGGACATACCTATGTTCTAGCAGTTCACCGAGCCCCACAATGGGAATCCCATATTCGTCAGGTAGCGAAAGCAGCCACGACTTGATCCAATTGCGCGTCAAGAAAAGGCTGGGTTTCGGCGACCCATTTCCCCAAATGCACGACGACAAGATCGGATTGAGGCACAACAATCGTTCGCTGACCCTCATAACCCTGAGCAGACATGGCGCCAGCCAGCGATTTCCAAATCCACCAATGCTGTCCGTAGCCGTGACCACTTTCAATATCAACGGCATGTTGCCGTCGCGCAGCATCAACCCAATCTCGCGATAACAACTGACCGCTCTCGCACTCTCCCCCACGTAGATACAAATATCCGAAGCGGGCAAAATCACGAGCCGTGGCATAAACATAAGAGGACCCGATAAAAGTTCCTACCTCGTCAAACTTGGCAGTCGCAGAATGCATCCCTAGCGGTGCAAATATTCGCTGATTCAAGAAGTCCTCAAGACTTGTCGTCCCCAACAAATCCTTAATCAGTCCACAGAGAATATTGGTTGAACCTGATGAGTACGACCAAACACTTCCTGGCTCATGTTTAAGTGGCCGAGACCTGGCGTATTTGGCAACATCGCTCGAGCCACTACCGAAAAGCATGTCCAGGACATCAGATTTACTCTGACCCGATTCGTCGACGACATACTCTTCGACAAAATCTAGGCCGTCGCGCATTTCTAAAAGATGGCGCCAAGTTATCCCGCTGCGTTGATCACCCGACCATTCAGGAATCACTACCGGTGAATCAACATCAATGCCCATCTCATCTAGGAGTATCGCCAATATTGTGTGAGTGATGCTCTTGGCCATACTCCAAGAAATCAATGTCGTATCGCGATCCACAGGACCACCTGCACCAAACGCAGTATCAGGTTGAGTGCCATAACGCTCAAGAACTAATTTCCCACGATGAATGATCACCGTCGCTAACGAAATGCCTTTACCCACTGGTGGATTTACTCCATGATCAAACAACTCGCCAAGAGCCCTAGTGATCTCGCCATCTTTGACACTTGGGCTGAGGTCCTCAATGATCCAATCCTGAGTTGGCCAAGCAACACCTGACGGTTGCGGTGGGAATGGGAATAGTTCGCTCATAAAAAATCCGTGGATGACGAATCATTGCGCGTTGACGTGACGTCGAGATTGCGCAACTTGCCGGCGACTTTTGGTGCTGGACTCGAGGCGATGCGCACTGCCTCCTCGACAGAAGTAGCACGGTTCATCATCACTCGATAGTCCTCCTTGACAAAGCCAGTTGAAATCATGTGCTCAAAGGCCTCAAAGAGTCGCGCGTAATAACCGGTTCCATCCAGAAAAACAACTGGTTTAGCGATCAGCCCTAGTTGATTCCATGTGAGAATCTCGAACACCTCATCGAATGTGCCGAATCCCCCAGGCAAAACTATAAATCCAACTGAGAGTTCCTCCATGCGCGCCTTGCGTTCGTGCATCGAGTTCACAATCTCTAATGTCGTGAGTCCTTGATGGGCGGTTTCAGCCTTGACGAGGTGCTCGGGTATCACACCATGCACTTGGCCGCCGCTGTCGAGTACCGAGTCGGCGATCAGACCCATCAGCCCAATTCGACCACCTCCGTAGACCAAGCCATGTCCTCCGGTCACCAATGCCGAACCCAGAGCCACAGCCTCGGCAGCAAACTCTGGAGTTAAACCAGAACTGGAACCGCAATAAACGCCGATATTGCGACCCATTGCCTGCGTTGCCATGTCACAAGCCTGACACATCAAGGGGTAACTGGGACGGGCTCAACTGGGGGTGACGCTTGACCATGACGGGACTCAGATTTGAGGGATCTCCGACTTCCCGCATATATCCCGCAGATGGGTAGCGTTTCACCTATGAGTTCACCTTGCGTCACCCCCGACTTGCAGACCGCCGCTGAGGTCATCGATCTCTCTTCACGGGTCGTGACCCAAGGACTTCGTCAACTTTCCAGCACTGGTGGAGCCGACAAACATCAAGTCTTGGCCTATGACTTGGCCCATGCCGCTTCGGCAGTTGAGACTGCGCGTTCACTTCTTGATTACGGCTCCAAGGGCGACCATGAAGGTCTGATCGCTTGCGCCTTTACGGCCGATATGGCTCACGAGTTGATGACAAAGTTAATTGGTCGCGAAACACTTTGGGGACTTGAATTAAACCCGCTAGCCGCAACCTTGCCATTCATCACCGTGTACCGCGATCCAGAATTCATAGCATCGCTGGCCGATGTTCAAGGGCCACGGCACCTAGATGATGACTTCGAAATGGTGCAAGACACCTTTCGCTCTTTCAGCGACAAAGTGATCTCTCCGCGTGCCGAGCATGTGCACCGCTATAACGAAGATGTTCCCGAAGAAATCATCAGTGGTCTCGCCGAGATGGGTGCTTTTGGCCTATCGGTACCTGCCGAATACGGTGGTTTTTCCGAAGGTGGTCAAGGCGAATATATGGCCATGGTGGTGGCCACCGAAGAACTCAGTCGCGGCAGTTTGGGTATCGGTGGATCATTAATCACGCGTCCCGAAATCTTGACTCGCGCTTTAGTGAAGGGTGGCACCGAGGCACAGAAGCAAGAGTGGCTTCCAAAATTAGCAACCGCCGAAGTGATGGTTGCCGTCGCCGTCACCGAACCCGATTACGGCAGTGACGTGGCTGGCATCAAAGTGACTGCCGTGCCTGCAATAGGACCCGATGGCCAAGCCGGCTATGTCATCAATGGCGTGAAGACATGGTGCACTTTTGCCGGCCGAGCAGATGTTTTGATGCTCTTGGCACGAACTGATCCAGACCGCTCAAAAACTCACCGTGGTCTCAGTCTGTTTATCGTTCCCAAACCTCGCGGCGACGCTCACGGATTTGAGTTCACACAAAATGTTCGTGACGATGGCTCTGTCGGCAAAATGGAGGGCCGCCCAATTGACACCATTGGTTATCGCGGCATGCACTCCTACGAAATCGCTTTAGAAAATTGGTGGGTCCCCGCCACCAACTTGATTGGTGAAGAAGGTGGACTTGGCAAAGGCTTCTATTACCAGATGGAAGGCTTTGAGAACGGGCGATTGCAAACTGCTGCTCGCGCCGTCGGTGTCATGCAAGCTGCCTATGAAGCTGCCTACGACTACGCCCACAACCGCACCGTCTTTGGTAACAATGTTGCCGAGTACCAACTCACGCAGGTCAAGTTAGGTCGCATGGCTGTTTTGATTCAGGCTGGTCGACAGTTCGGCTACGAGGTCGCAAAGTTGATGGCCAAAGGTGAAGGTACGACGGAAGCCAGCATGGTCAAGGCTTACGTCTGTAAGGCTGCCGAATGGGTCGCCCGTGAGGCGATGCAAATTCACGGTGGCTACGGATACGCCGAAGAATATTCGGTCAGTCGCCTATATGTTGACGCACGAGTTTTATCAATCTTCGAGGGTGCCGATGAGACATTGTGCCTCAAGGTCATCGCTCGTCGATTGCTTGACAATATTCAGTGAAGCTGATGCACCATCACGGTGTAATCGTCACCAGTGATTGAGCCATCGCCATTCCAGTTTGAATATTCGGCAACAAAAGTCATGCCCGCGGCCAACGCATCGCGTTGATAATCAGCACCGAGATATGCGTCGCCACGATCTTCCAATGAAAATCC
>JBAWVW010000030.1:0-21848 GCA_037147055.1 Actinomycetes bacterium
ACGACAAAATCTGGCATCTCCATCACATGACTCAAGATGGTGATCGCCGCGACTCCCGTACCGAGTCCGATGAGAGCAGTCCCGATAGGTAGTCCCATAGCAAGAACTGAGCCGAATGCCAAAACTAAAATAATGATTGCTGCGAGAAGTCCGACGATTTCACTTTGAGGAAGTTCGAAGGAGACGAAAGGATCTCCGCCGTATTCAACAATGACTCCATCGGGTAATGCGCCCGACTCGGTGAGAGAGTTGCCGACGGCAAGGATTGCCTTGCCGACTTTGTCTTGGTCATCTTTTGATTTGCCATCGGGGAGACCAACCACTGCATAGGCAACGCTTCCGTCTTGGCTGATCAGCGTCGAATCCTTAAATGGATTACTGACGCTCAGTCCGTCAATGGAGGATTGCACTTCACCCAGAAAATTCGTGATTGCTGTTTGAGTTGTGGGGTCCTTAAATCCTGTGGGACTGGAGAAAACGATCTGAGCGTCGGTTACTGGATCGGCATTGGGAAAAGCGTCGACGAGTAGGTTGAGAGCTCGCAGGCTTTGCGAATCAGGAATGGAAAAGCGAGTTTCAAAGGCGCCGCCGCCGAGGGCCCCATTGGCCACAAATGTGCCTCCGATTAATGCGACGAGCCAGACGAAGACTGTGAGCCAATGGTGCGTGAAGCACCAGCGGGCGAGACGAGACAACATTTTGATGGATCCTTTGGCACGGGTTCGGGGGGAAGTGAGCCACGGCAAGGCTACGGTCTCAGATGTGAACGACCCTCGCATCGCCCTTGGTTGGAATGTCACATGGGATGTGACTTGGTCCAATCTTTGTCGCGACCGTGCTGCGGACCTCCAGGGAACGGGCCTTCCGGGTCGGGTGGCGCGCTTAGATAGGGGTTGGAGCACGGTATGGTACGGCCCACCTTCGACCGGCGTTGAACCCGTACGTGTGCGCAATATTGGCGCCGAGGTTGCTGTTGGTGACTGGGTCGTCGTTTCCGCTGACGGTGAGAAAGTTGAAATGGTTTTGCCTCGCCATAGTGCATTTATGCGCCGCGCCAGTTTTGAGGGCCAACGCGCTGAGGCTCACACCATCGCCGCAAATATTGATGTTGTGTTTTTGTTGCATGCTTTGGTTTCACCGCCGAACCAGCGTCGCCTTGAACGAGAATTAGTTTTGGCTTTCGATAGCGGAGCCACACCAGTACTAATTTTGACAAAACTCGATCTCATGGAAAGTGCAGAGGCAGTTGATCACTGTGTGAACACTCTTGAAGCGGTGGCACCCGGTGTGGACATTCATGTCGTGAGTGGAATCCGTGGCGATGGTCTTGATGCCTTGCTGCAATATGCAAGTGGCTACCGAACGGTTGCACTACTCGGTGCGAGTGGTGTCGGCAAGAGCACGATTGTGAATACTTTGGTCGGCGGTCAAGTTCAGAGCACGGCGGCAGTGCGTGAGGGTGATCAGCGCGGGCGCCACACAACAACGGCTGTGCAATTAGTGGCGCTACCTTCCGAGCCTGTTGGTGAGGCGGGTTGGTTGATCGACACTCCAGGTGTGCGTGCGGTGAGCTTGTGGTCCAGTGGTACCGGAATCGAACGTGCCTTCGCGGATATTTTCGCGCTGTCAGAGAAGTGTCGTTTTCGTGATTGTAAGCACGAGGAAGAACCAGGTTGTGCAGTCTCCGCAGCGGTCACTCATGGAACTTTAGATCCGCGTCGCTTGGACAGCATGAAGCGTTTGGTTGCTGAAGAGGCCTCACTCGAAGAAGAACAAAAAGCCCGACTGAAAGTTGAAGATCGTCGTGGCTTTCGCAAACGCAAACCCTAGGACCCGATTTTTATTACTTGGTTAAATCGGAGACCGAAGTTGCGATGGGGATAATCAGATCTAATTTTGTGCGGCGCAGGTAACTGCAAATATTTTGGCTGGTACAAACAATATGCAACGAAGTATTTTTGGCCCGTAAGCGCGCTGCGAAGCCCAGTAGAAGTCCTAGAGCAGGATCATCAAGAACGGTGATTCCATCAAGATCAAGAACGATCCGCGCATGATCCTCGATTGTCGCTTGGGTCAGCACATCACTCAGTTTGGGCAAAGTTGAGAGGTCAAGTTCACCGCTAAAACTAATGACAGCGATGTCACCGATGAGATCAGTACGTGCGGATAACTGCATGCCATCAACCTAGCGGGGGTTCAAGCAGCATCGAAAAATGCGAACTGATATCAAGGTCGCTGATGAAGCGTCCAATAATCGGTAAGTCGGTGACAAGGTGTTGAGTCACGGTGACGGTGACCCACCTTGCGTCGGTTGTGGTTTGAACCGAGAAATCGGACCGCGTTTCGCCGTCAGTCGCACCCGCTAAAGAGCGCAGGGCCACGGATTCGGCGGTCTGGGATGGCTGGGCCGAGACCGCTGCTGCGCGCACGCCGTTACGTGCGGCGTTGACCACCTGAACATGCGCGAGAACGATGACCAACACCTGCATGAGCAGTAACAGAGAGATCACGACGAAGGGTAGAACCAGGGCGAACTCCACCGTGGCCTGCCCTTTGTCGTCCCTTTGAGCTTTTTGTTTACGGTAATTTTGAAATGACATTGCCGATCACCTGATCGAATAGACGACCGATTTTGCCTGCCCCGCCTCCGCCAGTCGCCCAAGCCACCGCCAAAAGAGCAATGAGTGCGGCTGCCAGCATCACTAATGCGTATTCGGAGGTTGCCTGACCAGAATCCCGTGGACCCGTCGTGAGGTGGGGTGTCGTGACATATATATAGATGCGTAAGAAAAGATTATTCATGAAAGTCTCCGTGTGAGTAGTGGCGGTGAGGCAGTTAGATCGAAAGACGTAACTGCGAAACGGTCCCGGCAATCGTCGGAACGATGATGAGAACAATGAATGATGGAAGGGTGCAGATCACCAACGGAAGGCTGAGCCGAATCGGCAATTGTCGAGCAGATATTTCTGCGGCGCGTCGCCGACTGAGGCGCGCATCGTTGCCCAATTGAAAGATCAGGCTCTCCATGGGGATACCCAAGTGATCGCCAGCTGACAGAACTTCGCATAGGGGTCGCGCAGCAGACCCGATGCGTCGGGGAAGTTCTCGCAAGGCATCCGTGAAACGCTGGCCGAGCGCTAATTTTTCGGTGACTGTCTGAAACGCTGGCCGTATTACTTGGGGTGCGTGCAAACTGAGGAAATGAATTCCCTGCACTGGGCTATAGCCAGCACGCAGAGCGGCCATCAAGAGGTCCACGCATTGCGGCCAAGCGTTCATCATGTCAGTTTCACGTCGTTGACGAAGGCGCGCTTTGGTGCGTCGCCAGAAGAAAAAAAATCCAACGAGAGCGGCAATAAAAATCACGAGTCGATCAACTTCTTTGTCCATATTCGGCCCACAAGGTTGAGTCCAACACCGAGAATAAGACATGTCCAACCCAATGGTGTGGCCAACATCGTGTTTCGGATTGCGGGACTATCACTCACAATCCATGCGGCACATACGACCGGCAACCATGTAATCAAGCGCGTTGATGCCATAGCTGTTGATGCCTGAGCTTGGCGATCCTGGCGCGCATGGGAGCGGTCGAGCAAGGTGTCAATGAGTGCATCAATATGATGAGCAGCATCACCACCAACTTCGCTGGCAAGGGAAATGACATGAAGAACGACAGATAGATCACCCGATGTGTGTTGCTTTTCATCGGCCTCTATTAAGCCGTTGCATGCTTGATGAAGGGATTGCCCATTATTGATGGCGGCTGTTAAGCGAATCAGTAGATCGCATGGTTCGGTGATACTCGCTTGATGCAGCGATGATGCGAGAGATTGACCTGAGCGCAATGAACGAGTCATAGCAGAAAGAGAATCAATGATGTTTTCGTTACCCAATGAGGCGGCTTGTGTGAGCCGACGCTTAATGCGTTGGCGTTGTGTGAATCGAGAAAAGATATCGGGGATGGTCATATCAGTGGTGGAGATAATCCACACGCATTGTTGAGCCGTCAACATCACCATTGAGATGGGCAACTTCGGCGATCACTCGGGCACCATAACGATGACGTTTCATATGAATCACGAAACCGATGGCCGAAGAAACCATATGTCGCGCGTCTTGAAGGGTCCACCCTGGTGCAGCCTGCATCGTCAGTAAGTCAAGGCGGTGAAGTCCATCAAGCGCCGAATTGGCGTGCAGTGTGGCCAAGCATTTGGAATGCCCGGTGTTCATTGCCTGAACAAGGGTGAGAGCTTCAATGCCGCGTACCTCGCCGACGACCAGGCGATCGGGGCGCAAACGTAACGCAGTACGTAAGAGGTCATCCAATGTGATCTGACCGCGCCCTTCTGCTGTGGCTGAACGAGTTTCTAGGCGCACCATATGAGGATGCTGAACAGTGAGTTCGTGGGTGTCTTCAAGGACAACAAAACGTTCAATGTCGTGAGGGATGGAGATCATGGCGGCGAGTAAAGACGTCTTACCCGAACCAGTGGCGCCGGTGATCAAGATGTTTTCCGTACTTTCGAGAACGGTGTGCATGACCTCTGTCAAGTGCGTTTCATGCTCAAGTGGTACGAAATCAGAGATTGAAAAAGCAACCTTGCGAAATAGGCGAAAGGCCACGCATGTACCGTGCACCGCTATCGGATGAATGACGGCGCACACACGTGTTCCGTCGGGTAATCGTGCGTCAACTATCGGCGATAAACGATCCAGTCGACGTCCCAATGGCGTGAGAATCTTTTCGAGGGCGGTTTCAATTTGTCCGGGCAAAAGGTCAACACCACGTTCAAGATTCCCGCAGCGTTCAATCCAGACTTCGGTGTTGTTGTTTACCAAGATGTCAGTCACTGATTGGTCGCCGAAATAGCGAGTGATCTCGTCCGGTAGTAAACGCGTGTTCATGGTCGGATGATCAGATTAAAACGCGATGGGTCAGTAATGGGGAGAGGGCTGCACTCAAGGCAGATGGAATACGTGAATGTAATAGGCCCGAGTCAACACGTCGTGCGATTTCTGGATCTAAAGCGATTTCTGTGACAACCTCTGTTTTCAAAACCGACTGCACATCGCGACGGGTGAGAACTCGGTCCCCACCAGTGATCAAGATCACCCCAGTTGTAGGGCGATTTTGCTCAACGGCTTTTCGTAAAGCGAGATAACACGGGCGAATGATGAGGTAATTCGTATCAGCAACTTCCCATAATGATTTGGAGATTGGTGAGATGCCTGCATCAACGACGATGTTGATCGCTTGATCATGAATTTGGCTCACAGCTCGCGATAGATGATTCCAGTCCCCTGAATTGTGATCGGGGAGTAGTTCACCGCCACGCGCTGCGACAGATAAATTTCTGCCGCATTGCATCAGCAGGTCAGCGAACTCAAGTTGCATCTTGTTGGACATCCATTCGCTGATTCCTTGCTCAGGTGTTGTCAGACCCAAGAGCGCTGGTTGATCGCCAGCGAGATCGACGAGGATTGTTGGCGTTTTCAGTGCGCTCACTGCGGCTAATGCGGCAGCAACGACGGATGTCCCCGAACCACCTTTGCAGGACCAGCAAATCGTGAACATGGCTTCCCCTATCGAAAGTTTGAAATTAAAGGGGAAGTTCGGCTACTTAAAAGTCAAGCATCACAATGTGGTGCAACACGATGTGGGCGTACCACCACCTGAGGCGGTGACAGGTTGCTGAAATGAATCAGGCTGATTGGAGCTTTTTGACCGCAGCAGCGACCAAAGCAACCAAGGCAACGAGCATGAGAAGTTTCTTCATGAACCCAAGGATACAGCGCAGAACCGAGGCGGCTACCCTAAAGGATGGAGGTGTCCGGGTACCTGGTGGGCTCCGCCGCCTTCAAAGCGGTTGGGACGAGTGAACCTCGTCCGGCGGGTTCGATTCCCGTCCACCTCCGCCAAACAATTCAACGTCCCACGTTCAATGTGGTTCAAGTGGACTCAAGCGGTTTTAGGTAGGTAGGCCGCCGTAGGCACTCAAAAACCTACCTAAGACGTGGAATCTAATTAGACGGCGAGAAGGTCGCGAGCGCCAGTGTCGCTCGACGGGTGGCGCAACTTGCTCATTGCGCGTGCCTCAATCTGACGGATGCGCTCACGCGTGAGGTTGAAAGCTTCGCCAACTTCTTCGAGTGTGCGTGACTCGCCACCATTGAGTCCGAAGCGCAACTTCAGAATTTCGCGCTCGCGCTCATCAAGTGGTGCCAATAAGCGCCGAATCTCTTCGGGCAATAGTGATGTTGCGGCACTTTCAAAAGGACTTTCTGCGGCGCGGTCTTCAACAACGTCGCCCAATTCGGCATCGCCGTCTTCACGCAACGGCTCGCTGAGCGACAAGGGTTCTGCAGCGAAACGCAAAGCTTCAGTGACTTTGTCTTCGGGCATTTCGACTTCGGCTGCCAATTCGCGCAGTGTTGGCTGGCGACCGAACTTCAACTCCAAGCGGGAGCGAGCTTTTTGCAGACGTGCAAGCGTGTCTCCAGCATGGACTGGGAGACGAATGGTGCGACCAGTGTTGGCAATACCACGAGTAATTGCCTGGCGGATCCACCAGGTGGCGTAGGTTGAGAATTTGAAGCCTTTGCGCCAGTCAAACTTTTCAACGGCGTGCATCAATCCCAAGTTGCCTTCTTGGATGAGGTCCAATAGTGGAAGCCCTGAAGCCTGGTATTTCTTGGCGATTGAAACAACGAGTCGCAGGTTGGATTGCACGAAGGATCGCTCGGCGTTCTCGCCGTCTTTGACCAAATTGCGGAGTTCACGCTTTTTGGCTGGAGTCAGTGCCTTGGTATCAAGAGTTTCAGATTCTTCTTTGGCGGCTTTACCAGCCTCAATCTGTTTCGCAAGACGAACTTCATCGTCCTTTGTGAGCAGTTGGTACTGTCCGATATCTGACAGATAAAGACGGACTAGGTCCTCTTCATCACGATCTACGCGATCCTTGGCCACCTGAGAACCCCACTTCTTTCGGATTGATGTCTTGGGAAAACCGAACAGATTCCTGTGCGGTAGACCAACAATCTCCAGACTTCCACATCTCGAAATCCGTTGATGTTGGGAACGATACCGACCACAAGGCATTCATCAACCAGGTAAACAAAGTTCTCTGAAAATCTGTTGAAATAATGTCGCTGGGTCAACTGAGTAAGGTGTAAAACTAGGCGGAACATGTGATTACCGTGTAAAAATAATGAGCATCAAAGGAGCAATTCGATGGCAAATCCGCTACTCAATGAAAAGCGTCTGGAACAAGCAGCCAAAGCCAACGACTCGGGCTGGGCTGCTCCGGATGCGACGACGCGTGCCGGAATGTCGGACGGTCCCGTGACTCCATGGGTCGGCGCAGGCCGCACGATGACCGTGGCTGGAACAGCGAGCGCCACGGCGGTGTTGTTTGTGTTGTTGCTCGCCGCAGCCACAGTGGGCTGGCTAGGAGTTGATGCTCCACAAGGCGAGGTCTACAAGTTTCCGAGTTACGCCTTTGGTGGTCTTTTAGTCGGTTTCGGTCTGGCGATTTTGCTGATGTTCAAACCTCATCTTGCAAAGTTTCTTGCTCCGGTCTACGCCATTGCTGAAGGGTTATTTGTTGGTGCGATCAGCAAGGCCTATGAGACGTATTACGACGGCATCGTCATACAGGCAGCTGGAGCGACCATCGCTGTGTTCGCCGTGATGTTGGCGATGCACAGCCTGCGGATTATCAAAGTGACCGACCGTTTTCGTCGCATCGTCATTGGGGCGACGATGGGAGTAGCACTTTTTTACGGTGTTTCAATGTTGATGAGTTTGTTCGGAGCCACACCTTCATTCATCCATTCCACAAGCGCATTCGGCATTGGCTTTAGTTTCTTGGTCGCTGGTCTCGCGGCGTTTAACCTGGCACTTGATTTTGATTTCATTGAACGGGGGGCCAAACAAGGTATGCCCGAGTCAACCGAATGGTTCGCCGCTTTCGGTCTGATGGTGACTGTCGTCTGGCTGTATCTGGAAATCTTGCGACTGCTTTCCAAATTGCGTCAGCGCTAGAAATTCTTTTTACAGAGTTTGTAAGAAACCCATCAACGCAGCATTAAATTCGTCAGGCATTTCTTGTTGTGTCCAATGTCCTGCTCCGGGGATGATGACGCTGCCTTTGTAGTTGGGCGTCAGTCCATTAACGGCATCAAGGGTGTCGAGTCGTGGGGCGATGACGGCGTCTTTGTCGCCACCGATAAAAAACGTCGGCATAGAAATGCGATCAATAGGAATATCTTTGAGCACTTCATAGTTTGCATCCAAGTTGCGGTACCAACTCACGGGACCGAAAAATCCACTGTTGGTGAACTGTTTGACATAGTGATCAAGATCGTCCTGCGTGAGCCATGTTGGCAGATGCGCCGGAACATCTTTAAACATGTCGAGGAATCCGCTGCCCTCCATCGGTGGTAGTTCGCTGAAGTCAGTGGGACCTGGTTTATACATCGCACCAGAAGCAGCCCACAGGAATTGGTGCATGGTATTGCGAATATCGGCCTCAAGTTCTGACTCGGCTGGACCAACCTCCTGAAAATACAACATGTAGAAAAAACGATCCGTAAACATCATTTTAAAAAGTTCAGTCGGCTTCATCGGCCACGGTGTAAAAGGCACGCTGACTCCACAGATTGCGTTGACCCGACTTGGGTGCAAGCGTCCTGCTTCCCACACCACGAGAGAACCCCAATCGTGTCCGACGAAAGTTGCATCGTCGTGACCAGTGGCATCCAATAAGCCCACGAGGTCTCCTGTGAGATTTTCGATGCCATAGTCGGTCACGTTTTTCGGTGATGAAGAAAATCCGTATCCTCGCTGATCGGGGGCAAGGACATGAAAACCAGCATCGGCGAGAAAGCCCATTTGGTGTCGCCAAGAATAAGCAGACTCTGGAAAACCATGGCTGAGAATGATGCACGGACCTTTGGGGTCACCAGATTCCGTGACCTGTAGGTTGACGCCATTGGTGGCGATGACGCGATGGGTGATCTCATGACTCATATGGTCAGTATTGCCTAAGTCCTCCATCGGATTAGCCCCGAGGCGACCTAGAAATTCAGGTTGGATTGCGGCGCGCTAATGGACTGGCTTCAAGAAGTGAATCGGGCAGGGGTTGACCCGTGACTTCGTCTGTCCAATAGGTACCAGCGTCAAGGCGATTGAGAGCGGTTTCAACGTCGGCTAAATCTTTTTCGATGGCATCAAGGTCAATCGTTGATGATTGTTCGTTAATCGGATCGTTTGCGGACATGGGCTTAGAGTAGTCGCAAGATAGTGTTGTCACCTATGCCTACAACTTTCCCCCCTTTTGATGGTTCCGCCCCTAAGAGTCAGAAGTTTGCTTCTGAACCCGAGATGGGGATTGACCCAACCAAGCGTTACACCGCCACCATGGAAACTTCAATGGGGACCATGGTGATTGCGTTGGACGCCTTGAAGGCTCCACGAACAGTGAATAGCTTCGTGTTTTTGGCTCTCAACCACTATTACGACGGCATTATTTTTCACCGCATCATTAAGGGTTTTGTTTGCCAGGGCGGAGACCCGACTGGCACTGGTCGGGGTGGACCTGGCTATCAATACGCCGACGAATTGCCTAAGGCTGGCCAATATCAAATCGGTTCATTGGCGATGGCCAACGCAGGGCCGAACACCAATGGTTCACAGTTCTTCTTGATCAGTGGTCCAAGCGGAGTTGGCTTGCCGCCGGCTTACGCATTGTTCGGTCAGGTTGTCAAAGGACTTGAAATCGTTGAAGCGATGCAGAATGTGCCGACTGGCGCCGGCGATCGACCCACCACCGATGTTGTCATCAACTCGGTGACCATCACCGTCGCTGACTGATCGCTGGTTGATGTCGCCTCGAGTGACTCAACTCAGCAAGGCGCAAGCGCGTCGCATTGCTTTAGGGGCACAAGGATTCGCTCAGCCTCGACCGAGTGGTCGAGTTAATAGTCGTCACCTACGCCAGGTGATTGATCGCATTGGTTTGATTCAGATTGACTCGGTCAATGTTTTGGTCCGAAGCCAAGAACTGCCACTATTTTCGCGTTTGGGCAGTCACCGTCGTGACTTGATTTCTTCGGCCACAAAGAGTGGTGAACTTTTTGAGTATTGGGGTCATGAAGCCGCTCATGTGCCGACTCGTGATCATCGCTTGTGGCGTTGGAAAATGGAGCAGTCGCTTCAAGGACCATGGCGTTCCGCAGAGAATCTTGTCAAGAAGAAGCCACAATTTATTGAGGAGATTTTTTCTCGTGTTGTGACTGATGGGCCGATTGCGGCTGGAGATCTTTCTGTTCGCGCAACGAAAAAAGCATCCTGGTGGGACTGGGATGACTCCAAAAACGCGCTGGAATATCTGTTTATGTGTGGGCGAGTGACAGCGACCCGTAGGGCCAGTGATTTCGCTCGGTTGTATGACCTTCCAGAACGGGTCATCCCGGCGCAATATCTCAACACACCAACACCGACAGCGATTGAAGCTCAGCGAGAGTTGATCGCCCTTGCGGGTCGATCGCTCGGTGTGGGGACTGCAAAAGATCTCGCAGATTATTACCGACTGAAAAATGTTGTCGCCAAACCGCGAATTAATGAACTTGTCGAAGAGGGACTTTTATTACCAACAACTATTGAAGGTTCAAAAGAGACTTGGTATTTACATGTTGACGCTAAGACGCCCCGTGCCATTGAGGCTCGGGCACTGCTCTCTATGTTTGATCCGATTGTGTGGAATCGACCACGTGCCGAAAAACTCTTCGGCTTTCGCTATCGCATTGAGATTTATACACCAGCAGAAAAGCGGGTCTTTGGCTATTACGTTCTTCCGTTTTTGTTGGGCGATGAGTTGGTTGCCCGCGTGGATTTAAAAGCAGATCGTCACAACGACACTTTGTTGGTACATGGAATCTTCGCCGAGGAAAATATTGACAAGAAAACCACCGCCACTGCCTTGGCTGAAGAACTGCGCCTGATGGCAAGTTGGCTAGGCCTTGAGAAGATCGTTGTGGGTTTGGTGGGCAACTTATCCGCGCCTGTTCGTCAAGCTCTGAAGAAATGAGTAAATTTTAGAATCAGTAAGGCAAATCGGGGGCGAGGGCCCAACGCAAAGTTTTCGTCAATGTATTTGCTGCTGGACGCACGATGGCACGTTCACTTAATGGAAGCCACGGAAGGCGCAGGGGTAAGCGCGCCCAAATCGGCAACAAGGAAACCGCGGCAGCACCCAAGAGTTGGTATGCCGGACGAACCAAGACGGGTAGTGGTGGAGTGATCAGTAGATACTTCGCTGCATCAAGGGCGGCATCGGAAGTTCTTAGTTCACTTCGGTATGAGGAGATATCTTCTTTGAGTTCTGCGACCGAGCGGGGCGGGTCAATGACGCCGAGAGCTGAAGCAATGCGAGACATATCAAGGACATAGCCATCGCGTTGTTCGTCGGAGAGTTCAACTTCACCGAACTTTTTGTGTGCCGCAAGAAAAGAATCAACTTCAGCGATATGCACCCACTTGAGAAGATGGGGATCATTGGCACTGTACGGACGGCCATCGTCGGCGGTACCGACCACGCGTACATGGACTCGTTTGACTAAATCAATAGCGCGTTGTGATTCTGACTCTGGGCCAAAAGTTGTGGCCGCCAAAAAATCGGCCGTGCGTTGGAGGCGTCCCCACGGATCAGCTTTGAAGTCGCTATGTGAGGCCACACCCGCCATGGCGAGAGGATGCAGCGATTGAAATAACAGGGCCCGTAGTCCGCCGATAAACATGCAGGAATCAGCATGGATGATTCTGATCGGCCGATCTTCGCTAAACCATCGTTCGCCGGGAGCATCAAATAGTTCTTGGGCGCGATTATCGGCGTTGGGACCGACAACTCGGGAGCGCACTGCATCGGCAACGAGGCGGCGGGCAGGTTCAAACCGATCAGGCATAATCAAAGCGTGCCACGCTTCATGCGGTGATGCCCATACGGGCTGGCTACGCTCGTCACATGTCCGATAACAACTCGTCCACCCCCGTGGTCGAACCTGTGTCATCCTCAAATTCCAACAAAATGCCGCCTTGGACCTGGAAGGCGATCATTGTGTTTTGGCTGGGGTTTTTGGGCACTTTGGTATTGCGGTATTCCTATGAACGACTCTCATCTTTGTTGATTCTGCTGTTGGTTGCTTTGTTCTTATCCCTGGCGATCGAACCTGGGACAACCCGTTTGGCTAAGCGTGGCTGGAAACGCGGACGGGCCACGATGGTGATTCTGCTGGCAGTCATGGTCGGGGCGATTATTTTTGTGGCCGCCATCGGCACCTTGGTGGCAACTCAAGTCGCAGATTTAGCTCAAAACTCAGAACGCTATGTCGGGCGAACTGTGAGTTTCGTGAATGACAACTTCGGTGCAAATATCAATGCCGCCAAAGTGAACAACAGCATTCAAGATCCCAATGGGCCTGTGCAAGAATTTATTCGAGGCCAACAGGGTGAGGCTTTGCAATTGTCGGTGACGGCACTTGGTCTGTTGCTTCAAGGTTTTTCTGTCATGCTTTTCACCTTTTATTTGGTGGCTGATGGTCCGCGTATGCGCCGCTCAATCTGCAGTCGCTTGGCCCCGGATAAACAGCGCCGAGTTTTGGACACATGGGATTTAGCGATTGCAAAAACTGGTGGTTATATCTACAGTCGAGTTTTGTTGGCGGCGTTTTCCGCCTTCGTGCATTGGATCGCATTTCAATCTTTGGGCACCGCCGCCCCCGTAGCTCTCGCTCTATGGGTCGGTTTGATTTCACAATTTATTCCCGTTGTTGGAACCTATATCGCTGGTGTTCTACCAGTGTTGATTACGTTCATTGACTCACCGGTCAAGGCACTGGTGATCATCGCGGTGATCATTGCATATCAGCAAGTTGAGAATTTTTTGATTTCACCGCGCATTACGGCGCGCACAATGGAGATCCACCCGGCAATTTCTTTTGGTGCTGCTATTGCGGGTGCTGCTTTGCTCGGTCCAGTTGGCGCAATTCTTGGACTTCCAGTTGCGGCCATGGCAGTCGCTCTAGCGAGCGCTCACGGTCAGCGTCACGAGTTGATCGAAGATGATCTTGTACGTGTGCAGGAAAAGCCAATCAAAGAGCCGCGAGTTTCTCGGCGCGGTCGACGTCGTGGTAAGCGATGACATTGACTTCAAGCGATCTAGAGAGAGCCGCAGCCGGGTCGTATGTCCCACTGGCAGTCACTTACCGCAGTGATGTTTTGGAATCAGTTCATCACGGTGCTGTTGTGGCGTTGAACGAGGACGGCAGTGTGGCATTTTCTTACGGAGATCCGCTTGTGGGTATTTTCCCGCGCTCAAGCACCAAACCGTTGCAGGCTCATGCGATGTTGTCAGCGGGACTCGATCTTCCCGATGAGTTATTGGCATTGGTCTGTGCGAGCCACGATGGTCGCGCCATTCATCTTGACGGAGTGCGAAGAATTTTGGCTTCAGTTGGTTTAGATGAATCGGCTTTAGCAAATACGCCGGATCTTCCACTTGATGATGAGCAGTTGCAGGCCGCCCTACGTGATGGCGCCAGCGCCACGTCTCTGCAGCAGAACTGTTCTGGAAAACATGCAGGGATGTTGGCCACATGTATCACAGCTGGGTGGGCACACGATGCGAGTTATCTCAGCGAACCACATCCATTACAGCAAGCGATCACCAGTGGGATTCCTGCGCTGACGCAAGATGCTGTCTTGGGTATCGGGATTGATGGATGTGGTGCGCCGGCACATGTGATGTCGCTGATTGGTTTGGCGCGGTCGTTGAGAAATATGGCTACTGGAGCCGCAGGTGATGAGGGATTGCGGATCCATCGGGCGATGACTTCTTTTCCTGAGATGGTGGGCGGACCAAATCGGGATGTGACTTTGTTGATGAAGGGGGTGCCCGGTTTAATGGCCAAGGACGGGGCAGAAGGAGTTTTTGTGGCCGCTCTTAGTGATGGGCGCGCAGTTGCGCTGAAGATTGCTGATGGAGCAAATCGACCCCGCCCACCACTGATGCAGGCTGCATTGAGAACTCTTGGCGTTGATATTTCAGCAGTGCGCAGCGATGCTTTTTCATCAATCATTCTTGGACATGGCAAAGCGGTGGGCGAAGTGCGTATTGTCGGAGAGTTGGGGCGCGCACGTGGCGTGTCGTGATTGTCCTGTGAGTTAGAGACGAAGGAGGCGAACAAGATGGCAGGTATTCCATTTGTGGGGATCATTGATCCATTGCGATACGCCGAAGCCGAGGTGGTCAGCCCCAAGATTCGTCGCGTGATCGCACGCAACCCATCTCACTTCACTTTCACTGGTACGGGCACCTATCTCGTAGGTAACGCAACTGACGTCGCAGTGATTGATCCAGGTCCAGATTTGCCAGAACATCGCACTGCTTTATTGCGGGCTATTGAGGGTCAGAAGGTTCGCGCCATTGTGATCACTCATTGCCATAGCGATCATGTGGGTCTGGCAGCATGGTTGCGCGAAGAAACTGGCGCACCAACGGTGGCGTGGAAGCCTCACGGAGCAGTTGGGCAATTAGATAATGACGAGGACATCAAGGTCATGCAATCTTTGGCCCCGCCTCCAAAGACCGAGGAAGAAAAAGAGAAAGAACGCGAGATTGCGCGTGCTGCTGGTCTTGATCCAGACGATCTAGAGATCCGTGAGTCTGTTGATCTTGAATTTGAACCCGATGTTCGCGTCGGTGATGGTGAAGTGGCGGCTCACGGCGATGGATGGACATTGATGGGAATACACACGCCAGGCCACACCTCCAATCACATGTGCGTGGCTTTTGAGGAAGAAAAAGCATTGTTTACGGGAGATCACATCATGGGCTGGAGTACCACTGTGGTTTCGCCCCCCGATGGGGACATGCGTGACTACATGGCGTCAGTGAAGAAGCTTCAATTGCGCGATGACAAGATTTTGTGGCCCACGCACGGTTCGCCAGTCACTGATCCACAACCGTTTCTCCGTGCTTATTACGAACATCGTTTGGGTCGCGAGGCTCAAGTGCTGGCGTGCGTTGCTCAAGGAGTGAATACTGTGGCGCCGATGGTGCGTCAGATGTACGCCGCAGTGATTCCCGAACTCCATATTCCAGCGGCTCGAAGCGTGCTCTCACATTTGACTCAATTGGTCCAGGATGGTCGTTTATCAGTTCTCGGCGGTGGTCCAGCGCGACTGTCTTCGACCTATGAACTCGGGTGAGTCGAAAGGTTCGTGTCGCCACCCCCAACTAGTTTCATATAGGGTGTCACTATATGGACGTCCTGCGAACACCCGATTCTGCTTTCACACACATTCCCGATTGGCCCTACGCCCCGGCGTACACCGATGTCACGGCTGCGGATGCAACAGTGTTGCGCGTGGCTCACGTCGATGCGGGACCACGCGATGCCGCTGAAACGATGTTGTGCATGCACGGTGAACCGTCTTGGAGTTTTCTGTATCGCAAAATGATTCCTGTTTTTACTGCTGCGGGTCATCGCGTGATTGCACCTGACCTAGTGGGTTTTGGTCGTAGCGATAAACCCGCCAAGACAAGTGACTACACCTACGAACGCCATGTTGACTGGATGAGTCAGTGGCTTGTGGCTAACGATTTAAAGAATCTGACATTGATCTGTCAAGACTGGGGCGGGTTAATCGGCTTGCGTCTTGCCACCGCTTTCCCTGATCGCTTTGCGCGAATCGTGATCGCCAATACAGGTTTGCCGACTGGTGATCCCGAACCGAATGCGGCGTTCTTGGCATGGCGTAAATTCAGCCAAGAGACTCCCGTGTTTGGCACGTCGCAGATCATTCAAGGAGGCTGCGCTCACAAGCCCCTGGCTCCCGAAGTACTGGCCGCCTATGACGCTCCATATCCAGATGAGACCTACAAGTCGGGGGCTCGCATTTTCCCGACTTTGGTCCCCGCTTCACTGGCGGACCCAACTTCGGCGGCAAATATCGCGGCGTGGGATGTTCTACGCCAATGGACCAAACCGTTCATCTGCGCTTTTAGTGATAGCGACCCAGTGACTCGTAACGGAGAATGGGCGTTTCGCAAGGCAGTACCTGGAGCCGAAACATCACCTCATACGACCATTGTCGGTGCTGGGCATTTCCTTCAGGAAGATTGCGGTGAAGAATTTGCAACTTTTGTCAATGGCGCAATCGCCTGAGCAAATAACTGATTAGCAACTTGCCAAAGTACGCATCAGAAAAGTATTTTCCGCAGGATCAACGCTGAGGTCCCAGGCGCGCTTGATCTTCACCCAAATACGGGCATATTCGCAGCGGTAACTGGCAGAAGTTGGCATCCATTGAGCAGGATCTTGTTCACCTTTTGAACGATTGCTATGAGCCGTAACGGCAATCAGAAAAAAAGACTCATCTAAATCATTGGCGTACTTTTTACGCTGATCCTCATTCCAATTCCAGGCCCCAGAATCCCAGGCTTCTTTCAGTGGGACCATGTGATCAATGTCAAAACCTTTTGATTTAGTTGTTGTGACGCCGTCGTAGATAGAGAACCATTTTCCGGTGACCTTGCAGCCATCGGCAATTTTAACGGGGATGATCGACTCAGCAATGAGAACCTCTTGGCGCGTATTGCAACCATCTCTATCGGCATCACTCCAATTCTTGCCGAATAAAGTGCGGTCGTAGCCCCCTACGTGCTCGGCTTCAATACGTAACCCGAGGCCGCTCGTTGACGTCACGGTTGTGGTTGTTGTGGTCTTTTTCTCAAGTGCGATGGGGGTTAACACTGCTGGGCCTGCTGGGGCAGTGGTGATCACGGCGTTATCAACTTCGACGACGACGGCACTTGGTTTGGCTGATCCACAAGCGGTGATGACCACAACAAAGCCCAAGGCGAGTCCAGTCCGATACCGGTTCGGCAATTTCAGATCCACCTTTGAAGGTTACGAGAGTGCTGGACCGATTGTGCGCGGTTTGGCTGGCAGACTGAGGGCTATGACCACTGATCTTGAACGAATACTTGGTTACCTCGGAGCACAAGATGACGAGGGCGAAATGGTTGAAGTCGGGCCTGAGTTGGTGGCCCTACCGTTTTGGACACCCGACATGTGTTCGGCGATCATTCATGCCGCCGAAGCCGCTGGGGGCTTTAAACCCGAACCCCATGATCCCGTGCCCGGTCACGAAGTGAGTTTGGCAACGATCAGTCCGCGCCTCTATGAAAACCTGATGATTGATCTCGGTGAGCGAATCTGGCCACAGTTGCAAGAGAAGTGGCCTCTCATCGACTATTGCGGACTACGTGATGCTTTCGTGATTAAGTACAGCATGGATACACAGACAGAGTTGCGGCTTCATCACGACATCGCTCAAGTATCGGGATCGGTGAAATTGAACGATTCCTACACCGGAGCGGAGTTGAGTTTTCCTCAGCAAGGGTTCACGAATAGTGATTTGGCAGTCGGCTCGTTGTTGGTATGGCCATCGCTGGTAACGCACCCGCATCAAAGTCTCGCTCTCACGAGCGGGGTCAAATACTCATTGACGCTGTGGTTTGAAATCCCCGAGCAGTACAACTAATTTATGTCGCTTACTCAGGGACTATCCACCATTTGGTGAGGAAATAAAACTACCGTCACATTTGTTGTGATCACTGCAAAGAACAAATCGCGAAGCATCAATTTCGCTCTGCTGTTGTGCTTGTTTGGTGTACCTCTTTTGCTCTCCGGTTGCTCGGGTGTGGTCTCATCATCTGCTGATGCGGCCACTAAACCACAAGCAACAATCGCCTTATCTGCGCCGCGACCAAGAGAGACTTTGCCGCCGCCAACATTGCCTGCGCCGATCATCACGGTTCCTCCACCGCAGGCAGTTGTCATTGCTGTTGCACCGCTTGATGTGCCACTCGTAGCGGTCGGAAAAAAAGACGGAGCAGAGACTAGACGCGTGCAGCAACGCCTTTTGGAATTGGGATTTTGGTTGCAATCATCACAAGGTGAATATGGCGTCACCACCGCCCAAGCGGTGATGGCTTTTCAAAAGTACGTTGGTCTTGAGGCTTCTGCTGCCGTCGATGAAGTGACTGCCCAAGCGCTCACGATCGCTACGGCGAAGGCCCATGGGGAGACCAACACTGGCACGCTGATTGAGGTTGACAAAGATCTGCAATTACTTTTTATTGTGCAAGATTCCGTGACCGTTTGGACTATCAACGTTTCCACTGGCTCGGGGATTTCTTTTAAAGAACGCGATAAAAATGAATGGGGTCAATGGGTGTGGGGAGACGCACAAACTCCTGACGGAATATTCAAGATCAATCGCGAGGCTGAGAAGGGGTGGCGCACGGGCGATCTGGGGGATATCTACCGTCCGAAGTATTTCAATAAAGGAATCGGTCTGCATGGGGCGTATCAGATTCCCAACTATCCCGCATCGCATGGGTGCGTGCGAATGTCCACTCCAGCTATGGATTTCATCTGGGCAGAAAACCTTGCCCCGATGGGGATGAAGATCTGGGTGCACTCTGATCCACCTGTTTTGTGACATCCTGAATAAGTGATTTCCACATTCACCGAATTTCGTCCTTGGACTGATCCAACAGTGGTTTCCATTGGCCGCCTAGCAATGCGACAGGTGATGACGGCGCATCTTGATGCCGAGAGTGCACGCGGATTACGTCAAGAGTCACCATGGTGGCAAAACCTCAATGGATCGTGGCAATTAAAGTTGTGGGCAAATCCTGATACTGTGCCGAATACCGCAGTAAAAACAAACTTGTCGTCGAAGGCCGGTTGGCTTTCAGTTGAAGTCCCTGGCAACTGGACGATGCAGGGGACTGGAGACTTCCCGCACTACACGAATGTACAGATGCCCTTTGCTTTGCGTCCGCCAGAAGTCCCAGAAAAAAATGTCACAGGTGTGTATCGGCGAACTTTCACGGTGCAGCGTGGATGGAAAAGTCGTCGCACAATTATTCATATCGGTGGCGCAGAAAGTGTGCACGCACTTTTTATCAATGGAAGTTTCGTTGGCTATGGAACAGATAGTCGCTTGCCGAGCGAATATGACATCAGCGACTTTCTTGTGACAGGAAAAAATACTGTGGCAATTATGGTGCCTCGTTACAGCGCACAGTCGTATGTTGAAGATCAAGATCAATGGTGGATGGCGGGTCTGCACCGTGAAGTATTTCTGGAGTCACGGGCCCTAGTGCATCTTGATCAAGTCCATGTAGTCGCGGACTGGGATGCGGACTCGGGAGTGGCGAGAGCAACGACGACATTGCGAATGAGAAGTGCTGACGAAAATGCCATCGCTCGTGGTTGGAGTGTGCGAACGTGGATTGAAACCCTTGACGGCCATCGCTTATGTCGGATACAGAAGGAAATTTTTCCACACCGGCATCTACAGGCTTATTTGTTCTCTGGTCATCTTGCCACGACAACTGTTGAAGTGCCGAAAGTTTTACCTTGGTCCGCCGAGGTGCCAACGCGCTATCGCTTGGTGTGCGAACTGCTGAACCCCGATCAGGAAGTCACAGAAGTCGTTGCTCAAGTCATTGGATTTCGGCGGGTTGAGATTAAGGATGGCTTGGTGAGCGTCAATGGTCAAGCGATCACCATCATGGGCGTGAATCGCCACGATCATCACCCTGATCGAGGTAAAGCGGTGACGGTTGAAGATATGCGTCAAGACATCGTGGCGATGAAACGAGCCAATGTCAACGCCGTGAGAACATCGCATTATCCCAATGACCATCGCTTTTATGACTTGTGTGACGAGTACGGCTTGTATGTCATTGATGAGGCAAATATTGAGAGTCATGCCTTCAATACCAGTTTGTGTCATGACCCACGATTCTCCACGACGTGGCTTTCGCGAGTTTCGCGAATGGTCGAACGCGATCGCAATCATCCGAGCATCATTATCTGGAGTCTCGGTAATGAATCTGGATATGGCGAACACCATGATGCTTGCGCGGCACATATCCGGCGAGTGGACCCGACTCGACTCTTGCATTACGAGGGAGCAAGTTTCCACGGAGGTTGGAGCGACGGACTCGGACTAGCGACCGATGTGGTGTGTCCGATGTATCCGCCGGTGACGGCTTTGGATTGGTACGCCGACGGTGTCTTGGGAACGCGCCCAGTGATTTTGTGCGAATACAGTCACGCCATGGGGAACTCGAATGGTGGCCTATCGGATTACTGGGATGCCTTTAATAAACATCGGGTACTTCAAGGTGGATTTATTTGGGAATGGAAAGATCACGGCATTCGCCAGGTCGCGAAAAATGGCGTTGAACGTTTTGCTTATGGGGGGCAGTTTGGCGACACACCGCATGACGCAAATTTTGTTGCCGACGGCTTAGTTTCCCCGGAGTGCGAACCGCACCCTGCGATGCAGGAATTGATGTGGGTTCATCGTCCAGTCTCAGTTGAACAAACTGGTTGGAAATTGCGGGTGACCAATCGTCAGTCTTTTCGGAATTTGGCTTGGTTGCGTGGGTTCTGGGAGATGACTGTTGATGGTCAGATTCTTTCATCAGGTTCATGGTCGCCCGATGTGAACCCAGGTCAATCACTTCTGATTGATCCGCCGATCAATCTCGTTGAGGCCAAGACCCATCGTGGTGAGGTCCTTCTAAATTTCAGATGGGAAACCAAAAAAGTCACGTCATGGTGTGGTGTTGGTCATCTCGTGGCATGGGACCAGATCGTGGTGCGGGAAGCAAAACTTCCAGCGATGCCCAAACGTGTCTCGCACAGTGATCGCGCCGAGATTGATGTCCTCTTGGGTAGTCCTCCGCGGCTCAATTTATGGCGCGCTGCCACTGACAATGATGGCTTCAAACTCATCGGCAACGGAGGGGTACTCGGCAAATGGTTGAAGGCGGGGATTAATAGCGAGCCAGCCGAGTCATTAGTGCAACATGTTTTCGATTCATATGTTGATGCTCACGGGGCTGTCATCTATGACCATACGGTCGTTGTCCCCGAAGAGTTAGAAGATCTTCCTCGCGTTGGAGTGGTCTTTGAAATGCCAATGGGTTTTGATCAGATTCGCTGGTTCGGACGCGGTCCATTGGAGAATATGCCGGATCGAAAGTCGGGTGCATTGCTTGATATTTGGGAATCTGAGCCCGATGAATTGCCATATATTTTGCCGCAAGAATTCGGGTTGCGAACAGATTGTCGTTGGATGGAAATTATTCGCTCGCGCGATGGGCGTCGGCTGCGGATTGAAGCATTGCGCCCGGTTGCGTTGCATATGTCAGCGACGCACCATCGTGATGAGGATTTATTTGCGGCAGTCGATGTCACCGAGTTGAGACGTCGCGAAGGACTAGTAGTGCATCTTGATATCGCCCACCGGGGTGTTGGTACCGCCAGTTGTGGGCCCGATATTCATCCGCGTCATGCAATCGCTGCTGGCACTTATCGTTTTGCCTACCGTTTACTACTCGTTAAATAGGTTCAGCGGCCCGACGAACTCGAAGTTTTCGGTCATCGGCTGTGAGGCATTCACCTGACTCCAGATCAAATTTCCAGCCGTGCAAGGTGCAGGTCAATGTCGTCCCGTCTTGTTCACCAAAGACTCCGAGGTCGGCTTGGCGATGGGGGCAGAAACGTTCGACGATGTAATCACCGATCGTTATTTCTTCACTTGGCTCAGGTCGCATGAATTTCTTGAGTGCTTCGGCTTCTGTGCGCTGCATTCGTTCAACACTCAGCGACTTGAAGAAGTTATAGATGAACTCGTTATATGAGCCAGATCTCCAAGCCTTGAAGCGCAATGAGAGAAATAATTTGTCGCTCC
>JBAWVW010000031.1:0-19282 GCA_037147055.1 Actinomycetes bacterium
GCGCACCTGCTTTGGGAGCAGGGGGTCGGAGGTTCGAATCCTCTCATTCCGACCAGCTGATGTTGATGAGTGGCGTTCCATGTGCGTGCCGTGCCACGTGCGTGCCGTGCCGACTTTCCCATGTTGTGTACGAAGTTTTGTTGAACAATGTGCACAACAACTCAAACACACGTAACTAATAAGTCAGCGTAAAACGCTGATGCTCCCAATCTTTAAGCGCAGCACGCGGTGAGCCAGTTGATTCAAGCAAGTGGCGCGCCAATAAACCTTTCGCTGCTTTGGCATCGTGGCCAGCAACCTTGCCTGACTTCTCAATAAATGTCACCGAACTCAAGCTTGCAAATGTGTCAGGTGTTGGCGTCCACGCGGCACGATGTTCATTCGGCAGCAAATCAATCACGTGGTGACCAGCGAGCCGTGCGTTCAAAGCCTTTGACAAAGGTTCGCGCCACCACGTCGACAACTTTCCGATGGGGGCAAACGACGCACCCATTTTCAATTTGTAATCAGGTATCTGATCGTCAAACCCCACCAGACCAAGTAGTCCAGAAAGAATGATGATTGATTCGCTCGCTCGGGAATGAACCTTGGCGCTCATCGTTGAGGGCGACATGTGATCCCAAACGACACCGGTGTAGCGCTGATGGGCTCTCATTGTTGGGGCACCAACGATTGAAGTGTTTATTTCCTGAGCACGCAACAAATGTTTGCCCCCGACACCAAGCAACTTGGTATCTCCGCCACCAAGTTCTTTAAGGGCCGTCACGATCTGAGAACGGTATGTGCCAAGGGATTTGCCGAAGTCGCCCGTGGATGCCCTCCATTTGGGGGTTTCACCGCCCTCGGCCTTGCCCTCAGAGGGGGGCAGCAGAATTGCAATAGGAGATGACGTTCGACTCACGGTACAAATTCAACTCTATGGCGGTATCGGGTATCGTGATCTTCATGAAAATTCATGTAGATGCCGAAAAATGCCAGGGACATAATCGTTGCTATGCGCTTGCCCCCGAACTATTTGATGTTGATGATTACGGCAACGCCGTGGTGATTGGTGACGGCTCTGTCGCCCCCGAACTTGAAGACCGCGCTCGTTTGGCATTGGCGAATTGTCCCGAATTCGCCATCACGATTTCCGAATGATTGTCTGACCCCCCTGATGACATCAACTGAAGATTTCACACCCGTCACCGATTGGGCGACCGACTTTGATCACGCCGACCCGCAATACAACCGCAACGCGCACGCGATCTGGGCCGAACTTCGTGGTACGTGCCCCGTCGCTCACTCCGAGCGTTACGGCGGAACCTGGTTGCCAACGACTCACGAGTACGTGCGCGAAATCGCGTACGACACCGAAAACTTCACGAGTCGCGGTGTCGTCGTAGAAAAGGGTCTTCCACTTGAACCTGCTCCCATCGGTGGAGCACCTCCGATTACTAGTGATCCGCCGTTTCACATTGAAGCCCGGAAACTTTTGTTGCCACCGTTTGCTCCTAAAAAAATTGAGCCATGGGAACCCGAAATTCGCAAACTCTGTAATGGTCTGCTGGACGCGATGATGGACAATGTTGCGCAAGGAAAACCGATTGATGCAGCGGCCGATTACGCAAAGCGCATTCCCGTCAACGTCATTGCGCGGATGTTGGGTTTTCCGCTGAAGGATGAAGAACTATTCCTTGAGTTTGTTCACAATGTCTTAGAGGGTATTGAAGACGAACCAGAAATTCGCATAGAGAAATTCGAGCGTCTGATTCAGTACGTGATTGCCCAAATTGAAGATCACGTTGAGAGTCCGCGCGATGACCTCACGTCGTATTTGATGGGCGTTGAACTCTTTGGATCGAAGTTGTCAGTTGAGCATGTCGGTGGCTCAATCATCTTGCTATTGATCGCTGGTATTGACACCACTTGGAGTGCCATCGGTTCAAGTCTGTGGCACCTGGCCACTCATCCTGAAGATTTAGCGCGCTTAGTTGCTGACCCATCGCTTATCCCAACTGCGGTTGAAGAGTTCTTGCGGGTCTACGCACCCGTGACGATGGCTCGCCTTGTAGCTAAAGATCACGACTTCCACGGATGTCCGATGAAGGTTGATGAGTGGGTTCTGTTGCCCTTTCCGGCAGCCAATCTTGATCCTTTGGTTTTCCTGGATGCCGACAAGGTCATCATTGATCGTGCAGAGAATCGTCATGCCGCATTTGGTTTAGGAATCCATCGTTGCCTCGGATCAAACTTGGCGCGCCTTGAACTCACAGTGGCGATACAAGAGTTTATTGCTCGTTTCCCCTCATTCGAAATTGCTGGGACTGAAGATGATGTGGTTTGGAGCGTCGGTCAAATTCGTGGTCCACGGGAAATGCCGCTTCAGGTGATCCATAGTTGAATCTGATTGTGGGGCTCCGTGACTTTTACTGACGCAGGGCAACATTGGTCTGAACAGTTGCTTTCGTGGGCGATCCCAGACGAGATCGCTGCGCAGGCTGAGGTTCTGCCGTGGGCGCACGATCCCAAGACTTTCGCCGTCGATGAGACTCTTGATCCAACGAGTCCGATCTTTGAACTCGCTCGTGAACTTCTACCGTTAGAAGGCGGCACTGTGATGGACATCGGTTGTGGTGGTGGGCGATCGTCGCTGCCACTTGCACCACGAGCGAAACACATAGTGGGTGTTGATGAAAACCCAGCGATGTTGGCGCGTTTCCAACAGGCCGCGGACGAAGCAGGAGTCTCGTTCACGGAGATCCACGGGCGATTCCCTGATGTCATTATCGAGGCCGAACTTGCTGCCCGACCCATTGCACCATGCGACGTGGTGGTATGTCATCACGTCTTTTTCAATGTTGCCGATCTTGAACCATTTGTTGTTGCGTTAACCGCGATGGCACGACTGGGAGTTGTCGTTGTGATGCCGAAGAAGCATCCTCAATCAACGTGGAACGAAGGTTGGAAACACTTCTGGAATATTGATCGTCCAGATGGTCCCACTTCCGACGATGCAGTCAAAGTGATCGAAGGACTCGGGATTGAGCCGGAAGTATTTGTTGTTGAGCGCCCACCGATGTCAAGACATGCCGAAGACCCAGTTTCACTAGTTGCTTCGGCTCGACGACGCTTGTGTTTACCAGCACATCGTGACGCCGAAATTAAAGAGTGGTTAGGCGACCACCCGCCAGCATTTATGAGCGATGTAGTTGTACTGCGGTGGCCCGGAGGTCTTTCGTAGAACCGCTGCGCTGCCCTTCGTAGATGCCGTGCCTCGGCGAGATGGCATACGCAACGATGCAGACGATGCCAGCAGGTACTGCCATCGGTGCTCCGAAGAGTTCAATGGCTAATACCGAGCAGGCGATTGGGGTGTTAGCCGCTGCCCCGAAGACTGCTGCCAGTCCCGCCGCCGCAGCCAAAGTGGGGGAGAGTTGTAGAGGCCCCGACATTGCCGATCCAAGAGTTGCACCAACAACGAACAGTGGTGTCACTTCACCACCTGGTATTGAGCAACCAAGTGCGATTGCGGTAAAGAGAATCTTTAATACTGGATCCCACCAGCTTGCGACTGATCCACCAAGAGCGTCGTGCACCAGTGGGAGCGAGAGACCCAAATAATCGCGTCCGAAGATAAGCATCAGGGCGAGAGTTGCGACCGCACCAATGACGGGGCGACCCGGAACCCAGGAAATCAAATCTCGCATGACCTTCTTGACACCATGGAGAACTTCGATGAATACGCGCGCCGCCAGACCAGCCGCGATACCAACGACGACTAAACGTAGGGCGATGGACCAATCAATGTCAACGGGGATGTTGATTGTTGGAGTGTGTCGGCCAAGTCTCTCAACGATCAAGTCAGCAGTGATTGAGGCTGCTAACGCGGGGGCTAAACCCTCATACCGTAAACGTCCGGTTTGCTGCACCTCTAAACCGAAAATCGCGCCTGCCATCGGTACTCCGAATGCGCCGCCAAAAGCACCAGCAATTGCTGCGACCAACATCAATCTCATATCGGATGGTTTAAGACGAAATGGCTTGGCTAACAAACTGGTAACTGAACCACTGATCTGTAACGCTGCTCCTTCGCGACCAACGGACGCACCTGTGAGTTGGGCGATAAATGTAGCCGCAAAAATAAATGGCGCCATACGATACGGAATCTTGGGGGCGTGATCGGGAGATGATGAATCAATCGGTGGGAGAGATTGCTCAACGACAAGTGATGTACCGCGGTTAGCTGCCCCGCCGAAATAGTGATAGGCCGCACCCAAGATCAATGCGGCGGCGGGGAGTAACCAGACTAGCCACGTGTGATTAAGCCGAAGAATGGTGGCGTGGTCAAGGGCTTCGAATAAAGCCCACGAAGTCAGGCCTGAAACGGCTCCAATCAAACAGGCAGCAATTGTGACAACCAGCAGATGGGTCGCAGGACGCAATTGAGTTGGCAGCACATCCTCACGCTAGTTGGCTAGCCAGTAAATCTCCGTTTCTCACCGTTCTCTTACAGTTGAGCGGGCAGACTTGAGAGATGAATATTGCGAGTCCGACGCACCGAGTTTTGATCGCCGATGACGACCGGGCGATTCGCGAAGCACTTGTGCGTGCCTTGAGTCTTGAGGGTTACGCCGTGACAGCAGTTAACGATGGGGCCAAGGCATTGGAAACAGTCAAAGCCGAAACGCCAGATGTGCTGATCCTTGATCTGATGATGCCAGTGCTTGATGGCATGACTGTCTGTCGAGTTTTGCGAGCCGAGAAGAATCGAGTACCAATTTTGATGTTGACAGCGCGCACCGAGACAAGTGACCGCGTTGCAGGACTTGACGCTGGTGCTGATGATTATCTGCCGAAGCCTTTTGCTTTGGATGAACTTTTGGCTCGTCTACGGGTTCTGTTACGTCGCCATGACCCCCATGTTGATCTCGAGCAAGCTGAGATTCTCACACTTGATGATCTGCGCATTGAAGTAGCGGCACGGCGCGTTTTTCGTGGTGCGAGCGAAATTGAATTGTCTAAGACTGAGTTTGAGTTGTTGGAACTTTTGGTGCGCAATAGTGGCATCGTCTTAGATCACTCCATGATCTACGACAGAATTTGGGGTTATGATTTCGGCCCTGAGTCAAAGAATTTAGCAGTGTATATCGGTTACATCCGTCGCAAAGTTGACGCTGCTGATCGCAAACAACTTATTCATACCGTACGCGGCGTGGGCTACGCAGCGAGGGTGGGCAACTGATGAGTTTGCGTTGGAAGTTGATGTTGATTTTGGTTCTCCTTGTTGGTCTCGCGACCACCGTCGTAGGAGTTGTGTCGTATCAAACCACCGAGTCGCGTTTAATGACTGAAATTGATCGGTCCTTGATTCAGGCAACTGAAAGATTTCTTCAGCGACCAAACAATGATCGACCGAATCGACTTGGTGGAGGAATAGTTATCAATATTCCTGAACGTCCATTAGGTATTGAGCAGTTCGTTGTGCAGGTCACTGATCTTGATGGAATTGTACTTGCTGGGACGAAGGGTGTTCTGTTGCCAGCGATGGAGATCAACGATGACTCAACGCGAGAACCAATTGCAACATGGGCAAAACTGAAAAGCGCCCAGGGGGATATGTTTCGAGTGCGTGCCGTGCGAGTTGAACTCGGCATTGTGGAGTTGGGACGCGATCTCACCGAAGTCAATAACGTGCTTAATGATTTGAAAACGCGATCAATCCTGCTCGGAAGCTTGGTCGCTTCGTTAGCCGCCCTCATCGGCTGGGTTTTGTCGGTTGGCATTACCTCTCGCTTGCGCAAATTGTCCGTTGCCGCAGAACACGTAGCAGCAACTGGTGAACTAAATATTGACACTCCACTCTCTGGTCGAGATGAAGCGGCTCGCTTGGGCCGCAGTTTCAAGGAGATGTTGGCTGCCTTGGCACGTTCCAAAGAACAGCAACAACGCCTTGTTGAAGACGCTGGTCACGAGTTGCGAACTCCGCTGACCAGTTTGCGCACCAATCTTGATGTCTTGAAACGCTACTCCAATATTGATTCTGAGGCGCGTCAACAAATTCTGCTTGACATTGATCGCGATACAGCCGAGTTGGCCGCACTCGTTGAAGAAGTAGTCACCCTTGCTGTTGATCGTCACACGGATGAACTTGCACAACCAATCGAGATGAAAGGTTTGGCTATGGCTGTCGCTGCACGCGCAGCAAGACGAAGTGGCCGCAACATTGTGGTCACCGGCGACGCATCAATTGTTCTTGCCCGTCATCACCTAGTTGATCGGGCAATTTCAAATCTCCTCGATAACGCAGTGAAATTTGATACAAGTAATAATGTTATAGAGGTCTCAATTTTGGGAGGCGAGGTCATCGTTGGCGATCGTGGTCCCGGTATTCCCGAGTCAGAATTGGATTTGATCTTTGCACGCTTTCACCGTGCTGTGGCCTCACGCACATTGCCCGGCTCTGGACTCGGTTTGGCCATTGTCGCCGATGTTGCACGGAGTCATGGTGGCGATGTTGTGGCCCGCAATCGAGAGGGTGGAGGAGCTGAGATTGGGTTCTTCCTACCCACGGCTGAAAAACAGGTCGAATAGAGTTTTTGATCACCATCTATGACGGCAAAACTCTCACACTGCTCTTACCTTGATGGTATTTACTTCTCACCTAGGAGTTGCAGTCTGTACTCACACCACTTGGTGTCCAAGAACAAAGGAAACAGATAATGGAAACGAAATATACAAAACCTAAAACGAAGAAGTTTGCGGTGATCGGTGTGACCGCAGGTTTGTTGATCGGTGCTGGTGCTGGATTATTGATGAATGTTTCTGGTGGAGCCTCGGCGTCGAGTGCGCCGGTGTCAACAATCTCCAGCAGCGTTGACACCAACGACGACTCCAATGTCGGTCGCGGAGAAGACGAACATGATGGTGCCAAGATGGATCCAGCAGCTCGCCAGGCTAAGTTGCGCGAAGCCTTGCAGACCTTGGTTGATGATGGCACGCTCGACGCCTCAGAAGTTGAGGCAATTGTGACTGCGTTGTCCACCCGACCAACGACACCTCCAGCTGGACTGGGCAATGGGGTTCGTCCCGAGCGCTCCGCAATGTTGGCTACTCGTTTGCAGACCTTGGTTGATGCCGGCACACTGACTTCATCTCAGGTTGAGGCAATTGTCGCCGCACTCGAATCAGCTCGTCCCGCTGGTGGCCAAGATCATGAGAGTGATGATGGGCACGAAGGTCGGGGTGGTCCAAAGAATGAGCGTCGTCAGGAGATGCTTGCCACGGCCGCTGACGCCATTGGCATCACCGTCACCGAGTTGCAGACTGCAGTGAAAAGTGGTCAGACGATCGCTGAGGTTGCTGTGGCTAATGGAAAGTCTGTCCAATCAGTGATTGATGCATTAGTGGCTCAAGCCACCGCCGACATCACAGCACGCATCACTGACATGGTCAACGGCATTCATCCTGCCGATGGCGATGCGGCAGGTAAGTAAACACAATTAGTTCATAATTCCGCCCGCTTTGAATGAGGTCTGGTGGGGACGATTTGCCGAGTGCGATTCGCCCCCACCAGATTTTTTTGTCCCCTCATGGGCGCATCTATAGAACACCCGTTCTCTAGAATGTGTTTCCCATGGCTGATGCGAACCCCTCCTTTGATGACGATAATTTGTTTGGATCCTCACACGTGCCGGCAATTGATGCTGAATCGACGCCCTACGCAGCTCGATACAGAAACACTCGTATTGAACCGATCTCACTCGATGGGTTGAACCCGATGCAGCGTGAGGCCGCCGAGCACGTTGATGGCCCGTTGCTCGTTGTAGCTGGTGCGGGTAGTGGCAAGACGCGGGTGCTCACTCATCGTATCGCTCACCTCATTTCCAATCATGGGGTCAGCCCAATGAGCATTTTGGCGATCACCTTCACCAATAAGGCAGCAGGCGAGATGAAGCATCGAGTCGAATCCCTGATTGGGCCCGTCGCTAAATCAATGTGGGTCTCAACTTTTCACTCGGCTTGTGTGCGGATGCTTCGAATCCACGCCGAGCGCATTGGATATCCAAAAAATTTCAGTATTTACGATCAAGCCGATGCTCAGCGACTGACCGGCTATGTGATTCGTGATCAGGGACTAGATACAAAACGTTTTACGCCTCGAGGTGTACACGCCGTCATCTCTAAATGGAAAAATGAACTTTTGTCTCCAGGTGACGCCGCCAATCAAGCAGCACATATTTTTGATCGCAAACATTCAGAGATCTATCGGGAGTATCAAGAGCGCCTCTTAAAAGCGGGAGCAATGGACTTTGATGATCTGCTGGTCAATGTTGTGCGACTATTTCGTCTGCACCCAGATGTGTTGGCGTCATTCCAAGAGCGGTTCAAATATATTTTGGTGGACGAATATCAAGATACGAATATCGCGCAAAACGAAATCGTGCTACAACTTGCGGCGCGTCATCACAATGTCTGCGTCGTTGGTGATACCGATCAGTCAATTTATGCTTTTCGCGGTGCTGATTTCCGCAACATCGGGCAATTTGAGGATGCCTTTGATGAAGTAAGCGTTGTTGTCCTTGAGCAGAACTATCGCAGCACACAGACGATTCTTGATGCGGCTAATGCGGTGATCGCACAAAACTTCGCGCGCAAGCCGAAAGATTTGTGGACCGAAGCGGGACCAGGCGAGCAGATTGTTCGCTTTCATGCGGACGACGAAGGTGACGAAGCCGCATACGTGGCACGCACAATGAAGACTTTGCGCTCATCGGGTCGCACCTGGGGCGATATGGCAGTTTTTTATCGCACCAATCCGCAGAGCCGAGTTGTTGAAGAAATTCTCATGCGCTTCGGCATTCCATACAAAGTGGTCGGTGGTACACGCTTTTATGACCGTCGTGAAGTTAAAGATGCGGTTGCCTATTTGCGAGTTCTCACTAATCCGTCGGATGAAGTCAGTATCAAGCGCGTGCTGAATATGCCGAAGCGCGGGGTCGGGGATACGAGTGTCAGTCGACTGGACGAATTCGCTCGTCAAGAAAACATCTCTTTCTACGAAGCCCTGCGGCGGGCTGAAGAAGCAGGTGTTTCTGGTGCGGCACGTCGGGGTATTGAATCGTTTGTGGCAGTGATTGAAGAAGTATCCACTCAGGAAGAACAAAGTCCGGGCGGATTACTTGAGGCGGTAATGGAGAAGTCTGGGTATCGCGCCGAATTTGAGTCCGATGATTCTGTTGAAGCTGCTGGTCGCTTAGAAAATCTTGACGAGTTGGTGTCTTCGGCCAAAGAGTTCGCCAAAGTCGATGAGTTTCTTGAACAAGTTTCCCTTGTGGCTGACAGCGATGACCTTGGTGATGATGAAAAGGTAGTTCTGATGACCATGCATGCTGCTAAGGGTCTTGAGTTCCCTGTGGTCTTCATTGTCGGCGTTGAGGAAGGTTTATTCCCGCACAGCCGAGCATTAGTAGACCCCCAAGAACTTGAAGAGGAGCGGCGTTTGGCCTACGTCGGCATTACCCGTGCCCGTGAAAGATTGTTCCTCACTCATGCTTGGAGCCGACAACAGTTTGGATCAACTCAGTACAACCCACCCTCACGATTCCTAGACGAGATCCCCGATACTTTGGTGCAGCACGAAGGCAATGTCAAAAATCGTTCCACAGCGCGCCTCACACGAGATGACGATTGGGGCCGTACAAAAGTGAGTTCCTTTGACCCCGATGACGAATTTCGTGAGCGCCAGGTTGATGCGGCTTTAGCCGCAGGACGTTCAACTCCTCACCGTCCGCCACAGCAGACAAATACTCAGGAAATTGGTTTGCGCGTCGGGGACAGTGTCGAACACGCCGTTTTTGGTGAGGGCGTGGTCATAGACATCACTGGTTCGGGGGATAAAACTGAGGCCGTGGTCAATTTCCGTGAAAAAGGCCGCAAACATCTGTTGCTGGCATGGGCTCCGCTGAAAAAAGTCTGAGCATATTCTTCGCCCTGACCCATCGCGCATGGTTGAATCGGAGTATGAAAGTTGCACTCTTAGTTGAAAGCCTCACGGGGAACACATGGAAGGCTGCCGAACTCATCGCCGGCAATCTGCAGCAGGAAGGTTGGACGATCACTGGTCTCAACCCTGTCAAGAAGCCCGATCATTTAGCCCTGCAGGCCGCTGATCTGATCGTGGTCGGCACCTGGGTGCACGGGGCATTTATTGTCGGTCAAAGTCCTTGGGGTATCGGCAATATCAATGCTCTACCTGCCATCACTGGCAAGCGAGCGGCGACTTTTTGTACCTTCGCTTTGAATCCGGGCAAGACACTTGGGGCGATGGAAAAGTCGGTCAATCGTTTAGGTGCCGATGTCATCGGCGGCATGGCTCTGCATCGTGCCAAAATTGAAGCACATAGTGAAGAGTTTGCAGCGCGTCTGATGAGTGCTTTAGCTGTTGCCTAAATGATGCGCCAGCTCACTGTTGCCGCGCTGCAGATGTCGATGACGGATGTCATCTCTGAAAATGTAGCGATGGCAGATCGTCTTGTGCGTGAAGCATCTGCGCGCGGCGCACATCTCATTTTGATTCCCGAGCTTTTTGAGGGTCACTATTTTTGTGAAGATCAGCGGACAGAGCATTTTGCGCGGGCCAAACCCTTAGAAGGACATCCTACTATTGAGCATTTCCAAAAATTGGCGCGTGAACTGTCGGTCGTCATCCCCGTGAGTTTTTATGAGCGGGATGGAAATGCTTTATACAACTCATGCGCGATCATTGACGCTGATGGGAAGGTCCTCGGTGTGTATCGCAAGAGTCATATCCCAGACGGCCCAGGATATTCGGAGAAGTTTTATTTCAGACCTGGTGATACGGGATACAAAGTGTGGGACACGGCAGTGGGTCGTATCGGCGTGGCCATATGTTGGGATCAGTGGTTTCCTGAGGTGGCGCGGGCTTTGGTTCTAGGCGGAGCAGAAATTATTTTGTATCCGACTGCGATCGGCAGTGAACCGATGGACGCAACACTTGATTCGGCGGCTCATTGGCAACGAGTCATGCAAGGCCATGCTGCCGCCAATTTGGTCCCAGTTGTGGCGGCCAATCGTGTGGGTGTTGAGCGAGGATCGCGCTTTACTCTGACATTTTACGGCTCATCTTTTATTGCTGGTCCGACAGGTGAGATACTCGTTGAAGCAGACCGCGTCAGCGAGACCGTTTTAATTTCAACATTCGATCTTGACGAAGTGGCCGAGATGCGAACTGGTTGGGGAGTGTTTCGCGACCGTCGCACCGATTTGGATTAAATGACCGTTTCGATAGTTGCTATCTGAGCAGAGCGACTATCGAGACCATCATGGTGTTCATAGCCATCATTGTCGTCATCAGCGCCAAAAAGTGAACGCGCAAAGTCTTGTGCAGCTCGGTTCTGAGGTCAGACAGTTTCGCGTCAACTTGGTCAAATTGCGCGTCAACCCGCGCAAAGCTGATTGCAACTTGGTCAAATTGCGCGTCAACCCGCGCAAAGCTGATTGCAACTTGGTCAAATTGCGCGTCAACTCGGGAGAAGCCGGCGTCGTCTTGCCCGAGGGTGTCGGCAAGTTTGGTGGTGATGCGAAAACGTCCTGCTTCATCAAGTGCCTTTGTGCCCTCTTTTCTTGTTGGGTTCAAATCCCAACAATGTGGGCGCAGCCCAGCAGAAAACGGCGAGGTGCTCGTATGGAGGGTCAAGCCATTTCTGGTCTGGACTTAGACCGGTGCATCACACTCGCGACGCACGGCGTCGGGAGTCGGCAGACTGTCCCACATATCGGCGAGAAGGTCTTCTCGTGTTGAGCGATAAGCGCTGTCATCCCACAGGTTGATCTGCTGCAGGGGATCATTAGCGAGGTTATATAACTCGCCTTCGGTGCCATTGTGCAGGCTTCCGGGCAAGCAGGCCGTTGCCACCCAACCATCGCGACAGATCGTTCGCAGTCCCACGATTTTACCGAACAGAACGCTGTCCCATTCGGTGAGCACTCGTTCGTGACCAAGAGATCTGGCATCCTCGTCATTCACGGGAAGTCGTGGTGCTTCAACGTAAGCCGGTTGGGGGAGGCCGGCAATCTCGCAGAAAGTAGCCGCTAGAGAAACGTGTCCAACGGGTGCGGTCACGGTTGCTGGATCAACGCCTGCGGACGGCGCTGGTCGCCAAATCAGTGGCACGCGCATCAGTGCATCGACATGGTAGGGGCCTTTGAATAACAATCCGAAGTCTCCTTGGAATTCACCGTGATCAGTAGAGAACAGAACATCTGTATCTGCCCCCCAACCCCGACTTTCAACATGCTTCATTAAACGCCCGACAGCCTCATCAATGAGTTCGTTTTCAATATGGGTCAGAGCGTTGATTTCGCGAACTTGGTCTTCGGTGAGAGTGTTCGGGACCCATCGACGCGGTGCTTCATAGTTGGAGACGAAATCTCCGTCGTACCATTTGCGCCACTGCGCCGGTTTGGCGTCAAGAATTGCTTCGCGCTGTGCGCGATCCACTGGGAACCCAACGGGAAGATCGACATCTCGCCAGTTCACGCGATGTAGTTCAGATGCTGGAGGATCCCACGGATGGTGTGGATCAGGAAAGCTCACCCAGCAAAACCAATCGGCATCAGGGTCTAGTGACTCCAGCCAAGCTATGGCTCGATCGGCAACCCAATCAGTGTGATACCACTCGCGCGGGATGTTATTGATGTGGGCTTGTGGAGCGCCAGTGTTAGTGCCACCGAGGGCACTCACCTGGAGTTCCATATCCAGCACGCGGTAGTACATGGGAACCGCCTCTGGATGATTTTTCATCAACCATTGGGCGTAGTGAAATGTTCCCATGCCACCATGAGCAGCTGACTCCATGTGGTCAAAACCACGGTGCAGGTATCCGTCTTCAATAAGCGAGTGCGTGCCCGCGGCGGCCAATTGATTTTCAGCAAAGCGCAAGAATGGGTCGAGGAAAGGTTCAAAATGGGCCTTCCCAATAAGTGCCGTTTTATATCCGGCATCGTGCAAGGTGCTCGCCACACTTGGGGCATCGACAGGAAGTGGAACTCCGTTCATCCACACTCCGTGGGTGGACACGTGCTGACCAGTAATCATGGTTGAGCGCGAAGGCATGCACACAACATTTTGTGGGTGAGCACGGTTGTAGTTGATCCCGTGTGCTGCCAGGGCATCAATGTTGGGAGTGCGAGCGATCAGGCCACCGTTACAACCGAGAGCATCAAAGCGCTGTTGGTCGGTGGTAATAAATAATATTTTGCGTCCCATTAGCTAACTCCATTCACGGGCGAGAACATACTTTGTAATTTTTTCAAACCAGATCCGGCAGCCCCAATGATCACTAGTCCCATAGGTTCGGGCTCAATGTCAGTTGCGTAGATCACAATGCAACGATCTGCCCCATCAGCGATGACATCAACTGTGGCGAGATGATGAGTGACAATCATATTGTTGACAATCGCATATTGAAAACGACGTAGGTCGTGATCAAGGGTGACGATGTCTTCTTCAAAGCGCAAACCGCTCGGCAGATTAATCCATCGCTTATTGCCAACGACTTCGCAGCTATCAATAGGGAACCATTCGTGGAGACGGTCAGGTGCTCCGACGATGTCCCAAACAACGTCGACTGGGGCATCTATATAAATGTGACGGCGCACGGTTCCCATATCTTGACCCTAACTAGTTGTAAGTACTTGCATACTAACTGACATAACTTGTGGCTTGACCCAATGAACATCCAATAGGGTCGCTGTGCTAGCCATAGGTGGGGTAATGAAGTGCCATGGCGCGGAGGCTGCGGCTTTTTTGTTGACTGGGGGAGGGGTAAGAAATGAGCAAAATAGTTGCTGACCTTCGTCGTACCTTGACGCCGTTAACACCTGCTTTCGCGCTTGTAGCCGTGCAGTTGGTCTTTTTTGGTTTACCTGCGGGGGCCTTCATTCGCGGAGTCGTGCTCGGGTTGCTGACGGCACTCTTGGCTGTGGGAATGGCACTGGTCTATCGAGCCAACAGAGTGATCAACTTCGCTCAGGCTGATCTAGGTTTTGTGCCAGCGATTTTGTCCGTCGGCCTGATCGTGTTCAACGGTTTGCCGTACCTTTTTGGACTCGGTGTCGGTCTCATCAGTTCACTTGTTCTGGGTGCCATCGTGGAATTGGCGATTGTGCGGCGCTTCGTGCGTTCTCCGCGATTAGTGCTGACGGTGGCAACTTTGGGTATCACTCAATTGCTGAGCGTATTGGCAATTATTTTGCCTCGTTTATGGGGCGAAGTAGCGGCTTCCGAAAGGATTCCGCCGCCTTTTGCTTGGAAACTCACCGTCGGGACGTTCATTTTGAACGCCAATGATCTCGTTGCCATGATCCTTGCTCCGTTGGCGATGATTGCAGTGGGATTATTTCTATCAAAAACGCAAGTTGGTATCGCTGTTCGTGCTGCCGCTGAGCGTACTGATCGAGCTGCTCTTTTGGGAATACCAGTGGGCTGGCTTTCCACCATTGTGTGGATGTTGGCATCGGCGTTGTCGTTCTTAGCCCTCTTTTTGCGCTCGGGGATTCTTGGAGTGCCGATCGGTGGTGCACTCTCGGTTTCGGGCTTGGTACTGGCACTGGCGGCTTTGGTGATTGGACGATTGCGCAACTTACCGACGATTGCAGTCGCCGCAGTGGCTCTAGGAATTCTTGAGTACGGGGTGCAATGGAATGCTGAAAGTCCTTTGCTGGTTGCGCCGTTCATAGCTGTGGCGGTGATGGCAGCATTGTTGTTGCAACGCAAGGGGGTCTCGCGCCTTGATCAAGACACCACCGCGTCATGGCGTTTGGCTGACGAAGTTCATGATCTTGCTCCGGAGGTCGCGCGACTTCCGTGGGTTCGGGTGATGAGGTGGGGTACATACGCTGTGGTTCTCGGCAGTTTGGTGGCGATTCCAGTTCTTTTGCGCACCGACCAAGTCATCAAGGTCACGGCAATCTTTATTTATGGCATCATCGGCTTATCTCTCGTGGTATTGACTGGTTGGGCGGGCCAAATTTCGCTTGGGCAAGTGGGTTTTGTCGCTATCGGTGCCGCTGTCAGTGCCAAGTGCACGGCTGCGTGGGGCGTCGATCTGACTTTGTCGCTAGTCATCGCAGCCATCGTCGGTGGACTAGCGGCGTTCTTGGTCGGCCTGCCGGCACTGCGACTTCGCGGGCTCTATCTCGCCGTCGTTACCTTAGTATTTGCCCTCAGCGTCACCGCATGGCTCTTGAACGATCGTTTCTTTGAGTGGATCCCCACCAAGCGGATACAGCGATTTCCGCTTTTCGGTCGCTTAGACATTGATACTCCGACTCGTTTTTATGTCTATACATTGTTGGTACTGGTCGCAGTTTTCGGTGGTGTCCGTGGCATTCGCCGCAGCAGAACTGGGCGAGCAATTTTGGCGTTGCGCGATAACGAACGCGCTGCTCAGGCTTTTGGCGTGCCAGTGATCTGGGTCAAGCTCACAGCGTTTACGATTTCAGGAGCGATTGCTGGAGTCGCTGGTGGCCTATATACACATCTCAATTACAGTTTTGATATCAACAGTTACAACGTTGGTCGCAGTCTTGAAGTTTTTACTGCTTCAATCGTCGGTGGACTCGGCGTCTCATTCGGTGCCATTTTAGGAGCGGCATATTTGCGGGGAACCGAATGGTTTGTGACCGCACCAGAATGGCGATTTCTTTCTACCGGGGCTGGTGTGATGTTTATGCTCTTGGTCCTGCCCGGCGGCTTAGGGGCATTGGTGATCAGAATTCGTGATGAGCTTTCGGGACGAATATACAGACGGGCCCGCAAGGGAGATGATGTGTCATGAGTGAGTCACGTAGTGTTTGGGGCAACGTTCGTCATCCCGTTTTGTCACTACGCGAACTCTGTGGTGGTGAAGCCGCGTATCCATTACTTTTGTTGTTCGGTCTCAATGCGGTTGATGAACTTGACCGCTCGGCCTTTGGAGTTTTGCTACCCAACATTCGCAAGCATTTCAATCTTGATCTGAGCACGATGTTGGCCATTGTGGCGCTTTCAAGCGTCGCCGCCCTCGCTTTGCAAGTCCCCATTGCCCAACTTGCTGACCGCTCAAAGCGAATACCGATTGCAGTTGTCGGGGCCCTAGTTTGGGGTCTCTTTTCGGGGCTAACCGGTATCGCAATGGGTGTCATTGTGCTGACAGTTGCAAGAAGTGGGTCAGCTCTTGGAAAGGCCGTTGTTGACCCAACTCACAACTCGCTGATCGCTGATTATTATCCCATTGAGGTTCGCGCCAAGGTTTTCTCATTTCACCGCTCTGCCAATGCTGTGGGAGCGTTCGTGGGTCCGCTATCGGCAGGTTTTTTGGCGCATTATTTCGGTTGGCGAACTCCATTTTTGATCTTCACGATTCCGACCGTGATTCTTGCCATCTTGGCAATAAAACTGCGAGAGCCGATTCGCGGTTTCTGGGAACGCAAAGCGATGGGGGTCACCGACGAGGTGGCCAATACCGAAGAGGAAGCGCCGTCGTTCTCTGAGAGTTGGCGCACGGTGCAAAAAGTGCAATCGTTGAAACGAATTTGGTACAGCTTGCCTTTCTTAGCCACTGGTTTGATTGGCTTTGGCACATTGGCATCATTGTTGTATGACCAAGAGTTTGGCCTTGATGAACGGGCCCGTGGAATTGCCGCGGCAATTGCTGAGCCATTTCAACTAGTTGGTCTTATTGTCGGCGCGCGTTGGCTGACGAAAAAATTTGCTGGCAATGTTGCTGGTCTGACCAAGGTCGCTGGCTATGTCTCGCTTGTGGCAGCCGTTGCCTCGGCAGCATTCGCATTGGCCCCGAACATCTACATTGCTGTGGCGGTGAATTGCGCCATTTCGGCATCGCTTGCTGTTCTTGGACCAGCAACGTTTGCTGTCTTGTCCTTGGCCATCCCACCGCGTGCTCGAGCGACGGGTTTCTCTGTTGCCTCATTGTGGATCATTCCGGGCTTGGCGATACTGCCGATGATCGGTTGGATTGCCGATAAAACGTCAATTCGCATTGGGATGCTGACCATGATTCCGCTTTTCCTGATTGGTGGATTGATCCAGTTGTCAATTCGAAATGTGATCATGGACGACATTGGCCAAGTGTGGCAGTCGGCGGCGGCTCGTTCTGAGGCTTTGTACGATCGTCGTCAAGGAAATGCCAAATTGTTGTTATTGCGCGGAGTTCATTCGGGGTACGACGGCCGCATGGTTCTACAGGGCATCAGTATGGATATGGAAGAGGGAGAAATTGTTGCTCTGTTGGGAACTAATGGAGCGGGCAAGAGCACATTATTGAAATCCATCAGTGGAACAGTTGAAGCGGATAAGGGAGCCATCATTTTTGATGGACGTGACATTACGCATGCACCTCCACACGAAATCGCGGCCATGGGTATTGTGCAGATGCCTGGTGGTCAAGGTGTCTTTGGTTCTTTGACCGTGCGCGAGAACCTAGATCTTGCGGGTTGGACGCATCGGCGCGATCGCGATGGGGTGGCAAAGGCACGCGCCGAAGTGATGGAGATGTTCCCCATTTTGGGTGAGCGGCTAAATGAACCAGCAGTGAATCTCTCGGGTGGCCAACAGCAGATGGTGGCATTAGCGATGAGTTTCATCATGCGCCCGCGAGTGCTCTTGATTGATGAACTTTCGCTCGGTTTGGCACCAGTGATCGTTAGTCAGTTATTGCCCGTAGTCCAACGATTGGCGCAAGAGGGTGTCACCGTTGTACTAGTTGAGCAAAGTGTGAATATTGCTCTGACTGTGGCTCAACGCGCGTATTTCCTTGAGCGTGGAGAAATTCGCTTTGCCGGTCCGACTGCAGAATTACTAAATCGTCCAGACATCTTGCGATCCGTGTTTTTGTCGGGTGCAGCACAAAGCGATTCATTGACGAATGCGCTGACGCATCAAACTCGCGAGATTGGATCTGGCATTGCGTTGCGCACGAAAGGAGTCGTCGCCGGCTTTGGTGGCATCCGCGCAGTTGACGGCGTTTCAATAGATATTCGTGAACATGAAATTGTTGGAATCATCGGACCAAATGGGGCGGGTAAGACGACCCTATTTGACGTGATTTCCGGTTACACCCCGCTTCAGGATGGGTCGATTGACATAGCTGGGCACAATGTCACCAAGTCGTCGCCGACGGCGCGGGCCAACTTCGGGTTGGGTCGATCGTTCCAGGACGCGCGTCTGTTTCCCGAGTTATCTGTGAGGGAAACTTTGGCTGTTTCACTGGAACGCTGGGTGAAGAATCGCAGCGCTCTGGCCGCTGCCATGTATCTACCTCCAGTTTTTGACTCCGAAGATGCGATCACGACCCGTGTCAACGAACTGGTCGAATTGCTGGGGTTGGGCGACTATCAGAACAAATTCATTCGCGAATTGTCCACTGGCACCCGCAGAATCGTCGACTTGGCTTGTCTCGTTGCCCATCGTCCGAGTGTCATTTTGCTGGACGAACCCTCATCAGGGCTCGCGCAGCGAGAGGTTGAGGCTTTGACACCTGTGGTGCGGCGCTTGCGTGATGACATGGGTTCTGCACTTGTGATCATTGAACATGATATAGCCTTCATTTCGGGGGTTGCTGATCGGTTGATTGCGCTTGATCAGGGCAGAGTTATCGCTGAAGGGGTTCCAGTTGAAGTTCTTGAACATCCAATAGTTATTGAGTCATATTTAGGCACATCAAGTGCCGCAATCGCCCGATCAGGGCAAGGGGGATAAGTCATGCAACCATCAAGTAGTTCATCAAGTTCTGAGTCCAGTGGATCCAAGTCAGTGAAAAAGTGGGGACCGATCGTGGCGATCGTGGCGGTGATAGCGATCATTGGCGCAATTGTCGCCTCGTCAGGAGGAGATGATACGAAGTCAACAGGTGATACCACGATTGCACCTGTTGATAGCGGTGCACCTGTTGATAGCGGTGCGCCAAAGTCGGATACATGGCAATACCCATTGAGTTTCGTTGATGGCAAAGCAAAATTGACCGATGCAGCATTCAACAAGATCGCTTGGGGTTCGCGTTGTGACGTTGAACTGGGAACTATTGCTGTGCCGAGTTTCTTCGCACCGCCGTGTATGGCTCCATTCACCGGAGATAACGGTGGAGTAACTGAGGCGGGTGTGACTGCCGATGAAATAACTATCGTGCATTATCAGGGTCCTGATGACGACCCAGTCATCGCCTATGTCACGCAGGCGATTAACTCTGATGAGACCAACGCTCAATCCACTGAGACACTT
>JBAWVW010000032.1:0-19007 GCA_037147055.1 Actinomycetes bacterium
GAGCATTTGTTGATTGGCACGACGCGAGTTCAAGAGTTGCGTTATGGGGAGAATCCACATCAATCGGGGGCGCGTTATCGCTTTGATGGGGCCACCAGTTGGTGGGATACAGCGGTGCAACATGGTGGTAAGGAGTTGAGCTATCTCAACTTGTATGATGCTGAAGCCGCATGGCGATTGGTGAATCAATTTGCGAATGCATCGTGCGTGATTGTGAAGCATGCCAATCCGTGTGGTGTTGCGGTGTCCACACAAGGTTCAATTGCTGATGCGTATTCGCTGGCTAACGCCTGCGATCCGGTGAGTGCCTTCGGCGGAATTGTGGCAGTGAACCGTGCAGTCACTCGCGAGATGGCTGAAGCACTTGCTCCGGTGTTCACAGAAGTTGTCGTTGCTCCATCATTTGATGCCGATGCGCTTGAAGTTCTATTGGCGAAGAAAAATCTGCGAGTGATTTCTGCATCGACGCCTTCGACGCGTCATGTAGATGTTCGCTCAATAGATGGCGGACTTTTAGTGCAAAACGCTGATGCTGTGAATCTTGACCGCAGTACCTGGAAAGTGGTCACTAAAACCCAGCCAACTGCGGCGCAATGGGATGATCTGGTTTTTGCTTGGCAGGTATGTGCTGTGGTGAGTTCTAACGCCATCGTGTTTGCTAAAGATCAACAAGCCTTTGGCATCGGAGCGGGTCAACAAAATCGCCTGGACTCAGCACGAATTGCGGCCGAGCGTTCGGCTGGACGAGCACTCGACGGGGTGTGCGCTAGTGATGCGTTTTTCCCATTCCGTGATGGTCTTGATGCCACGGCCGCAGCCGGCATCAAAGCTGTGATTCAGCCCGGTGGAAGCGTGCGTGACGAAGAAGTCATTGCGGCCGCTGACGAACATGGCATAGCCATGGTCTTTACGTCAGAACGCCACTTCAAGCACTAATACTTTTTGCCCTCTAAACTGTCCCGATGGCGCGCATCTCCGACCTCATCGCTGCTGGTCGTACTTATTCCTTCGAATTTTTCCCGCCTCAATCTCAGGCTGCCCAAATGTCTTTGGGTCGTGCTATTGCCGAACTCTCTCCCTTGGCTCCGAGTTTTGTCAGTGTCACATATGGTGCAGGTGGCAGTACGCGTGAACGCACTCGAGAAGTTGTGTCATGGGTTCGCAAAGAAACTGACATCACGCCGATGGCCCATCTCACTTGCCAAGGTCATCGTCGTAGCGAAATTAAAGAGATTCTTGATAATTATGCTGAGGCTGGCGTAGAAAATATTTTGGCTCTTGGTGGCGACGTCCCTTTGGATGGGGAAGTTCAGCCCAGCGACTACACCTTCGCCAGTGATTTACTCGATGATGTTCTGGCAGACGGACGTTTTTCAGTTGGTGTTGCTGCCCACCCAGAACTTCATCCGCGATCACCAGATCGCGCAACTGATCGCCGATACTTAGCAGCCAAACTTGCCCATTCAGATTTCGCTATTACACAATTCTTTTTTGAAGTCGATGTCTATGTTCGCATGGTTGACGAACTGCGGGCTCTAGGCGTGGATAAGCCCGTTCTTCCAGGAATCATGCCGGTGACCAATAAGAGTCAGATTTTGCGCATGGCTGCAATGTCTGGTGCCGCCTTTCCTGAATGGCTAGCACAGCGTTTGGAGGCCTTTGAAGACCCCGAAGATATTCGTCGGGTCGGTGTTGAAGCGGCCACCGAATTAGGCCAAGCACTTTTGAACGCTGGTGCTCCAGGATTGCACTTTTATACCTTGAACCGCAGTACAGCCACGCGTGAGATTTATGCCAACTTGGGTCTTCCCGTCGAGCAATAGCAAAACTTGCTGGCGACCTATATGGTTGAGCCATGATCACTTACGACAAGATTTATATCAACGGTGCATGGGTTCCCTCGCAAGGCAAGGGCGTCCTCGAAGTCACCAACTCGGCGACAGAAGAAATTATCGCCACAATCCCTGATGGAACTGCTGGTGATGTTGATAAGGCTGTGGCTGCAGCTCGTGCAGCCTTTCCGGCTTGGAGCAATCTGCCCAAGGAAACTCGCGCCGAATACTTAATGAAGATTTACGCTGGCTTAGAAGAGCGAACACAAGAAATTGCTGAAGCCATTGCCCGTGAAGTCGGTATGCCAGTGGGCATGTCCACGATGATTCAGGTGGGCCTTCCAAAAGGCAACTTCGCTATTGCTGCTGGCTTGTTATCAACCTATGAATTTGAGCAGCAGATCGGCAACTCACTTGTTGTACGTGAGCCACTTGGCGTCGTCGGATGTATTACCCCCTGGAACTATCCGTTGCATCAGATCGCTTTGAAGATTGCACCAGCGATGGCCGCCGGCAACACGGTTGTTGTTAAGCCATCGGAAGTTGCTCCGATCAATGCGTTCATGCTCGCCGAGATCATCCACGCCGCTGGCGTGCCATCGGGCGTCTTCAACTTGGTCACCGGCGTCGGTCCAGTTGTCGGAGAAGCCATTGCTGCTCACCCTGATGTTGACATGGTCAGTTTCACAGGGTCAACTCGCGCTGGTAAGCGCGTTGCTGTCGTGGCTGCAGAAAATGTGAAGAAGGTTTCACTTGAACTCGGTGGCAAGAGCCCGAACGTGATTCTTGATGACCTTGACGAAGCAGGTTTCGCAAAGGCTGTTGGTGCTGGGGTTGGCAAATGTTTCGCTAACTCTGGTCAAACTTGCAGCGCTCTAACGCGCATGCTGGTCCCACGCAGTCGCTTGGCCGCTGCCGAGCAGATAGCGGCTGCCGCTGCCGCTAAGTTCACCACTGGTGATCCGTTTGACGCTGCATCGCGTTTAGGACCTTTGGTTTCAGCCGTGCAGCGCGATCGTGTTCGGGGCTTCATCCAAACTGGTATTGACGAAGGGGCCACACTCGTGATGGGTGGCGCTGCGGTTCCTGAAGGTCTTGACATCGGCTTTTATGTTCAGCCCACAATCTTTTCTGGAGTGACTCGGGAGATGACGATTTTCACCGAGGAGATCTTTGGACCGGTGTTATCGATCATTGCCTATGACAATGAAGAAGAGGCCATTGAAATCGCTAACGACACTGTCTACGGTCTTGCCGCAGGAGTTTGGGGTCATGATGTGGAGCACGCTAAGAAAGTCGCTCGTCGGCTTCAGGCAGGCCAGGTAGAGGTCAATGGCGGATCTTTTAACATCGCTGCCCCATTTGGTGGTTACAAGCAGAGTGGACTCGGACGTGAAGGCGGAGCTTTTGGTCTTGAAGAGTTCTGCGAAGTGAAAGCAATGCAACTCTGATTCAGGGCAGACTTGGGATCTGATGGCCCCGACAACTGAAACTTCTCGATCGCAACAGATTAGTAGGGTGCCGTATCTCCCTGGCCTTGACGGTTTGCGTGCTCTAGCCGTCATAGCGGTCATCGTCTATCACGCCAACTCGGCCTGGTTGCCCGGCGGATTTCTTGGTGTAGAGGTCTTCTTTGTCATCAGTGGATATTTGATCACGCTGTTGCTCCTCGCTGAAGAAGAGCGCACAGGGACGGTGAGTTTGCGCGACTTCTGGTTGCGCCGGGCGCGCCGTTTGCTACCGGCATTATTCACGATGTTGGTGCTGTTGATCATGTGGACATCGGTGCGCGAGCGCGATTCGCTCGGGTCATTGCGGGGTGATGTCATAGCGGGAACTTTGTACGGCTCGAACTGGTTTCAGGTCTGGCAAGGAGCTGGCTACACAGCGGTTAATGATTTTGCTCCACTCCGCCATTTGTGGTCACTCGGAGTTGAGGAACAGTTTTATCTTGTGTGGCCTGTCATCATGCTTGTCATCTTGCGTCGTGGTCGCGATTCCTTACCCCGCATCGCAACATGGTTCGCCGGCATTGCTTTGGTGATTGCAGGGCTCGTTGCAATTCTGATGCCGAGTGGGCGGATCGGCGATAGTTGTGTGTCAACACCAAGTGCCTACTGGAATATTGGGAGCCGCTGTCTGAGCAAGATCGACCTGCTTTACCTGTCAACACCAACGCGTGCCACTGGACTACTTCTCGGTGCAGCACTCGCCATTGTTTGGCGACCGTACGCATTGTTGCGTGGTCCGATGAAACGAAAAGGTAAAATGTTGGACCCAATCGCCTTATTGGGCTTGATTTTATTGGTGTTTTTAGTCAGCAAAGTGCACATCGTGCATCTCGTGGGTGAAGATGGATTGCACGCCGACCCATGGTTATTCCGTGGTGGTCTGCTACTCGCGGGTGTCGCTACTTTAATGATTATTGCTGCTGTCGCTCACCAGAAAGCGTGGAGTGGGCGGATCTTGGGCAATGTCGTTTTGCGCGTGATTGGCGAGCGTTCCTACGGTTTGTACCTGTATCACTGGCCGATTTTTCAGGCCATCAGACATGAAACGGGAATCGCCCTCAAACCTCATGAGTTTGTGGCGGCGATCTTGCTCACAGTTGTCGTCGCTGAGTGCTCGTATCGTGTGATTGAGTTGCCGATTCGCGAGAGGCGTTTACGGGAATCTCTTCGTTCGCTGTGGCGCGGTGGTGCACAGGCATCGCGACGACGTACTTCTTTTGCAGCCATCACCGCCTGCTCGTTACTTTTGCCTGTTTTTGCCATTGTCAGTCTGGTCACGGCTGACGAGCGGCCAAATGACATCCAGGCTTCGCTAGATGCTGGCGAGGATGCAGTCACTGATGTCATTGATGAACTGATTCCCAGTACTTCGCTGATTCCCAGTACTTCGCTGAGCCCTAGTACTTCGCTGAGTTCCAGTACTTCGCTCGCCGTACAAGTCACAGTCACGACAACATCATTTGTGCCGCCGCACTATCAAGTCTTCGCTTTGGGTGACTCGGTGATGAAAGGGGCAGCTCCCGCATTGGCCAAACTTGGCATCGTTGTCGACGCGGTTCAAGACCGTCAGGGAAAAATGGGGGCCGATATTTTCAACCAGTTGCAGGATCTGGGGGTGACAATGGACGCAGTGGTGATTCACCTTGGTACAAACGGTCCGATGAGCCAGAAAACTCTCGACTCAATGATGGACTCCGTTGCTGGTGTGCCCCAGGTTGTCGTCCTCACGAGCAAGGCTCATCGGAATTGGACGAAAAAAAATAACCAAAAGATTCGCGCCCTCCCGCTGGCATATCCAAATGTCGTCATTCTGGACTGGGAGTTAGTGGCACCCTTATGCGAAGGCAGATGTTTGGCCGCCGATGGAATCCATCTTGATCGCGACGGGATGAAGTATTACGCCGCTGAAATCTGGAAGGCCCTTGGGCATTAAGTTGCCTTAAATCAGGCACCTTTTCGCTCAATGTTGCTCAGCGTTTTCAGAATTTGCTTCTCGGCGATCTACGCTCTAACACATGACTTTGAAAACTCCAGTACGCGTTGCCGTAACCGGTGCTGCCGGCCAAATTGGTTACAGCCTTCTCTTCCGTATCGCCTCGGGAGCAATGCTCGGACCTGATACTCCGATCATCTTGCAGCTCCTGGAAATCACGCCAGCTCTCAAGGCTCTTGAAGGCGTGAAAATGGAACTTGACGACTGTGCCTTCCCCTTATTGGCCGGTGTTGTCGGTACCGATGATGCCGATGTGGCTTTCGGAGACGCCGATATTGCCCTTCTCGTGGGCGCCATGCCCCGCAAGGCTGGTATGGAGCGGGCAGACCTTTTGAGCGCCAATGGGGGCATTTTTAAGCCTCAGGGCGAGGCGCTGTCACGCAGCGCCAAACGTGACATCAAAATTCTCGTGGTCGGCAACCCCGCCAACACCAATGCTTTGATCGCCCAGCAAAATGCCAAGACTTTGGACGCCGGTCGTTTCACTGCGATGACTCGTTTGGATCACAATCGTGCGGTCAGCCAAATCGCTCAGAAACTTGCTCAGCCAGTCACCGCCGTGACGAAGATGACGATCTGGGGCAATCACTCCACCACTCAGTATCCAGATTTATTCCATTGCGAAGTGGATGGCAAAAACGCGTATCAGGCTGTCAACGATCACGCTTGGGTGGATGGGACCTTCCTTCCGTCTGTCGCCAAGCGCGGGGCGGCAATTATTGAGGCTCGTGGTGCATCCTCAGCAGCCTCAGCAGCAAATGCGGCGATTGATCATGTACGTAGTTGGGCTCTTGGGACCGCCCCCGGCGATTGGGTCTCGATGGCGATACCGAGTGACGGCAGCTACGGCGTACCAGAAGGTTTGATTTCCAGTTTCCCATGTGTCTGCAAAGACGGCGCGTACAGCATCGTGCAGGGACTTGATATTGATGCTTACAGTCGCGCAAAGATTGACGCTTCAACGGCCGAACTAGCCGAAGAGCGTGACGCCGTTCGAGACCTTGGTCTTATTAGTTGAACGGGTGGCGAGTCAACTGACTGCTACTTGGCAGGCAATACGCATCATTTGATCGACACCTTTTTTCAATTCCTCGTCGGAGATTCGCTCAACGTTGCCGGCGTCGGGATCAATCACGTCACTCACGGTCATCATCGCCAGTGCCTGGATTCCCTTCATGGTGGCCACGGTGTACATCATTGAGGCCTCCATTTCGACGCCTAAGTGCCCGAGACGGCGCCACAAGCCAAAGGAATTCGGGTCAGGGTCATAAAACAGTCCGCTGGTCACGATCGGACCGACGAAGACGCGATCACTCACTGCGCGACTGAGGCGGGCTGCTACCTCCACTAAGGAAAACGTTGCTGTGGGAGCAAAGCCTTCCATCCCTGCATAGCGAATCGGCGTGCGATCGTCGGCAGATGCACTGACAGCAATAATCGTGTCGGCCATGCGCAAATGGGTTTGTAGCCCGCCACAGGTGCCCACCCGGACAAGGCGCTTGGCTCCCAACATGGCAAGCTCTTCAAAAATGATTCCAGCACTCGGGGCTCCCATGCCGGTTGTTTGCACACTGATCGGCTTTCCTTCAAAGGTGCCAGTAAAGCCCAACATTCCTCTTTCTTCATTGACTAATCGGGCGCCTGGATCAAAGAAGTTTTCGGCGATGTATTGGGCTCGGCGAGGGTCGCCAGGGCACAAAACGGCTGGTGCGTAGTCACCTTGTTCGGCTCTTAAGTGGATGGACATGTTTTCACAGTAGGCGCGCCCGTTACTCTCTCAGTGTGCTTGCCGAGCAAATGATCAATACCCATCTCTATAACTTGGCCGACTTGGCCTTCATTGAGCAGTGCGCGCAACAGATGAGCAACGAAGGGGTGTGTATTCTGCCCGAGTTTTTGAACCCGCAAGCGGTTCAAGTTGTGCAGCACGAGGCAGACGAACTCATTCCCGTCGCATTTCGTTCCTCGTCGAATGCGACGCCGTATCTTGGACCAGCAAACGAAGAATTTCCTGTCGGTCACCCGCGTCGCACTTTGACCCAGGGTTCTGTCGAAGTCATCGCCTATGACCAGTTTCGCGCCGATGATTCGCTCCGTGCGTTATATGAATGGGAACCACTACTGGAATTCATTCGTGGGTGCTTAGGTCTCCAAAAGTTGTATCGCTATGGCGATCCATTTGGCGCTTTGAACTTGGCGGTCATGCGCTCTGGCGATTCTCTGGGTTGGCATTTTGATATGGCCGATTTTGTTGTGTCGATTGCGATTCAGTCGTCGATCAAGGGCGGCGAGTTCGAAAACGCCAAGCAAATCAGGTCACATGATGATGAGAACTACCCAACGGTTCAACGCGTCTTAAATGATCAGTCACCAAATCTGGTGCGCACCGAACCAATGACCCCAGGAACTTTGATGTTATTTAATGGTCGCTGGAGTATGCATCGAGTGACAGCAATTGAAGGAGAACGGGCGCGCTACGTTGCTCTCTTGGCGTACGACACCAAGCCGAACACTGACTCGTCTGAGACTTTAAAAATGTCGCGCTACGGACGTCTACCGAGCTCTATAAAGAACACGCGTTAGGAGATTGATGATGAAAAAAACTTTTCAAGTTGGTGAAGGATTTTTTGGCGAGGGAGTCAACGCCGCGCATATCAACACTGTGTTAGGTCATAAAAGTGGTCCTGCTGGAATTTCTTTTATAAATTCTTTGGCGTCACCAACGATTGGTCATATCCCTTTTTTGGTCGTGTGGAAACCCAATATGCCGGTCTCGCCGGCGACCTTGTTCGTCAACAAGGCAGCCATTGCGGGGGAGCGACATGGTGAATTGACATGGGGTGCGGCACAGGCAGGTGTGGCCCATGGAGTGACTGAATTCAGCGCCGAGGGATTCAAAAAAATCGGCTCATCGGACGCATTTGTCCTGCTCACAGCCGTGTGGGTGAATCCAGAGGCCGATGATGAGCGAGCTATTTACGCCAATAATCGTTTCGCAACTTTGGCGGCTCTGCGCCAAGGAGCAGCCACTTCTCAGGAGTCAAAAGCGCTTCTTGATTTTCGATCTGGGGGCGTTGCGGCCAACCCTTACTTCGGTGGCAACTGACTCGCGGACTGTTCATGTTCTTGCGCGAGCCCCTCTCGCAGGACTTTCGCGATATTTCCCCTTGCATTAGGGGGTTGTTATCGGTCAGAATGACAAGCATGTAGTTAGACGGGTGGCTTGGCCCTGCGAGTTTCGCGGACAGAACCACCCTTGAGTGACCTGCGGGTCAGGATGGCAAGGCAGCCATATGAACGAACCAATGATCGACAACAACTGGCAAAATGACGCGAACTGTCTTGGTGTGGACCCCGACCTCTTTTTCCCTGAGCGTGGAGCGTCAACTCGAGAAGCCAAGGAAGTTTGCAAGGGTTGCGTCGTGCGCATGGAGTGTTTGGAATATGCCCTAGTGAATGGCGAAAAGTTCGGCATTTGGGGCGGACTATCAGAGCGTGAGCGTCGCCGTCTGCGTCGCCAACGTGCTCAGTCAAATCGCCGTATCGCCACTGCCTGATCTGGTTTTACAAGTGGTAGCCGCGTGAGCGGCGATATTCGATCGTCGTCTCAATGCCGAGATCTAGTTTGTCCCAACGTTCGGAAGAAATTTTCTTCAACGCGGCTTCGCTCAGTAAACCAACTAACTCACAATGATCAATATCAGCCTGCATAAATGGGACTAATTGGGCGATGCGGTCAAAAGCGATATCAGGTCCGATACGAAGCGGATCAATTAAATTCATACTGATTTGCCAACGATCGCCAACCTTGAGTGCGAGTGTACGAATACCATCTCCGCGTACTTGGCGTGCTAGAGCGTGAGCTGTCTCAGCGCTTGTATCGTCACTCATCCACACGTTGTAGGCAACTAATAAGCCGCGCGCCCCAACGCACATCGCTCCAGCAGTTGAGTGTCCGTCGGGACCACCGCAATCGGGCATCAACGACGACCACGCTTGGCGCCGAATGTCAGGCAATGACTTTTCAGTGCCGTATAAAAAACACGGGACGCCGAGCGTCATTGCAGCCCACTCAGCGAACTCATCTCTGGCCTGTGTGGCTTCAATCATCGTTGAACCAACAAGTGGAACAAAGGGCACAACATCAACGACGCCGAGTCGCGGGTGCACGCCTTGGTGATTCTCGAGATGAAGCAGGTCAACTGCACATTGACTCAGTCTGCGCGGCGCAGAAATCCCGAGCAGAGTGAACACACTGCGGTTGTGATCGCCATCGATGTGGACATCGAGAAGATCCTCACCACAAGCTTCTGCAAGAGTGCTCAATATTCCCAGGTTGCGACCCTCGCTGATATTCACGACGCACTCAAGCACGTCAGTACTGTGGCACACGGGTTGCTCCTTGTGCTGTTTGGTACGCCAGCACTCGCAAGGGGGTAGCCCTGATGAGATAAGGGTGCTACTCTCAGGAAATGATTGCTGGCATATTTGATGGACCTGAGGTCATTGTTGTACTCGTCGTGGTTTTGTTGCTTTTCGGAGGCGCACGCATCCCGAAGTTGGCTAGGAATCTCGGCCAGGTTCAAAAGGAATTTAAGAAGGGCTTGACCGAAGGCGCCAAGGACGACGACTCCTCAAAGTCTGAGTGACCACTTGCCGGTCTGAGGACCGGCAACGGGTTGAAATTTTGGGCTCAGGCGGCGCGAACAGTGAGACGGCGTCTTTTGCCAATGCGGCGGCGCTCACGCTCGCTGCACCCGCCCCACACGCCGTGGTCGATGTGGTTTTCCAGCGCATATTCCAAGCAGGGGACCGTCACCGAACAAGTAGCGCAGATTTTCCGGGCCTTGTCGACGCCAACCCCATCGCTAGGGAAAAACGTGTTGGGTGAATAGGCGCGACAAGCGCCATCTGCCATCCAAGAGGCTATTGAGTCTTCATTCATGTTGTATTTCTCCTTGTGCGAAGGTGGTTTCCGCCCGCTTCGCCCTCTGAGAAGTCGATGACTCCCTAGTCACTATGAGACGTTCATAGTGAACCCGTGAGTTCCCAACCACGATCAGTTAAGCACGCCAATGAGCCCAGAACCAGTCAGGGTCGGTTCTCACGGGGCAATGTCGCCGATAGAGTTTGCCTGACCAGCACTTTCCCTAGAAAGATATTTTTGGTTTCGCCGCCAAAGAACGCCTTTTGGGGCAAGTTTCGGTCTTTGACCAAGAAGGAGTTCGCCATGTCAGATGTCCAGACCTCACATGAACCCGCACGTGCCCACGTCCGCATCGTGTTTCTCGGACCGGTGTCACCGCACTGGGACATCGTGGGCGATTTTGGTGATCGGACCGTCATTGAGGAATTCCGTACGCGAGCCATGGCACGTTTAGTTCTATTGCCTTATACCGATCCCCAGTTCAAGCGCAACCGTGAGCGAATTGCGCGAGACGGAGAACGTGAAAACGTCACTGTCGAATGGGATCTTGGATTTGACGAGGATATTTCCTGAACATCCGGTAAACAAGAGCGCACCGTGAGTGGTGTCACTATTGAATGGGATCCCAGTGGATCATCGTTTATTAAACCGAGAACTGAGTTGGCTTGACTTCAATGAGCGCGTCTTGCGCTTGGCCACTGAACCAGGGATCCCACTTCTTGAACGGCTGAAGTTCTGCGCCATCTTCTCCTCCAACTTGGATGAGTTCTTTCAGGTTCGTGTTGCCGCGATGAAAGCTCAAGAAGCCGCCGGCATCACCTCGCTGTTGCCCGATGGCCTCACACCTGCGCAACAATTGGCGCAGGTTCTTGAGCGGGTCCAAGAATTATGTCAACGGCAACAACGTTTGTTGTTTGATGTCCTGCTTCCGCAACTGAAGCGCGAAGGTATTGAGTTATGCGAATGGCACGAACTATCAGAATCGGAAGTCGCTTATCTCAAAGATTTTTATGATCATCGGATATTTCCGATTCTCACGCCTCTGGCCGTTGATCCGGCGCACCCCTTTCCGTATGTGTCAAATCTCGCCTTTAGCGTGGCGACCATTGTCCGCAATCCCCTCACCGGTGAGCAGCGGTTTGCCAGAGTCAAAGTTCCTACTCTTTTCCCACGACTTTTGGTGCTACCTGGTGGGAGTAGATTCATACCAGTTGAGACAGTAATCATTGAGTTTCTAGCGAGTCTTTTCCCTGGTATGGAAACAGATGAGGCGACGATTTTTCGTGTCACACGTAATGCCGACTTGGCCCTTGAGGATGAAGATGCCGAGGATTTGTTACAAGCCGTTGAGGTTGAGTTACGCAAGCGTCGATACGGACGTGCAGTCCGTCTTGAGATTGACCACCGGGCATCAACCAAGATGCGCGAGTTGTTGATCACTGAGCATGATCTCAGCGAAAAAGATGTATTCGCTGTTGATGGGCTCGTTGATCCCGCATGCCTCTGGCAAATGCATGCGGTTGATCGCAACGATCTCAAGGATGATCAATGGCAGCCCGTGACCGCTGGTCGATTAGCGGCAGCCGAAGAATCTGGTCGCTCAATTTTCGCAGTTGTTCGAGAGCGCGCCTTGCTGCTGCATCATCCGTACGAAAGCTTCGCTAGTTCCGTTGAAGAGTTTGTTGCACAAGCCGCTGGCGACCCGCGTGTTCAAAGTATCAAGATGACCTTGTACCGCACCAGTGGAGATAGTCCCATCGCTCAGCATCTCATTTTGGCTGCGGAACGTGGAGTTCAAGTGGCGGTGTTGGTGGAACTTAAGGCTCGCTTTGATGAGGCCACCAATGTGACGTGGGCGAAGGCTTTAGAGCGCGCCGGGGTCCACGTGGTTTACGGTTTGGTGGGATTAAAAACTCATGCCAAATGTGTTTTGGTGGTGCGCGAAGACAATGACGGATTACGCCGTTATGCGCACCTTGGTACAGGTAACTACAACTCTCGAACAGCACGGTTATACGAAGATCTTGGTTACATCACATGTGAACCCGATATCACCGCTGATGCTGCTCAGCTGTTTAATCATCTCACGGGCTATAGCCGTGAGGTGAAATACAGTCGCCTCATTGTTGCCCCGCACCAATTGCGTTCACGGTTAATTGAGTTGATCCGCAACGAAGGCGATATGGGCGAGAGAGGTCATGTCACGATCAAGGTGAACTCACTGGCCGATACGGAAATGGTCAACGAGTTATACGCCGTGAGTCAAAAAGGGGTCAAGGTCAACTTGATCATCAGAGGTCTATGTTGTTTGCGCGCCGGCGTCCCTGGTCTGAGTGAGAATATCCGGGTACGCTCAGTTTTAGGTCGCTACCTCGAGCATTCACGGGTTTTTCGGTTTGGCAATGGTCAAGGGGAAAACCAGCCCTTACACCTCATCGGTTCAGCAGATTTGATGGGCAGAAATCTTGACAAACGCGTCGAAGTACTCACCCCACTGTCACACCCCAAACACCAGGAGTGGTTGGATAAGACATTGACCACCTTGTTGGCAGATGATGTCCCAGCATTTGAACTCATGCCCGATGATTCATGGATGCGAGTCGGTCCAACCCTGTTTGAACCGCATTCCCAGAGACTTTTGTATGAATGGGCGGCACACCGGCAAACTCGGCGCAATCCGCGCGATTAAGCCGCACCCAACATGTTGCTAGTCGTTAACCTTTTGTTCATCTGAACATAAGGTGAACGAAAGGTGTCCTTCTTAGTGTTTTCACTGCATGTTGAACATCGCTTGCCTTTAACTAAAGGAGAAATTTAGATGAAATATAAGAATTGGGCCCTTGTGGCCGCCTGTGCAGTAGCAATTCCTCTCGCCGCTTGTGGCGGTAGTGAGAGTGTCTCAACCCCCGACTCAACTGGGTCATCGTCGATCCCTGCTGGTGGAAGTGTGTTTGTCACGGGCTCATCAACCGTTGAGCCGATATCCATCAAAGTCGGCGAACTTGCGAAAACCTCAGACGGAGGAAATCTTAAGGTCACCGTTGAAGGACCAGGAACCGGTGACGGTTTCAAGAAGTTCTGTGCGGGTAACGGTGATGTGACTGGTGCATCACGCCCGATCAAAGAAGCGGAAGCGACTCTGTGCGCCGATGCCGGAATTGAGTATCTAGAACTGGCAGTTGCCATTGATGGACTGACTGTGGCGACTAGCGCCAAGAATACTGCGGTCGAATGTCTTGATAAGGCCGCCCTATACGCCTTGATTGGACCCGAATCAGAAGGTTTTTCAAGTTGGGCCGATGCCAATACCCTCGCTACTGAATTGGGATCCGCATATGCCAATTTGCCAGATGCGCCGTTGAGTATCTATGGACCTGGAGAAGAGAGTGGCACCTATGACTCGTTCGTGGAATTTGCCTTCAAGTCCATCGCCGGTGATCGAGGTACTGAAGTCATCGCCCGCGCTGACTACACCGCCAGCCCAAATGACAACGTCATTGTTGATGGCATTGAAAGTGCTGACACCTCTCTCGGATGGGTGGGCTATGCCTACTACAAGGCTGAAATTGGGCGGATGAAGGCCATTGCGATCGCCAATGATGAAGGTGCTTGCGTGACTCCGACGGATGAAACAATTGCTGACGGCTCGTATCCCTTCTCGCGCACGCTGTACATCTACGTCAATAAGGCCAAGGCTGCAGAAAATGCAGCCATCGGAACCTTTGTGGACCTGTATTTGTCGGCTGCTGGTGCCGAGCAGGTTGCTGCTGCAGGGTATGTCAATCTGGATGCCGCTAAGCAGCAGTCATCGGTTGATGCCTGGGCAGCGCGAGGCTAAGAGTTGTGAATGGGTTGCTGGCTGTTGCGGATCTCTCAGGGGATCCGCGACGCCGCTCTCATGACCGCCGGATGCAGCAACTCCTGGGCGGTTCTGCATTCATGACAATCATCATTAGCACACTGATTTTATTTGTCCTCGCTCGCGGAAGTATTGACTTCTTCAGGTCAATCGGTTGGGATTTCGGTGTGTTGCGAGATTCAAGCAAGGCCCCCGGTTGGTTCCCCCGGCGAGAGCGATTTGATCTCGTCACAATCGTGATGGGCAGTGTGTTGATGGGATCGATTGCAATGTTGGTCGCTGTGCCCCTTGGTTTGGGAACAGCGGTGTACCTCAGCGAATTCGCTCCAACGAGAGTGCGCAAAATTCTCAAGCCGATTGTCGAAGTTTTGGCTGGCATCCCCTCGGTGATCGTTGGATACTTCGCACTCAAATTTATTGCCCCAAATATTGTTGATCCAATATTTTCTCCAAACCAGTCACGCAATATGGTGGTCGCTGGATTAGCCATCGGTGTTTTGGTGATCCCCATCATGGCCTCAATCAGCGAAGACGCGTTGCGAGCTGTTCCCTCATCATTGCGCGAGGCCAGTTATGGCATTGGCGCTCGCAAAAGTACAACCACGATTAGGATCGTTTTGCCAGCAGCGGTCTCTGGCATTGTTGCGGCATTCATCATCGCCACCTCTCGCGCCATTGGTGAGACGATGGTCGCCGCTATGGCGGGTGGGCGAGATGGCTCGGGTCCGAGAGTTCTTGATCCTTTCAAGCCCGGTCTCACAATGACCGCGGCTATGACCAATGCCGCAGGTGGCACGGATCAAGTCAATTCCGGTGCACCATTTCAAGTTTTGTTCTTCGTTGGATTTTTACTGTTCATGATGACCATGGGGCTTAATGTCATTGGCGATCGCTTCGTTCAACGTGTTCGGCAGCAGTACTAGGACATCATGGCCATTGTCACCGATTCCCAACGCTCTGCTACGAGGACGCAAGTACGCCACGCAATCACTCAACAAAAACGTCATTTCCCTTCAATTGCGCTGAGTGTTTCTTTGCTGATAGCGGTGACCTTCACATTGCTCACACTTTTTTCTCTGCTGGCACGAATCGTCACTCAGGCAATCCCCGCCTTCAGCGAACGAGGTGTTTCTTTCTTGAGTGGCACCATTGGCTCAGAGCCGGACCAAGTTGGAATTTGGCCTGGTTTGTTTGGTTCATTTGCTATCGGGATTGGCGTCCTTTTAATCGCCGTTCCCCTTGGCCTTGGTGCTGCGATTTATCTTGAGGAGTACGCCGCACAAAATCGCTTGAACCGATTTGTTGTTATCAATATTCGCAACCTCGCAGGGGTGCCAGCAGTGATTTATGGAGTTCTCGGGCTGATTATTTTTGTGGGTTGGCTCAAGCCCGTCACTAACGGCGGGACGGTCGTCGCTGCCGCTTTAACTTTGGCGATTTTAGTTTTACCTGTGGTGATTATTACCGGTATGGAAGCTATTCGAGCAGTGCCTATGGGATTGCGTGATGCTGGTTACGGGGTCGGTGCCTCGCGCTGGGAAGTCACGCGCGATCATGTGGTCCCTTACGCAATGCCAGGAATCCTCACCGGCACCGTCTTAGCGTTGGCACGCGCCTTAGGTGAAGCCGCACCCCTGATCATGATTGGGGCGATTACTGGTCTCTTGCCAGAGACATCTCTCTCGGGCAAATTCACGGCAATTCCAATGTTGATTTACAGTTGGTCTGGGCGGCCCGATTCAAGTGGGGGAAATATCGGTTGGTCCAATGCGGCGGCCGGCGCAGGGCTGGTTCTTTTGGCTCTGGTTTTGGTGTTCAACATCATCGGAATTTTTTTACGAAACCATTTTGAGGCAAAGCGGGTAGGTACCTGATGAGTGAATCCGACAGTCCACAAGAATCTGTTGCGCTCGGAGTCGGTGAAGACGTATCGACGTCACTTGCCCAGGAGCAGCAGGTGAGAAGTGATTCCACGGATCTGCCTATTTTTGCAGTGCGTGATCTGAGCGTTAAATATGGCGAATTCCGTGCCGTTCGCGATGTCACACTTGACATTAGCGAGCATGAAATTACTGCCTTCATTGGTCCATCTGGTTGCGGCAAGACGACTGTTCTGCGTTGCCTGAACCGCATGAATGACTTTATTGATTCCGCAAAAGTTGAGGGTCGCATTGACTATCACGGGGTTGATCTGTATCACGAGGATGTGAATCCTAATGAGGTTCGGCGTCGTATCGGTATGGTGTTTCAAAAACCGAATCCCTTTCCGAAAAGCATCTTTGACAATGTGGCATACGGCCCTCGTTTAACAGGTGGCATGTCCAAGGTAGATCTCAATGACCTCGTTGAACAGTCACTTCGCCGTGCAGCCCTGTGGGATGAGGTCAAAGATCGACTCAAGGCATCTGCTCTTGGATTGTCGGGAGGTCAACAGCAGCGATTGTGTATTGCGCGTTGTATTGCCGTTCAACCAGATGTGATCTTGATGGATGAACCCTGTTCGGCCCTTGACCCAATTGCCACTGCGCGCATTGAAGATTTAATGCAGGAGATCAAGAAGGATTACACGATCATTATCGTGACTCACAATATGCAACAAGCCGCTCGGGTGAGTGACCGCACTGCATTCTTTACGACCGAGATGAACACAGAGAGTGATCGACGTACAGGCGTACTTGTTGAATACGACACCACTAACAAAATGTTCTCGGTACCCTCTGATGAGCGGACAGAGGCCTACGTCACTGGACGCTTCGGCTGAAGAAGGATTTGAGATGACAGAAGCACGTAAAACATTCCACAAAGAATTGGAAGATATCCGTCAAGAGCTGGTTCGTATTTCAGCTGGCGTTGTTGAAAGCATTCCGAAGTGCACTTCGATTTTGCTTGAACAGGACCTCGCCGGTGCTGAGGAAATGATCATGGCTGATGATGAAGTCGATTTGCGAACGATTGATTTAGAAGAACGCTGTATCCAGATGCTGGCCCTGCAGGCCCCGGTGGCGGGAGAATTACGGCAGGTCATTTCAGCGCTGAAAATATGTGCAGAAATTGAACGATCGGCGGATTTAACAGTGAACATCTGCAAAGCGGCGCGTCGTATTCATGGACATGAGTTTGATCCAAAGTTGCGGGGACTAGTTCTGAAAATGTCCGAGCAGGCGCGGCACTTGTTTAGTGAGGCGACCAGCGCCTATCTGTCAATGGATGATGCGCGTGCGGCTGCCATTGATGACATGGACTCATTCCTTGATGATCTGCAACGACAATTTATCCAAGCGATTTTTGAGTCACATGCCGCTGGCCGGATCGATCTCCAAGTTGCCATTCAACTTGCTGTGGTGGCACGTTTTTATGAACGCATTGGTGATCATGCTGTGAACATCGGTGAGAAAGTTCGTTTCCAAGTCACCGGATGGCTACCTGAACACTCGGGAGCGGCTCGTCATCGAGAGAAAGTTGTTAACGACCCCACGCCTATTTGGGGGCTGCAAATTCCCCGCCAGGACATAGCAAGAGATGATTGAATTTACCTTTCGTTCATCTTTACTTCACAAAATGGCGACTTCGTGTTTAGACGGATCAAATACTTTTTGTAACCGTAAGTTCACCAAACAAAAGGTTCAATAACACATGAATCGCGTTGCCCACGAAGAGTTGCTTGAGATGCGTGCCGAACTTTTACGGATCACTGCAAGTGTGGTGGAAAGCATTCCAAGGGCTACGCAGATTTTACTTGAACAAGATTTGGAAGGCGCGGCCTATCAAATCTTGGGAGATGATGAGATTGACGCACGCACAATTGAACTAGAGGAGCGTTGTGTTCATCTGATGTCTCTTCATTCGCCAGTCGCTGGGGAACTTCGTCACGCCGTGGCGATTATGAAGATGTCGGCCGACATAGAACGTTCGGCGGATCTATTAGTCAATATCTGCAAGGTTGCGCGCCGGATTCACGGTTTTGAACTTGATCCGAAATTGCGCGGACTGATCGGCCGGATGGGGTCGCAGGCCCAGATTCTTTTTCGCCAAGCGATTGAGGCGTACGCCGATCTGGATTTACCCATGGCCAAAGCCGTGGATGACATGGATCTATTCTTGGATTACCTGCATAGGCAGTTCATCCAGGGAATATTTGAATCGCACACTGCAGGCAACATTGACTTACCAATTGCCATACAAATGGCGATGACTGCACGCTTTTACGAACGTATCGGCGATCACGCAGTGAACATGGCGCACTCAGTGCAGTATTTGATTACTGGTGTCATACCGGCTTCGGGAGATCATCGTCGTGCGGGACGCACGCAAACTGAGTTTGATGCTCCGAGTGGAGTCTGACGATGGGCTGGATCCTTGTCTTCGCATTCGGAATAGCGGTGGGTATTCTCATCAACAAGTTTCTCATGCGATCAGAGAGCGCTGCTAAGCACTCATCCGCTTCTGAAGACGAGAAAGAAGCAGTTGAGTCAAGTGATGCCGAAAAGGCATTTGCAGAGACTTTGCGTGATGCTGTCAACTCATTGACGGTGGGAGTTGTCGTTGCAGGTGCCGATGGCACAGTGATTTTTCGCAACACTTTGGCACTTGGTTTGACTGGCGCGGTGCATTCGGATGTGCTCGTTGATGAAGCTGTCGAAGTTCATTTGTCTGGGGCCCTAGCCGGGCGTATGGGTCGCCAGGTTATTGATCTCTTCGGTCCTCCTCGAAAAGTAGTGGCAGTTTTTTCTTCACCCTTGGAAAGCGGCGGTGCCGTGGCGATGATTGAAGACATCACTGAACGGCACTTGGTGGACACGGTACGAACCGATTTCGTCGCCAACATCAGTCATGAATTAAAGACGCCTGTTGGCGCATTGGCGGTTTTGGCTGAGGCTCTGGCAGA
>JBAWVW010000033.1:0-18193 GCA_037147055.1 Actinomycetes bacterium
CACCAGTGACGAGAGCGATTTTACCTTGTACTGAAAACAGTTCTTCAATTTTCATAATGACTCCTACCAAGTTGGTTATCAACACCTTTCACATTAGTCAACGGCACTGCTCAACAGCGAGTAGCCGCATCACCAGAACGCCGATGGTCCCCAATCGTGGGTGTGAAACTTAGAGAACCCCATCCCACAACGCCATTTCATCGGCATTGAGATTGTGGCCCAATGTTGATGTTGTATTGAACTGCATCGTCGGTCGAACATCCGTGTTATGCCGTGGCCACGATGGAATACCGGAGTGCTGCGGATTACCAGTCTTGACAAATGCCACCCACGCCTGATGCATTGCCTCAGCAACACTTTGCGGAGCATGGTCTCCACACATATACGTCGCTGCAGGATCATGCAGATTGTTGAACACAAATACCAACTCAAGAGCGTGACATGCACCAAATGCTCCGTCGTACAACAGTGACGCCCAATCGAAGCGATACATCCACACATCAGGCGAATGTTTCAACTGTGCATCTGCCAAGCGTCGCGCTGGCACAATGAACATGCGATCAGTTTCTACCGCCGCAGTGATTTGAAAAGGTAGAGCGCTCGGTCGATGGGCGCGATACAACTCAAGAGCCGCCTGTCCTTTTTCGGCTGAACCAAAAGTTTGGGTCACCGATGCTTCAAGCATCTCTTCGTTAAACATCTCCGCCATCGCCACCACAAATACCAACGACTCTTGCATCGTGGCGCCAGTCAAGACTTTGATACCTGCCGCCGAACCAGCGGCGATGGCATCAATAGGTTGTTGGGGCAAAACTTGAGTTCCATATGTTGGCTGGAAGGGCATCATTGAAGTAGCCACTTCACCGAAAATTTCAGCCTCAGGTCCTCCCATCAACAACATCACTTCAAGTTGCACTTCAAATAATTTCTCATCGGTGACTTTTGCCAATGCAGCGCTGTCGCCAGGCTTGACATCAAGTCGGCGCAACACTTCACCTGCGATCACCGTTGCCGTCTTTGCGCTGATGCCGTTATGGCCAGCACCACTCTGTGGAATCGCCTGAGTAAATAATCCCTTGGCCTGGGATGTGGCCATCAAGGATGACACGCTCATGCCGCCAGCAGATTCGCCTCCGATCGTGACTCGTGACGGATCGCCGCCAAACGCGGCAATGTTTTGTTGCACCCATGTCAGCGCAGCGATCTGGTCGAGTATTCCTGCGTTACCAGATTCTGCGAATTCAGGGAAGTGATCAGCGAGATGCAAGAAGCCTTGTGCTCCCAGGCGATAGTTGATCGTCACGCACACCACACCGTTGCGGGCAAACGAGGCGCCGTCATAGACAGCTTCAACTCCACTGCCACCATAAAACGCTCCACCATGAATCCACACGAACACTGGTAACGAACCATTGACATCGGGCGACCAAACATTGAGGTTCAAACAATCAGCCCCTGCATCAGGCAATGGCGAACCAAACGGTGCTGGTAGTGGTGCTTGACGCGAAATCAATCCGATCTGCGTAGCATCACGGACACCCGACCAAGATTCACGCGGCTGCGGCGCACGAAAGCGGTTTGGGCCATCGATCGAAGCGGCGTAGGGAACTCCCTTGAATATATGGAGTCCGTTTTCGATTGAACCCCGTAATTGCCCCTGAGCAACCTGAATAACTGTTTCCATAACACGACCTCCCGATAAGTGATGTTGACATAAAGATTATGAAATTGAAGAAAAGCCGCCAAATAAAATTGCGATAAAGACGACGATTGACAGACATGCGATGATTAAACGTAACTTCTGCTGATGTACAAATATTAATGAAACCGCAGAAATTATCGCAGCAATTGTTATCCCTACCGCTGTGCCAACTAGGTCGCATGGTGAGTAAATAGTTCCTAAGAAATCAACCGAACCAACAGCCGTAGAACATGCTTCTTTACGTGCGACACCGACGATAAATACTAGGATAATCGCGAAAAGAGCCATCGGCAAAAGTGCCTTCGTTGTCATCAATAAATTAGGTTTTTTGGATTCATCAATTTTATTCCCGTTCACATTGCTCACCTTTCCGAACTCACTTCGCGAACATCGCGACTATCCCACCATGGCCGCCACATTAACAATTAAAAAATAAGTTTCTGCTGTGTGATAACAAGCAGGTCTATAAAACATTGATCTACCTGCACAATGAAAATTCATGTCTTCTGAGAATTGTCCATTAACAATCAACCGGTTGGTATAGTTCCAGTACCCTCCGCTTTCTCCCTCAGACAAACTGTTGGAACCACAAGGCTTATTCGCCTGAGATCCGAGGCAGTTCCAATGTTGATCAAGTTTCTTAAGGTTTCGCCAACCGAAATCGTGTCGAGTGCACGGTGCCTTGAAATCGAAATAAAAACCAGTATCTAAGGAGTTTGAACAAAAGTCGGTGGACATATCGAACCAATAATTCTTTGCCTGCTGAGTATCAAGGAGTCCCGATCCCATGTCCCACCACATGTCTACGGTTGACACCGGAACCGATCTAACTTGGGCATGTTTATTTATCCAACTCGTCGTAAAGGAAGAAATTGAAGTGTCAAACATCTTTTGGTTATACAGATCAATATCTTCGCCTTCTGAGCATGCTGAAATACCCAGGACAATGAAAGCAACTGCCAAGATCTTTACATGTATCCAGTTCGGTTTCATGACGAAGGAGTTGCAGTAGCTTCAGATATCTCGCTCTCTAAGGCCAGGTACTCTTTCATCATCCGGAGCAATTTAGGCTGATTATTACGAACGAACTCCACGATCATGGCTGAACGGTCCATTTGATTGACCCTCAGATAGTCGTCCTCAAAGGGCGACCACATCTCGGCCAATTTGACGAGGATTAATTTCTGCGAGTCCAATAATTCCAAAACTTTGGGCAAAGGAGTAGTTGGAGCTACAACAGATTTAGGGCTGATTTCAATCTTTTGATTTTGATTATCCGTAATTGGGGGATTAGCAATTCTGTCAAGCCATTTTGCAATTTGCACAGTGGCCTCATCATTTTCAAGAGTTTGAATAGCCTCCAACTCCTCGGGTTTGTTATTGCTTGGAGGCGCCGTAGCGACAGCGACTATCGTCCCAAACCCAGTTAAACAAAGAACCAATATTCCAGCGGTGCGAAATTTCATGAAGTCTCAACTTCAAAGTGCACACAACCGCCGACGGTCAACAGCATAAAAACCGCGTATGGACCTCCCATAAATATATCGAGTCCGTTTTCAACCAAACCCCGTAATTGCCCCTGAGCAACCTGAACGATTATTCGCATGACTACACCCCCGCGTCAAGAACAGTTTGCCACATCGCCATCGTGTGAGCCACTAGGCAAAGCCTCATCATTCGTGGTGGGCAATAAATGAGAGCGCCGCGAGCCGGGGCGAGGAGGATGTGGTTGACCGGTGAGTCGTGTGTCAAGAGTGTCGCCGTAACCTACTTCTATGACTGACATACCCGCATCACCGGAGATTCAGTATGACGAGGTTGATACAGGGGAAACCATTTGGCGTTTTGACCGGAATTTCATGACTTCACAATGGACGTGCATTTGGGGTCGCGGCTGTCTCGGTATCGGATCCACACGAGATGCCGAAACTGGTCACGGCTGTTGCTCGCTCGGGGCAGAACTTGATGGGCCTGACGAAGCAATGAATATCGCTGCATTAGCTGCCACTCTGTCACCAGAGATTTTTCAGTTTCATGACGAAGCACTAGTCAACGGAATTTTTCGCGATGAACAAAACAATGCAACGCGAGTGATTGACGGTGCCTGCATCTTTCATAACCGTCGGGGTTTTGCCGGCGGTGAGGGTTGCGCGTTGCACCTCGGTGCTCTCAGTTATAACGAATCACCTGTTGATTGGAAACCTTCTGTATGTTGGCAATTACCGATCAAGGTTGATTGGGTGATGCGCGAAGATGATGTAGAAATCGCCACAGTGCGTGCTTGGAAAAAATCTGATTGGGGCGAGCACGGTGAGAACATGGCCTGGTGTTGCACCGAGGAACCCGAGGCCTACGTCGGAGAACATCAAGTTGTCAAGAGTTTGTCGCAAGAACTCACAGCGATCGTTGGTGACGCGGTGTATGTCGAACTACGCCGACGATTGACACAGCCCTAATGTTCTAATTGGACAATGATCCGCCATAAATCTGCCAGGCCAGCACCGACTTTGCCGCCAAACTAAGAACGAGATACACCTTTTCTCCATAGAGATAGTTGGACCACTTGCCGCGTCCGCGATATTGCAACCACTGATTCAATCCAAATGAGAAAAAGAAAATCTGTTCGGCCACGACAATGCCATACACGAAACCGGGAACAGTGTCGGCCCCAATGACGTTGAACCAAATCGCAATCCACGGAGTGATACCGACCAAAGCCCCACACCAAAATGGCAACATTGTGGTCTTTGATCGTCCAATCGGATTCAAAGTTTCTTGCAGCCATCCGAATGAAATCATTCCAACGTTCGCACCAATGACAGCGAAGATGGCGGTGATATCGGTGACACCGCTATATGAACCAATCAGAATCAGCATCAGCGTGGCGCTGAACGCATACTCCACCCAACGAAAGCGGTTGATGCCACGAGCGAGATCGGTTTCATAGGTGGCACGCTTGATGGTGGCCGTTAACAGATGATCAATCGCTGCCAGAGCGAGGAAAACAGCAACGGCTGGCCCAACAGCTAAGTCGAATAAACTCTGTGGCATTTCCAAGCGCGTTCCCGGAGGCCCGACGGGAAAGTTGGAAGTAATAGTGATCGCGAAGTTCCCCGCCATCAACAGAATCGCCAGTGCCTGCACGCCGTGCAAGAACCCTAAAGCCACATTCCAACGCCGCAAGTTGACGAGTCGTTGAGGCATCTCTGAAGTGGTGGTAGTCATAGATGCACCCTAGAGCAGACCGCTCATCGGGGCTAACTCAGCATCTTGGTGGGCGAGGGGGGACTTGAACCCCCACGATCTTACGATCACTAGCACCTGAAGCTAGCGCGTCTGCCATTTCGCCACTCGCCCGAGTAACAACCTTCAGGGTATCCCTGCACTCACCAACACCCCAACCCCCGATACCCTGAGCATTTCTGTGGGCTTACAATCTTTTGAGAATGGACTAGGGCGTATGGTTGAAGGCATGTTCAGTCGCGCATTCAAAAGCAGTGTCCGCCCCATTGAGATCGGTCGCCGACTCGTCAAAGAAATCGACAGCAAGCGCGCCGTCGATGTGAAAGGGCGGCGAGTTGTACCCAACGAATTTGTCATCAGCCTTTCACCCACTGACCATGCCGCTTTGGCTGAGATTGAAGCTGCCCTGATTGCCGAACTAGTTGAGGCTGTCAAGGAGTACTGCGCCGACGAGAGTTACCATCTGCGCGGAACCGTTCTCGTCACAATCAAAAGCGATGAGAATCTCACTTCTGGTCGAATTGACATTGATTCAGTCGTCCGAAAAACGCAAGCAGTCTCGGGCACTGCAGTATTGATTCTCGCCGACGATCGTCGAGTCAATGTGGGTACTGCGCCGGTCGTCATTGGACGTTCTAGTGACTGCGATATCGCTTTTGATGATTCCAATGTCAGTCGTCGTCACGCCGAGGTCACCTTTCTTGCCGACGCCCACACAGTCACCGATCTTGCCTCCACCAACGGCACCAAAGTCAATGGGGTCACTATCACTGCACCGCGAACTCTGCGCCATGGCGACATCATCTCTGTGGGAACTTACACCGTTCGCTACGAGGCGCAGTAGGCCTTCACTGTTGGCTCATCGACCATGACTGACCAATTGCTCAGCATCTTAAAAGTCGCTTTGTTGCTAGTGCTCTATTTGTTCTTTGCCCGAGTTTTGTGGGCCGTGTGGAATGAAGTTCGCTTACCAGCAATGAATCGATCCTCTCGGCCCCCAGATGCAACCATCCGACCCCCTTCAGGGGCCATTCCAGGAGCGGTCAAGGTTGATCGCCCGTATCGTGTCACCCATATGAAAGTCGTGGCGCCAGCACACCTCAAAGGTTTTACCTTCACCGTCAATGAATCTGGCTACACCATTGGGCGCAGCGAAGACAACGACTTAAGTATCGGTGATGACGAATTCGCCAGCACTCATCACGCCCGCGTGACTCTGGATGAAGGTCTGACAACAGTTGAAGACTTGTCATCAACCAATGGCACATTTGTCAACAATGAACGGATCACAGACAAGGTTCTTTTACAAATCGGCGACCGTTTGCAAATCGGTCGAGTCATCATTGAGGCCAGCAAATGATTTCGGCGACCTTCGGAGCGACCACCCATGTGGGCCAAGTGCGCACTGGCAACGAAGATAGTTATATCGCCATTGATGGTTTGTATTTCGTCGCCGATGGAATGGGTGGACACCGCGCTGGCGAAGTTGCCAGTGACATCGCCGTTCGCACCCTTGCGGAGATCTATCTTTCGCAGTCATCCCCCCTCACGTCGCCAGGACTCGTGAGTGACGCCATCTCCACGGCTAACACCGCCATATACATGGAGGCCATGCACGATCCAAACAAAAATGGCATGGGAACCACCTTGACGGGCTTAGTCGTCACTAATCCTCTTGAAAATAAAATCGTTGTCGCCAATGTTGGTGACAGTCGCACTTATTTGTGGCGTCACAACGAACTACATCAAGTGACTAAAGATCACTCTCACGTGCAAACCCTTGTTGATCGTGGCGTTATCTCACGCGCTGAAGCGCGCGTGCACTTTCAGCGCAATATCGTTCTGCGCGCTATGGGTATTGACTCGTGGGTTCTCGCCGATGTTGAAGGACGAATAGTCGAAGATAGTGACCGTTACATTCTGTGTAGCGACGGACTAGTCGATGAAGCCGATGACGCCGAGATTGAGATTGAGATTCGAGCTTCAGTTTCTGCACAAGATTTATCAGATCGTTTAGTCGATCTCGCCAATCGAAATGGTGGGCGGGACAACATCACTGTTGTTGTGGTCGACTTTGAAGTAGTACCTAACGAACCCATGACCGCACCCGAGAACAATCAGCCAAGTGAAATCATTGTGGAGAGTGCCACCGGTGTTGAGCCACACTCGCCCACCACTTCGCCTTCACCCTGGTTCAGAGTCGGCGCATACGCGATGTGGTTGGCCGCAGCAGCGATCACTGTCACAGTGATCATTTCCGCCATCACATCGGCTCAGTGAACGGCACCAGTCAACCCATCGGAGCGGCACGGCGCTCAACTGAATTTCAATTAGTTTTCATGGCCGCAATGATTACGGCCACCGCCTACACCTTGGCCTCACTCGGCAAGAACTCTGTGATACCGCCGCGAATCCTTCCGTTTCTGGCTGTTCTTTTGTTGGTGCTGATGTCAGCTCATATTGGTGTGCGTTGGTTAGCACAAGGTGCTGATTCAACTTTGCTCCCAGTCGCCGTTCTACTGAACGGTCTCGGTTACGTGATGATTGCCCGCCTATCTGAACGCCTTGCAGGTCTGCAAACGACATGGACTTTTATCGGCGTGGCGTGCTTTATCGCTGTTCTTTTTCTTGTCCAACGAGTGAATGATTTAGCACGCTATACATGGACCTTCTTCTTTTTCGGTGCAGGTTTGTTATTGCTTCCCATGGTGCCTGGGATCGGTTTTTCATCAGGTGGAGCGCGTATTTGGGTGAATGTAGGACCCATCAACTTTCAACCGGGAGAATTTGCCAAATTAGCTCTGGCGTTATTTTTTGCTGGCTACCTATCGGAAAATCGCGAACTTATTTCGGCGGGCACATGGAAAGTTGGTCGACTCAATCTTCCAGAGCCGCGCCACTTGCTGCCACTACTCACCGCGTGGGGATTCTCCGTCATTGTCATGGTTGGTCAGAAAGATCTCGGATCAAGTTTGTTGTTCTTCACCTTGTTCATCGTCATGGTCTGGGTTGCTACAGAAAAAACAAGTTTTCTCGTTATCGGTCTCGGACTTTTTGTGGCCGGCGCAACGGCGGCTTATTTCATGTTTGATCATGTGCAAACCCGTTTTGCTATTTGGCTTGATCCATGGAGTCGGTATGAAGCCAAAGGCTTTCAAATCGCCCAAGCCATGTATGCCCTTGGCAGCGGTGGCGTCAGCGGTACTGGCTTGGGACTCGGTGACCCGACTCGCATTCCCGAAGCGAAAAACGATTTCATCTTCGCGGCGATTGGTGAAGAGATGGGGCTCTTCGGGGCAACGGCAATCCTCATCGCATTTTTGTTGCTCATCGGTGCCGGTCTACGAACCGCAATGCGTACCCATCGCCCATTCGAAAAACTTCTTGCTGTTGGTCTCACGACAATTCTTGGGACGCAGGCTTTCATCATCATCGGTGGAGTCATTCGCGTCGTTCCCCTCACAGGCATCACATTGCCTTTCGTCAGTTATGGGGGCTCAAGCCTTGTCGCCAATTATATTTTGCTGGCACTACTCATCCGAGTGAGCGATAGTTCAGCTAGAGGCCTCGGTGAAGTTCCTGACACCGCCACCTCTGGGGAACGATTTGCCGTACGCAGAGCGATACGGAAATCAAAACGCCATCCAAACGATCAGGACGACCAATCGTGAACTCGCGCATCCGTCACCTTGCATTAGCGATGATCATTCTTTACGTGATTTTGTTCGTGCAACTTAATGTCATTCAGGTAGGACGCAAAAATACTCTTGATAGCGACACGCGCAATACTCGTCAAACCGTACGCGACTACAACGATCCTCGTGGAGATATCCGCACCAAGGATGGGGTGGTCATTGCCACATCGATTCGCAACGAATCAGGAAGTGAATTTGCGTGGCAGAGGACATACCCAAAGGGCGATCTCTATTCAGCAGTTACAGGATATTTCACCTTTGCGTATGGTGCCACTCAATTAGAAAAGACGCAAAACGATATTTTGGCGGGCCGTACTGTGGAACAGCAGATCAAAGGAATTGATTCGCTTTTCAATGGGCAGAACACCACGGGTTCAGTGCAGACCACTCTTGACTCGCGTATTCAGCAAGCGGCCAAGGATGCCCTTGGCAATCGTGAAGGCAGTGTTGTTGTGATTGAACCTTCGACAGGAGCCATCAAGGCGATGTGGAGTTATCCAACCTATGACCCCAATCTCGTTGCCGTTCAAGATGATGAACTTGCGGGTGATGTTTTGAGATATCTCGACTCCATGCCAGGTAAACCCCTTCTGGCGAATGCTTACCAAGAGCGATACATGCCGGGTTCAACGTTTAAGGTCATCACTGCGGCGGGGGCGCTTGATGCAGGACTGATCAATGCAGAATCATCGTGGGCTGACGAATCTGAGTTTCTTCCGCCACAAACTAATGATCCCATTCAGAACTATGGCAACAAAGTTTGCGGTGGTGATTTAGCCGAAGTCTTCCGTCGTTCATGTAACACACCATTCGCTCGCACGGCTATCGCTCTCGGTCCGCAAAAAATGGTAGACATCACCAAGGGTTTTGGTATCGGTGAAGTTATCCCATTTGATCTTCCCCGCACTGTGAGTAGCCAATTCGGAAATGTTGATTATTTTAAAAAGAATGTGCCCCTCTTAGGAATCGGAGGATTCGGTCAAGGCAATACCCAGATGGTGCCGTTACACATGGCAATGGTTGCTGCCTCAATTGCCAACAAGGGAATGATGATGAAGCCTTATGTTGTCGCAGCGACTTACGACCACAGTGGCGCAGTGCTGCGACGCACCTCTCCCACGGTGTGGAAGACCCCGATGAGTTCTGCGACCTCGGCGTTATTGACTGAACTGATGATTGGAGTTGTGAACGAAGGTACGGCGAAGTGTTGTATGACCTTAGCCAACGGCATTCAGGCCGCTGCCAAGACCGGAACCGCGCAACTGAATGCGGCGGGGGAACCGCAAAGTTCTCATGCTTGGATCATCGCCTTTGCCCCTGCTCAAGCGCCGCGCTACGCCATCGTCGTCATGCTCAAGGGAACCACCGCCGACATCAGTGCCGGAACTGGAGGAACCTTGGCTGGACCAATCGCTAAGAAGGTTCTTGATATTGCCCTCACGCGATGAAGAGATATTCCCTTTTCGGCCCCTCTGAACAGGGGCGACCGTATCTCAGGCAATGGACTCGGTAGCCTCTACAAGAGTTATGTCGGACAACAATTCAGTCATTATGAACGATCGCTATGAGATGCAACAACGCATCGGGCGCGGTGGTATGGCCGATGTTTATCTGGCTCGCGACATCCTGCTTGATCGTCTCGTAGCCATCAAAGTTCTTTTCCCCGAGTTCGCCACTGACCCCGCATTTGTTGAAAGGTTTCGACGCGAAGCACAATCCGCCGGAAACCTCAATCACCCAAACATCGTCAGCGTCTACGACTGGGGCCGCAGTAACAACACATATTTCATGGCGATGGAATATGTCCCGGGTCGCACACTGGCTGAAGCCCTCGCCGATGTTGGTCAAATCAGTGCCACGAAAGCCGCCGAGGTTGGTATCGAAGTGGCAGCGGCCTTGTCTTTCGCCCACCGCAATAATGTCGTCCACCGTGATATCAAGCCCGGAAACATTCTCATCGGTTCGAACGGGCAATTAAAAGTGGCCGACTTTGGTATCGCGCGTGCACTCGGAAGCGCTGCCGACAGCAACCTCACACAGATAGGCGCAGTGATGGGAACTGCCGCTTACCTTTCACCCGAGCAGGCTCAGGGTGGTCAACCCGATCCGCGTAGTGATCTGTATTCACTTGGCATCGTTCTTTATGAAATGGTCGCTGGACACCCACCATTTTCGGGCGATAACCCGGTATCTATTGCCTATAAGCAAGTTCATGACTCGCCGCAACCGCTCAACCAAATCGCCGGCGACGTCCCCCGCGCCTTCGAAGCCATCGTGGCACGTTTGTTGGCCAAGGATCCCGGCATGCGGTATCCCACAGCTGAAGCGGCGCGCGATGATTTACGACGGTTCCGCGATGGCGTTCCGGTGCAGGCTTTAGCTGACGCCATCAATCGTCGCAACGGTGATCCGTCATTACCTGACAACGCCCCAACAACGGTGATACCCGCTGGGCCCATCGTTGGAGGACCTGATGATCAGGCCTACACCCCAACAAGCGCGGCTCAAGATGCTGGCGCAACTTCAGTTATGCCACGCACAACCATTAACCCCAACCTCGACTATCCACCTGGATACACACCGAGTAGCGCAATCAATGACATCAATGATCTACAAAAACGACGCACATCAATTGTGATCGCTGCAGTCTCCGCAACATTGTTCTTGATTGTGGCCGCCGTCGTCACTTTTCTCGCTCTCTCAGGTGGCACAAGTCAGACCGCCACCTTCGCTCTTCCCGATGTGACCTCACTGTCGCTTGATCAAGCCGTCACCACTCTCGAAGATTTGGGACTGAAGGTCGTCCCAGAAGCTGAGGAGACAAACTCTGTTGATGACAACATGGTGTGGAAGCAAATTCCAAATCCTGGCGAATCTGTGCGTGATGGTGACTCAATCACTGTTGTCTATAACCCTTCAAATACCCCCATTCCAGTGCCTAATCTGACCGGCTTAACAATTGACCAAGCGCGCACTGCGCTGTTTAATCTCGGACTCACCATCGGTATTGTCACACCACAAAACGATCCAACTGCGCCAGAAAATACAATCATCTCTACAATGCCCAAAAGTGGCGAGCAGGTGCTTGGTGGTGCAACCATTGATCTTGTTGTCAGTCAAGGTAGTGGAGTCATAAAAATTCCCGATGTCCAAGGGCAAACAACCCAGGCTGCGCGTTCGGTGCTAGAAGGCGAGCCTTTTAAGTTCCTCGTCACTGTCGTCGAAGAGGCAAGTGCCACTGTTGATTCGGGTCGCGTCACACGCACTAGTCCGTCAATCGGTGGTGAGACCACAAAGGGTTCAGCACTCACTATCTACGTGTCAACTGGTCAAGCCACCAGTGCGGTGCCTTTAGTTTCAGGCCTCACCGAGGCCCAAGCCACCGCCAAACTTGTCTCAAGCGGATTTATTGTCATGGTTGAATACATTGAAGTGCCCGCAGCAAGTGCTAACGATGGTCGAGTGATCGCCCAAGATCCAAGCGCTAATGTGCAATCCATTCCTGGAAGCCAGGTGTTGTTAAAAGTTGGCAAGGCAATCGTGGCGACAACAACAACCACGCCTGTAACGACCATTGCAACAACAACGCCGTAATCTTCGAGTTCAATCACCCGCAAGTTGTAAGAAAATTTCGCAGCATGTCTCGCCCCGAACTTGTGAGAATACTTTCCGGATGAAATTGCACGCCTTCGACGGGCAAAATTCGATGACGAACACCCATCACAGTTCCATCGAATGTTTCGGCCGTGATCTCTAAATCTTCTGGCATTGTGTCTCGCTCAATTACTAAAGAGTGATAGCGCGTGGCAGTAAATGGGTTCGCCACGCCTGCGAATACGCCAACATTCTGATGCGCTACTTCGCTGGTCTTCCCGTGCATCAGTTGAGGTGCGCCAATAATGTTTCCGCCAAAGACATGGCCGATCGCCTGATGTCCGAGACATACTCCGAACACCGGTGTTCCTCGTTCAGCGAAAGGTGTAATCACATCACAAATGATCCCTGCCTCTTCTGGGCGACCTGGTCCTGGGGATAATAAGACGCCGTCAACTGCGAGAGCCAGGGCCTGAGTAACCGTCAAATCATCATGACGGTAGACGATTGGATCGGCACCAAGTTCTCCGAGATACTGCACCAAGTTGTAGACAAAACTGTCGTAACTGTCAATGACCAGAACCCGCTTCACCTCGTCAGCCTAAAACCAATTTTGATAAAACCGAGGCGGAACCTCGTCGTCAGTGAGGCAGTGACTATCACCAGTGCGTACACTTTCATCTCGTGGCACCTCCGAAACGTAAATCAGGCGGACGTACGACCCCGAAGGGCACTCGACCCAACGAAGGCGACTCCGGTACACCAACTCATAACGAGAATGGGGTTTCTGCCTCGACTCGCTACACGCCGCCTGTCCCCAAATATGTCAAGCAAAGCCCGCAATGGGTCCCGATCTTGATGTTTGCCCTATTTATTCTCGGTGCATTAGTGATTTTGCTGTATTACTTGGGCGCCGTTCCGGGTGGCCGAAGCAACCTCTATCTGGTCGCTGGGTTGGGCTTTATTCTCGGTGGGCTATACACCGCGACCAAATATCATTGACCCAGCATTGACCTTTATCCCCAACTTGTGGATAAGGCAGGGGATAGTCACAAGCGTGTAACTTCCCGTTCACTCAACGGGAGCCACGAAATCCATGTCTTCCATACAGTGCCGAGGTGGAACGGGATCTTGTTCGGGGGCCATCGTCATGCGCAATTCAACCCCACACAAACTGCAGCGATAGCGCACATTGACTCGACGGAGTTCGCCTTCAGGTGGCGGGGCTGGAAGTGGGGTAGTCATGCTGCGCAGCATCCCAACTCCGACACGCCATAAGAAAAAGAACAAAATTACCGCACCGAGAATCCAGATCACACCTGCGAAATCCACGGCGAGCATCAATGGTCCTAACCCAAACGTTCAAGGATCGTGGCATTTGCCATGCCGCCGCCCTCACACATCGTCTGCAGTCCGAAACGACCACCAGTGCGCTCAAGTTCATTCAACAATGTGGTCATCAAGCGCGCCCCCGAGCAACCAAGTGGGTGGCCTAAAGCAATGGCCCCACCATTGGGATTCACGGTCTCCATATCGGGATGGAACTCTTTTTCCCAAGCCAAAACAACTGAGGCAAAAGCTTCATTGATTTCCGTCAAGTCAATATCTTCCATGGTCATCTTTGCGCGCTCAAGAACCTTGCGCGTCGCTGGTATTGGAGCGGTCAGCATGTACCGCGGATCATCACCAGCAAGAGCGAAATTGACGAAACGAGCACGTGGCGTCAAACCAAGCGCACGACACTTCTCTTCACTCATGATCAAAATCGCTGCCGCTCCATCAGTGATTTGCGAGGAGTTTCCGGCAGTCACGCGCCCGCCTTCTTCAAGCGAACGGAACGCAGGCTTCAATTTGCCGAGGCTTTCCATCGTCGTTTCACGTAAACCCTCATCCGTGGTCATCATGTTTCCTTCGGCATCTTTGAGCGGGAGAATTTCTCGCTCAAAGCGACCCTCAGCAGTCGCACGAGCCGCACGGAACTGGGACTGCACACCAAAACGATCCATATCCTCGCGACTGATGCCCCACTTGTCGGCGATCATTTCCGCCGAAATGCCCTGTGGCACCAACCCACCTTGTGGTTGATAGCGCGCACTGACTCGGGGCCCAAATGGCCAACCATATTTTCCATCAACCATTGATGCTCCCATGGGAACGCGTGTCATAACTTCGACTCCAGAGGCGACGACGACATCGTATGCGCCAGCCATGACACCTTGGGCGGCGAAGTGCGCGGCCTGTTGCGAAGATCCACACTGGCGATCAACAGTTGTTCCTGGAACACTTTCTGGCCACCCTGCCGCTAAGACAGCGTTGCGCGCAATATTCGTCGACTGTTCACCGGCCTGCATCACGCAACCCATGACGACATCATCAATAATACCAGGATCAATTCCAGTGCGTTCAACCAAGGCATTCATTGTTTCGGCGACTAAATCAACTGGGTGCCAGTCTTTCAATTTTCCATTTCGACGACCTAGAGGCGTGCGAATCGCATCAACGATAACTGCATTGAACATAATGGCTCCTGACATCAAGGTAAGCCTCAAGTCTGCTGTGTTGATGTGTCCAATAACGAATTTAGAGCAACTCAGGACAACTAAAAAACTTCAAGCGGCCACCAAATGTCGGGAACATGAGACGGAGCAAAAGCGACAATGCCAAAGCGATCGCCGGGTGTGGATGCGCGCTGATTCAGAGTGGCTAACTCTTGGGCTGCTTCATGATTGATATCCAACTCACTCAAACTTATAGCCACCAAAGGTGAATCAAGTGAGGTCACCGACTCCACATGTCCAAGAGTGCGCAATTCAATTGCCAAGAGGGTCTGCAGTTCAACAACTTTGGCTTCTTCCTCGGGTGTGAAAGGTGAGATCACACTGACAATTTTCGCCCCACTGGCGGAGGACAACAATGAGAAGGCATATCCCGTGTCGCACACCATCCATACGCTCGAAACATCGGTTGGACTCAAGACACGATCCCCAAAAACCCGCTCCAGATCAGCGGGAATCCCCGCAGGGATGCCGCGCTGTTCAAAGTCATAGAGCAGTGCGGGATACAATCCCACTAGTCCCCCATCTCCGAGACGAAATAGGATCGCTCTGTCGTCAGCCGAGGTGGAATTTTCTTCAAAAACAACTGCTTGGGTAATCGCTTCACGCACACGCACAGCGTCGGGCATCACGGTTGAGACTTGAGTGGCCGGAAGAATGGCGCCGATCAAGTTGAGTACGAATAAGCCCATCGCCCCAGCCGTGATCAGAGGTTGGCGAACCATTGACGTGTTCGCCAATATCACTCCCACGATCCACGCCACAATCAACATCACAATGACAGCGCGCCACAACACCACATACGGGATCAAATAACCGCGTACTTGCGCAACTCCGATGACCATCGCCACAAGCCCGGCCCACATAATCGGCACTGAACTTCCAAACCTTCGTCGAGGTGAATCAGCGGGGGAACGAAAAACCCAAATAGTGCATAACAACAGAATGATGACAACGCCGAAAAGCCATACCAGCGAACCGTTGCGGGCTTCGCCCACGATGCCCTCACTTGACGGGCCTTGTAACCACGACGCCTCGGGACTCATCTCAAAGGCAACCACCCGCAACCCTCGGGACAATCCGATCGTTGGAGTATCTGAATGTGAGAAAAAACGCCATAAGTGAACAAAGTTGGTGGCTGAATCACGGGGATTAAAAACCAGAGGTAGGAACAACAATAAGCAACTCAAGATCGGACGTGCAATGGCCCGTTGATTGCCCCCCGTCCACCAAAAAGTTGACAAGGCTGTGACACCGATCAAACCAACAATCGGTAAATAACCCACATGCACCTGGACAACCAGTGCTGCACTCATACACATCAACCACATTGATGGACGATCTCGTTCGGTCACTCCCCAGGCTGCCGTCACAAACAACACAAACAATGGAAGAGCTAAGAAGGGAGTCCAAACATCAGCACTGGCTATGCCACCAACACTCATCCACGATGCCAAAAGCAAGGCCACAGCAGTGGCAGTGCCCCAAAGCCCGCGCAAGCGAAAAGCCAACCATGCAATCAGTACCAAAAGTGCACATGAATACGCTCCCGCCCCAACGAAAAGACCCCATGACGCACCACCTGCGAGCCAATGAAATGGTACGAACATGTAAAACAGCAACGAGCCAAGGTGACTCCACCCGTGCCAACTGTATTGACCCAACGACGGGAACGATCCAGTGGCAGCGTCAGCAACCTGCAGCCCAAAGACGGCACGATCCTGAAGCAAAATTGCTCCACCCATCAAACCGTGTACCACCGAAACGACAACTGGGGTTGACCCCAGCAATGCAATAACCCACCAACGCGCCCAACGATTCACTTTTTAAACGGAGACACTTTTGTGAGCACACGAATCATCGTGCTCACCTCTGGTTCAGTCAAGCCAGCAGCGAATTCGCGCTGAATCGCCCGTCGATAGAGAATGTTTGAATCCCGCCACACCAATCGCCCCATGCGCGTTAAGCGCACGATCACTGCCCGATTGTCGTCAACCGTCGGGGCTTCTTCACGCGTCACGTAACCACGTTCCACAAGAGAATCGATTCTTCGCGACAAACTGCTGGGAACCGCCGATAACAATTCGCATAGTTCTTTGACGCGCAGTTGATCTTTGTTGTTCGCCAGGATCGCCAACATGTCAAACTGCGGCAATGCGAGATGAAACTCATCAAACATTTCGGCCTCAATACGACGCGAAACCACTTCGCCTGCCATTTGGAATGATTTCCATAATGCGATTCGCTCGGCATCAAGACGGGGCATTAGTTAATCACCTTTGCCATCATTCAGTCTCCCGTGATATCGGCACGATTAAAGACTAACCAAATAAATTGCTCATGTCACGAGTTTGTTCAGCTTGCAACAAACGTCGCAACCAACTCCATGGCTTCGGCAAAGGTTGCGCGCTCGGAAAGCAATTTACGAAATGGCATCAGTTGTCGCGGACGACTGACACCCAAAGCCGCTTTCAACACACCATCTTTCTCATAGAGCGCCACGAAAGATCTCTCTTCGGGTGAGCCGACAACAATGTGCGGACTTTCATCACCGTCGCAACGACCCAAAAATTGGATCCGCGCAGTGAATTGATCGCTCCAGAAAAATGGAACTGCGGAATACGGTTTTGGTTCTTCGCCGCGCCACACGGCCAACAAATTGCTGGCTGCTGCGGCACCTTGCTCAGATGCTGTTGTCCAATGTTCAACACGCATTTCTTTGTCGTACAGATTGTTATACCAACGACAGACATCGCCAGCGGCGTACACACCCTCAATGCCGGCATTCAATGTTTCATCACAAACAACTCCGTCGCCCAATGTTAAAGGTGTTCCGTCGAGCCATTGTGTGGCAGGGATCACGCCAATTCCGACGACAACCACATCGGCAACAATCATCGGTCCATCTTGCACAGTCACACCTCCGACATGGCCGGGCTGACCTTGCGCTAAACCTGTGACCCGAACATTGAAGGCCATGGTGACACCATGATCACCATGCACCATCGCTGCTGCGTGACCCATTTCTGCGCCTAGGCCGCGCATCATCGGTGCCTCTGCGCCTTCAAGGACAACCACTTCGCAACCCCGAGCCCGAGCCGTGGCCGCTACTTCAAGCCCAATAAAGCCCGCTCCAATAACCACAACTTTGGTCCCTGGATTAAGTTCCGCACGCAAGGCCAAAGAATCGTCAAGCGTCCGCACAACATGAATGCCTTTCCACTCGGGCTCATCAGTCAGACGCCGAACAACAGATCCTGTGGCAATGATTAAACCGTCGTAAGAGATCTCTTCGCCTGTGTTCAAAGTGAGAATACGTTTTTCGGTATTGAGGGACTGCGCTGGCGAGCCCAATTTCCACTCAACATTGAGTTTGTCTAAATCCTCTGCTTTACGTAACGAAA